>JBDTLT010000208.1:0-9717 GCA_039934635.1 Acidimicrobiales bacterium
TCGCTGCGCCGGATCTACCGGCCTGCGACCATCAAGAAGTACGTCCAACTCGTGCGCGCCGGCAACAAGCTCCGACGGCCGATGGACAACACCCGCCAACTCGGCGGCGACTTCGTCGTCGGTGCCGACGGACTTCTGCGCTTCGCGTACCGTCCAATTGCTCCCGACGATCGTCCCGCGCCCGCCGACTTGATCGCCGCCCTTGACCCGCGACCGGGCACGGACCCCGCTGCTTGAGTCAATCGGGCGCCGTGATCGTGGGTACGATCGGTCACAGTCGATCGAGGAGTTGGCGTGGCGAACCTGAATCCATTGCGGCGTGAGGATCTCCCGCAGTACGAGGAAATGTTCGCGACGATGGAAGAGCGCGCGGGTTTCGTACCGAACGCGTTTCTCACCATGGCGCGACGACCGGGCATGCTCGACGCGCTGCAGGTACTGATCCAGCAGGTTTTTGCCGGATCAGTACCGCGCGAGACCAAGAGCCTCGTCGCGTTGATGTCGAGCTACGGGGCGGGATGTCGCTACTGCCAGGCGCACCAAGCGACGAGCCTGATGCACCAAGGCATCGACGCGGCGAAAATGGCCGATCTGGCGGACTTCGAACGTAGCGAAAGCTTCACCGACGCCGAGCGCGCGGCGATGCGGCTTGCTTTCGCGTCCGGTCAAAGCCCCAACGCCGCGACGCTGGGCCACTTCGACGAGCTTCGGCGCTTCTATGACGAAGGTGAGATCGTCGAAATCGTGGGCGTCATCGCGACCTTCGGATTCTTGAACCGCTGGCACGAGACGATGGCCACCGACCTCGAGGGCGCGCCGTTGGGTGTCGCGTCACAGGTGCTCGGGGGACTCGTGTGGGAGCCGGGGCGACACGCGGGAGGCTGACCGCGCTAGGCCGATGACGGATGGCGTCTGCGCTCTGGTTGGGCGAGCAGCGTCACCAAGTCGCGATTTTCGCGGGGGTCGAGGACGCTGTGTTGCACGCACGCCGGTACGAGTTCGTCGGATTCAGGGTGCGCCATGTGATATGTGCACGCCTGCAGACGTTCCTGCGTGGCTCGTATGTGCGGCTCGTCGCTCGTGACCCCGTCGCGGAGTAGTTTCCACGCGGGTGCGACGTCGCGGGCGTCCATGAAGTTGTGCATTACAAAGGTCACAGGTCGGATGCCGTGACGAAGTGCGCGCAATCCGCCGGCACGCCGCACGAATCGCCTCGTCCACGAAAGCGCCAACGGAAGGATCTTCGGGTGTCGCAACACGCCACGAACGACCCGAACGGTCTGCTGGACGCGAGGCGCGAACAAGAGCGTGCCCGGCAATGCGGCGAAGAACGCGTCACGCAGCGCCAGATCGGCCGGCACGCGGTCATCGAGAAGCGGAACGTAGCGTTCGCCGACGTAGACACCCCAGGTCGTGCGGTTGCAGCGGATGTCGCCCACTTCGATGGCCCGGTAGGGGAGCCGAGTGCCCGCACCGTCTTCGACGCGGGCCCACACGTCGTCGTCGGTGACTACTCGGTAGCCCTCACGCCACCGCTGCTCGTTGCCGATGTATGCAGCGGGCTGGAACGAGAACATCCGAAAGCCGAGCCTATGCGACGCTCGGATCATCGCCGGTATCTGTTCGAGATTGTTCGCGGTGACGGTCATGTTGTGTGCCAGATACGCACGCACGCCGTGTTCCCTGCCGAGGTGGTCGAACATTGCGCAAAACGCTGCTCGGTGTGGTTGAAGGTCGGCCTCGGACGTGGGATGCGATGCGCCCGTACGGCCGTGCATCGTCGAGTCGATGTGCGCTGCGAATGACAGCAATGAGAACCGCCGTGCGCCGTCGGATCGCACGGCGAGCCGGCGCAGGTAGTCGTAGTCGAAATCGCCGTGCGTCATGCTCATGGGCATACGCCCATAGCGGCGCATCATGTCGAGCGTCGCCGCATGATCTTCGGGTGACAGCAGTGAAACTTCACCGCCGATCAATTGTGCATACTGTGCGGGTCCTCGACGCTCGCGGAGATAGGCCATTTGCCGCTCGACCTCCGCGATCGTGTGTGCACCATCGACGGGCACTTTGTTCGCGTCGGCGGAGTGATAACAAGGCTTGCACGCGAAGTCGCATGCCGGGAACACTCCGTGTGTGCCCTCGCAGCCCGCGAAGCGACGTCCGAGCAACTGCGCAGGCGTGCGGGCGTGGTCGGGTAACGACTGCCACCGGTCGGCCATTACGCGTGCCGCTTCGGGGTCGCTTGGCCGCGTTGAACGTATCCAAGCCTTCAGACGTGTGATCATCGTGTCCATGACTTCCTTTGATGCAGCGAGCAACGAATACGGCGCGCACCCGTCGGGAATGGTCCGATGAACCGGCGGTGTCCCCGGTATCGCGTGGAGTTGGCGGCGGCGCTTCGTCGGCGCGTGGTCGCTCGGTCGTTGGTGTTCTTTGCAATTGGGACGCTCGTGCTGACCGCGTGCGGCGCCGATGGGTCGTCCAAGGCGTCGGTGCGCCCCTTTGATGAGATCCGCGGCAGCGAAATGGTATTCGAGCTCGATCCGTCCGACCTGAGCCGAGGGATCTTCCATGTGACGACGACCGTGCCGATGATCTGCGCGATCGTCTGGGGCGTCGATGACTCGTTCGGTCGGTTCAACAACAGCCTTTCGATGAACGGCACCGGCATCGCGGAGCACGACGTGTCGCTGCCCGACGTGGAGCCGGGGGTTACCTATACCTACATCGTGCAAGGCACGACTGCGGATGGAACCCTTTACCGGTCCGAGCGCGGGACATTCCGCCTCGATGCTGCCGAGGCGGGACCGACCGCAACGGTGTCGGCTCCGGGTCGCAATATCGCGACGAAAGCGACCGTCACCAGGGTCAGCTCCGAGTTCTCGGCCGCGTTCGCGGGCGCGAAAGCAATTGATGGCGACCCGTCGACCGAATGGGCCACGCGTGGTGACGGCGACAACGGCTCGATCACGCTCGATCTCACCACAGTGACTGACATCACGGGCGCCGAGTTCGTCACGAGGTCGATGGCTGACGGCAGCGCGATTACATCGACCTACACCGTGAGCGTCGACGGCGGCCCGGCGCTCGGACCATTTGCTGCGGGCACACTCGCCGCGCCGCGGCCCGCTGCGTTCACCGCGCGCGGACGTGTCGTTCGGTTCGACATCAAGACGTCGAGTGGCGGCAATGTCGGAGCGGTTGAAATACGCGTCTTCTCCTGAACCCACGAGCTCGCGCCGCGTGACGGGGCACGGGCTGACGCGACAGCACTCAACCGCCAACGCATCTGCCACGCGCTCAAGACCGCCCTGCGTCGCGCGGCGCGCCTCGGCGAAGCGCCCGCTTTCAGCTGCGAACGGCGGTCGCGGTCAGGTCGCTTGCACCGAACGCGGTTGCGAACCGTCGACACCAGATGACCACCGTCTTGTACTTGGCGAGGTCGGTTCCGGACGGAACCTCGTAATTCTGCGAGCCGATGTTCCCTTTCAGCTTGCCGAGGTCGACGAAGTCATCATCGAGTTCGCCCGACGGTGAGGTCGCGGTCACCCCCGCGCTCAGATAAACGAAAAGGTCGGGCCCGTTGTCGGTACGCAGTTCTTCGAAGCGCAGAAATATCTTTGATCCATCGGTCGTGATGGTCGCCCCGCCCGACGAGGGGTGACTGCGATCGACGAACGAGCCGCGATGCGTTTCCTGCGCGGAGCCGGTGGCGATCTCCGGCGACGTGCCGAGCGCCGTCGCCGACGGCGAAGCCCCGGCGAAGGGGTCCGCCTCGTTGACCTTGTCGTCGATGAACAACAGATGGAATGCGAATACGAAGAACACGAGCCACACGACGAGCGCGCCGATGACCAGCGTGCCTCCTGTGGTCACGAAGGGGTGCGTTCGCACGACGCGTCGGGCGCGACGGACAATCCCGGGCCGCGCTGCAGCGGGTTCGAGCGTGGTGCTCATCGGTGCCTCTCAGCCATGGCGGTGACGCCTCGGGGTTGCGACGGTGTCATCTCGCCACAGTGTCGCGCAGGCAGCTTTGAATCGGTGGGCGTCCGGGTCGGTGTTTCGCGCCTTGTAAGAAACCGTGGTCAATCGCGGGCGAGCTGTTGGCCGGTCGGCGCCAACGCGAACCACGACGCTCGTGGTGCTCCGGACGAGCGAAGCCGCTTCTGCACCTGCCGCAGCAGGTCGCCGCTAACGGTGCGTCGGTAGAACCACGACTCGGCTTGACGGGCCGCGGGCACGTGGTCTGCGAGTCCGAGGGCAGCTTCTTCGTAGTAGGCGCGAAGGTCGAGCGCCGCGGCGCCGATCTCGATGGGCGCGCCTTCGACGGTCCAATCGTCGCCGGCTTCGAGTCGGACGAACGCGGCGACCAACTCGGCGACACGGTCGGCTCCGCCGCTACGCACTACACCGGTGCGACCGGTGCGTTCCAGACTTCTGCGGTACGCCGGCATCAGGCCGATTGCTTCGTCGACCGCGGGGTGGAGCCTCGGGTCGTTGCGTAATGGCAGCGGACAGCTCAACGGCGCGTCAGCTTCGTCGACGATCGTCTCGGGAAAGTCGACGAGCACGGGTACGTCCACACGGCGAAGAAGATCGAAGGCCGCGTTGAGCACGCGGTTCTGGAACGCCGGCTCGTTAGGACGGCCAAGGGGTCGTCCGAGCGGAAACTCACAATGCAGTACGCGTGGTGCGCGGCCGCGCTCGGCCTGGCTGCGCACGAGGCTGATCGCCACCGTAGCCAGACCGGCCGCTTCCAGGATGTTGGCGAGGGCACACACGGTGCGGGTACACAGCGGTCAAACGGGCGTCAGGACCACGACATTCACACCGTCGTCGAGAAGGAACTTCGCGGCCGCTGGCCCGGTGTCGAGACGCATGGTTGTGAGTGTGTGGTCGATCTGTGCGCCCATGAACGCTATGTGTGACGACGCGACCGAGCCGATGACACCAGCGCGAGCGAGTTCGTCGAGTCGATCGATCGGATACACGACGTTGAGGTCTGCGGCGACCCCGGCTCTATCGAAGTTCGGCGAGATGTGTGCCAGTGTCAGGTCGCGTCTGGTCGAATCGAGGGTCACGAAGCCTTGGCCCTCGGTCCAAGCGCCGAGCCCATCAGGACGCAACCCGGCGCTGGTCACGATCGCTACGCGCGCTGAAGCCAAATCGGGAGCGGACGTCAACGGTGTCGGACCGAAATCGAACGGGGGCAGATCGCTAACACCTGGCCGAACCTGACCATCCGAGCTTGCCATCGGGCTCCTCTGGGCATCGTCGTCGGAGACGAGCCTGTGCACGCCTCGACCCAGGAAGTAGACTAGCGGAGCTATTCGATGCCGATCATCCATGCGCGCGAGCATCAGCGCGCTTCAAGTACTTGGTCAGCGGTGTCCAATACATTTTCTGCCACCCGTCCGCGATGTGGTCGGCTGCGCCATCGGGAAGAGAAGACCGGTATGGCTGAGGTGGATCTCGGTCTCGGTGTCGTGAGCGTCAACTGCAACTCGATCGTGTGTTGGCGGCGCCCTTCGATATGACCTTGCCGGCTGTGGCCAAACACGTCGCCGTTCTCGAGGCGGCGGGTCTGGTTTCAACTCGCAAAGTGGGTCGCTCGCGCCGTTGCTTCCTCGTCGTCGACGCGCTCGCCGATGCCGATGAGTGGATCATGACGTGCCGACCGTTCTGGAACGGCACCCTCGATTCTCTCGCGGAGCACTTCGAATCGAAGACTCCGCCCGACCGGGGCAAGAAGAACGAATGACCGATCACGAAATCATCGCCGAGCGACTGACGGTGAGCCGACACATCCCGGCGCCTCCCGACGACGTCTTCGCGGCGTGGACGCAAGCAGACCTTTTCGTCAAATGGTGGGGACCGGTCGGCGTCACTTGCATCGAAGCCGTCTTGGATGTCGGTGTCGGCAAGACCTATCGCATCGGCAACCAACTGCCCGACGGCACTGTGGTGTGGATCAGCGGTCGCTATCTGGAGGTCCGACCGTCGCGGCTTCTCCGCTACACCTGGGCCGTCGGGCCGGTCGAACGCGACGCAGCGTCCAGTATCGTTATCGTCGAGTTCTCGCCAGCTGGATCAGGAACCGATATCGTCGTTACGCACGAACGGATCGAGTCCGTTGAAGCGCGAGAAAACCATCTCGCGGACTGGCTCGGGTGCCTCGCTGGCCTCGTCGAGCTTTTCGATAGGGCCACTTGACCGACCGCGCTCTTACCGTGGCTGACTTCAAGGACGAATTCAATGCGTTGACCATCGACTCGCTGGCAACCGAGTTGTCACGCTCCTGGGCGGAGTTCCCGACTTCCCGCTGGCGTGTGCTCGCCTCGGCTCGCCTCGACGAACTCCGATTGTCCGAACGGATCGAGTTGTTTGCCGACGCGCTCGTGACCTGTTTGCCGGATGATTTCGGTGAAGCCGCCCAAATCATCGAGAGGGCGCTGTGCTCGCCGGCATTCACCGGATGGATGACAATGCCGGTCGGCACCTATGTCGCGAAGACGGGCATCGATCAGCCGGAAAGGGCGCTCGCCGTTCTCGCCGCATTGACGCCGCGATTTTCCAGTGAAGGGCCGATTCGGGTGTTCATCGGAAACGTACTCCGAGCTGACGTTTCGGTTCCTGCGCGAGTGGGCCCACGTCCAGACGAGCACGTGCGGCGACTGGTTTCGGAAGGAACGCGGCCGCGACTCCCGTGGGCGCGTCAGCTGCGAGCGTTCATCATCGACCCGACGCCGACGATCGCGTTGCTCGACCTTTTGTACGACGACCAATCACCATATGTGCGGCGATCCGTTGCGAATCACTTGAACGACATCAGCAAGGATCATCCCGAGCTGGTCGTCAACGTTGCGCGACGTTGGCTCTCGGCGAGCCCGCAACGCGTCGACGTCGTTCGCCACGGCCTGCGAACCCTCATCAAACGCGGCGAACCGACGGCGCTCGAGATCCTCGGATTCGCGCACGACAGCACAGTCCGACTCGTCGACCTCGTGTGCAAGCCGGCGGCCCTCGAGATTGGCGATGTGGCCACCTTCCGTTTCACCCTCGAGGCGGATGTCGAAACGCGCGCCGCGATCGACTACGTGGTGCACTACCAGGGCGCGTCGGGCTTGAAGGCGGGCAAGGTGTTCAAACTCACGACGAGAACACTCGCTGCAGGGCACCTGACGGCGTTCGAACGCCGCCACCGTTTCGGGCACGTGTCGATCCGTCGCATACATCCAGGACCTCATCGAATCGACGTGCAGGTGAACGGGCGCGTCCTCGGCGGTGTCGACCTCACGATCGAGGGGCCACTTTGTTCAGGTGGCGAGCCATTCGATCAAGGGTGAGTACGGCTCGAGCGCGGCGACGCACCAGTCGACGATGGCTCGGAGCGCAGGCCCGCGGATCGGGTCGACGATCGAGTCGCGGTATGCGGCGAGGTCTTCGCCGCGAATCCCGACTCGGCCGGCGCCGACGAGCACAACCGAGTTGGTGATGCGCATGATCGCGGCGGGACAGGTGCGGGGATCCCCTTCACCGGCCCAGAAGAGGAAGTCGATGTGCGTCTTGTCGGGGGGTCTTGTCAGTGCTGAACCGCGTATCTCGGCTTATGCGAAAGAGTGACCGGCCGACGCGAGCTTCACCCCGCAATCTGGGATGAACGCGGGCCGGCAGCTCGATCGCGAGCGCGTCGACATGGAGCTTGGCGGGATCGGCGATTTCGCTCTTGTGGGTGTCGCGCTGGCTATCGAAGAAGGCCTTCGTGTTGTGGGCCGCGAGGCCCTCTAGGAACTCGAAGGCGCGCTGACTGAAGCCCATGAACGAGTCGGTCATCGCTTGCGTCGGGGCTTGGCCGCAGGGAGACGACACGTAGTCGTGGGCTTCGTCGATGAACGTTCGCCAAGAACGCGTGCGCGAAGTGGGGATGGCGGCTCACTCACGAAAGCGGCGTCCCGCCGGTGCGAATGGTTCGGCCCGTCCTTCGGCAACGAGCCCATCGACGCGCGCCTCGGGGAGCTTGACGAGCAGCGCGCCGGTGTGACGATCCCAGGACGCGAAGAACGCACCGTCGACCCGAAGGCAAGGTAGCCCCATCATCGTGGATCGGGTGACGTTCGGTCGGTCGAGGACGGCGTCAGCGAGCGACCAGAAGCGGCGTTCGTGGTCATCGATGTGGGTCACGGCGTAGCTCCTCGGGTGTCGGCACTCGCAGATTGGCGAACGGGTCGGTGCCGGGCGTTCGTCCTTCGCTCGCGTCGCGCAACCGAGCGAGGTAGTGCGTCCAACCGCCGTGGTGTGCGCCGGCGGCGAGGTCGTCGAGGCCACGATGCACGAGACGCAGTCGGGTGGTGTCGGGACCATCGGGGTGCAGATCGATTTCGACAACCGTCGAGCCTGGCGGGATCTCGACTTCGACGCGCTCCCATCCATAGCTGAACACGACGCGTCGATTGGGAACGAGCTCGACATAGGTGCCCGAGCACGTGTCGCCGTTGGCATGGGTCCAGCGGATCCGGCCGCCGGGAATCGGATCGAGCGTCGCGGTGTCCGCCATCCATTCCACGAAGAACTCGGGGTCGATGAGGTACTGGTACACAACGTCGGGCGGAGCGGCGATAGTGAGCTCTTGGACCACGAGTTTCACGACGTTTTTCGCTTCTTGACGCGGGTGGCCGAATGCCGCGCTTCGGCCGACGCTTTGAGCTTGGCGAGCGGTGACGCCCAAAACTCGTCGAGCCGAGCCGCGACTTCGGCGACGCGCTCGAGATCAGCGCGGTAGAGGCGTCTGTTGGCGTCCACCCGTACTTGCACGAGCCCCGCGTCGCGTAACAGCTTGAGATGCTGGCTCGCCGCCGACTTCGATAACCCCGCGGCGTCTGCTAATTCGGTGGCGGGTCGCTCACGGTCGAAGACAAGCTCGAGCATTGCTCGCCGCCCAGGGTGCGCCAGCGCGCGTAGGGAGTCTTCGAGAGGGCTCACACGCGCCGTCCCATTGCACCCAGCAACCGGACGTCGGCGGTCGCATCCTCCGGCACCGCAACCACTGCACCCACGAGCCCGCTCTCGCGACCACGCTCGGGCATCTCCGGTAAGAACATGGCGATACACATCTCGACCAAGCCCGGGTCGAGCTCGACCGATTGTCCAGTGGCAGTAGCGAGATCCCAAGTGTGGATGACCGTGTCCATGATCGTGCCCATCACCGCGTGGCCGATCGTCCATTCGAATCCCAACGGGGACATGCATACGCGTTCGAGCGCGCCGGGCTCCATGAGCGCCGATGCCGCCGCGTCGGCACCGTCGCTGAAATCAGTAGCGCTCGTACCGCTGAGCGGTGACGGAGGTTGGCCCGCGAGCGACGCTCGTAAGTACGCCGTGCTGCCGGTCATGTGATCAATCAGATTCTGCACCGACCATTCCGCGCACGGCGTCGGCAATTCCAACTGCTCTGGTGCAACAGCGCGCATGACTGCTATCGCTCCGTCGGTCGCTCGCCGGTACATGTCGATCGGATCCATTGGCGCTCCAGGTTCAGCAACCCCGCAATTTAGCACTTCCTGAATCTACCGGCCGGCACTCACCGCTTGGCAAGCGATGTTCAGTCTCGATCTGGTCGTTCCGACGGGGCTGTAACGCGCTATGGCACCGGCGGCACTGTTCTTCGACGGATACCCGTCGACCAAGATTGACATTGAGGAGCAGGACGATGGCGAACCT
>JBDTLT010000209.1:0-9652 GCA_039934635.1 Acidimicrobiales bacterium
GTGGCCATCTTGTCGAGCGCGGGGTACCGGGTCGACACCGTTGAGAACGGCGCGGCCGCGGTGCGTGCGGCAGCGGAGCAGGTGTACGACACCATCCTCATGGACTGCCACATGCCCGAGATGAACGGGTACGACGCGACCGCAGCAATCCGAGCCGCCGAGGGCTCAGGTCCGCACACACCGATCATCGCGATGACTGCCGGAGCGCGCTGGGAAGATCGCACTCGTTGCCTCGCCGAAGGAATGGACGGCTACCTCGCCAAGCCGATCAGCAAGGATTCGCTGCTGGGGCTCGTCGCGCGGTTCGTGCAGAAAGGGCGGGCCGGGCGCGGACCGCTGGCCCGCGTCCTTCTTGTCGAGGACAACCCCGTCAACCAACAAGTCGGCCTCGCGATGCTCGAGGTACTCGGCTACGAGGTCGACGTCGTGGCTGACGGCTCGGCCGCGGTCGAGGCCGCTGTCCTGACGCCGTATCACGTCATCCTGATGGACTGTCACATCCCGATCCTGGACGGCTTCGAGGCCACCCGGGAGATACGGCTCCTACAAGGCGACGCGTCGCACACACCGATCGTCGCCGTCACTGCGTCGGCGATGGAATCCGACCACCGGGGCTGCATCGATGCCGGCATGGACGACTACCTCACCAAACCGCTGACACTCAAAGCCTTGGCGGCGAAATTGGCTCGATGGGCGCCGGGCGGCGCGATCCCGGTCGAGCTCGAAGATCTCTACGGCGACGAGGAAACGGCCGCGGTCGATCCACAGATCGTCGATCGTCTCGTGCAGTTGGGAACGATGGCCGGCAACGACCTCGTCGAAAAGCTGACGGCGCTGTTCGTGACCGAGGCGCGCTCGCGAGTCCACGAGCTACGCCGCGGGCTGGCCGCAAACGATGTCGCAGCGCTTTGGCGAGCGGCCCACGCGCTCAGCGGATCGAGCGCCACGCTTGGCGCCACGGCGCTTGCCACCCTCTGCACGACGCTGGCGTCGGCGTGCGCAGGGGGGGACCTGACGCACGGCGAAGCGCAGCTCGACGCCATCGACATCGAGCTTGCTCGAGCGTTGCGCGCGCTGGGTGCAAATGCAATTGCCTGACAATTATCAGAATTGAGCGAATTTCCAGGAACGCGCTCAAGCGGTGCGCCAAAGGGGTCGATCATCGGACATGTCGACACTTGGTGGTTTCTCGACCGCGCTTCTCACGCCGAGCCTGGGCTCGCTCCTCCACGAATATCGAGCAAAGGCAGGTGAGTCGGCGAAGACGGTCAGCCGGCGGTGTTCGCTCGGCGTCGTCGAAATCGCGCAGGTCGAACTCGGGCGCGCCGAGTTGGACATCGACGAGTTGGCCGATGCGGTGTCGGCGTATGGGGTGCGTCGATCCCTGTTCCCGGTCGGACGATGCCGGGTAGTCGTCGATCTTGTCGCCGGTACCGTTGCGGCGCACGTCACCGCCGTCGATATGGCCGAGACAGCGGCCGACCGTATTTTGCTGGCCTATTTCGAGTTGACCTTCTCGACGCGTTCGATGGCACCCGCTACTGCAGTGCCATTTACCGACTTGGACCTTGACGTGCTGCGAGTCATCCTCGCGAGCCGCCGCCGCGAAGTGTCCGAGCACCTTGCTCGCATCGCCGGACCTTTCGATGAGTCATCGGTGCTCCCCGAAATCGTGACGCGCCGTGCCGCTCGAAGTGCATTCCTCGTGCTCGCCGCGACAGCTGCGACGTTTGCCGCGGTTGCCTTGCCGTTCACGACTTCGTCGAACCAGCCCGCCCCTGTACAAATCGAACCAACGATCATCGACGCAGTGGTGATCACGCGTTGAGACAACGACACAAAGGACCCGAGATGAGAATGACATCGTCCGTCCAAGGGCCCGCGCCTCTGCGCTCTCTGCCCACCCCCCAGCCGATCGATGTGATCGTCGCCGACGACGAGCCCGCGGACAATCTGCTGCTCGCGCTCGCCGCGCAAGATGCCGACGCGGAAATCAACTTCACCTTCGCCGAGGATGGTGAGGAGCTCTTGCAGATCCTCACCGCCCGGGTCGCATCCGGCAACGCGCCCGACGTCGTCGTGTTGGATATTCGCATGCCCCGCTGCACCGGGCTCGAGGCCATGGAATTGATCTCGCTGTCAGAGTCGTTGCGCCGCATACCGGTCGTGATGTTCACGACATCGCGCCGTTCCGCCGACCTGGAGCTCGGGCTGAGCCTCGGCGTCACCCGCTTCGAAATAAAGCCGAGTTCGTATCCCGAGTTGGTCGCGTTCGCCAACGATCTCGTCAGCGTGGCGCGAGGGTAGTTGCCGGTTGCCCGCTGGCCCTTCGGGCTCAGCGCGGCGCCGTGCCGAGAAGTACCTCGACCTCATGGGCCAGGCTCAAGGGATCGAACGGCTTGGCGATGACACCGAGAGCGCCCGCCGCGTCGATCCGGTGTTGCTCACAAGGAAGCGTCGCAGCGGTGAGGAAGATCACGGGGATGTCGCGCGTTGCAGGGTCGCCGGCCAGGCTGCGCATGGTCTCGACACCGTCGATGCCCGGCATCATCACGTCGAGCAGGATCACGTCCGGCGCCAGTGTGCGCGCTTGGTCGATCCCGTCGGTGCCGGATTCGGCCAACGAGACGGCCCATCCGCCCGTGAGCTCGAGGCTCAGTCGGGCGACTTCCCTGATGAACCCGTCGTCGTCGACGATCAGTGCATGCATCACGCGGCGCCTTGCTGCCGCATCATCGTGGCCGGGACCATCAATTGCTCCACTCGAGTCAGGGTTCCTCGTGGGGCAGGGACAAGGCGCTGCGGGAACGATCACTAGCTCCTTCGGTCGCACGGACGTCAGGGTTAGGTCATTTGAACAATCTCGGACGGACTACGGACATTGCCCCGGGCACGCTCCCGTTCACGAAGCGAGGCACCGCGCGACAAAGTGCTCGAGCGCCGCGGGGTTGGTGCGCACGTGCAGATGACCTTCATCATCTTTGGATATGTCGAGTGCCGGGCAGAATGCGCCGATGCCACCGCAAAAGAAGTGTGGTGATCCCGTGACCCCGCGGCGCTGACCGTCGTGCCAATCGTCGTGCACTGTCTCGATGTCGTCGGGGGAGGCATCGTCGATGCCGAACCTACGCGCGATCGAAGCGAGCACCGCGGTGTCGGAGATGTTTCGTCCCTCTTCGAACAACGCGTTGCGCAAGCCCAGGCTCACTTGCTCACCCGTGTGGGCATCGCGCCGGTAGGCGCGGGCCGCGAGCGCGAGGGCAGGCAGCGACGTGGTGGGAAAGGCGCGTTCGTCGAACCCGACGAAGAGGTCGGGCGCGACCTGAGCCCGCAGATCGATCACCTCTTCTGCGACTTCATGGGCATCGAGTGGCTGGGCGTTGACCAACTCGAGCGGCCACGCCCGTATCCACAGCTGCAGGTCGTCCAAACCGAGTGCGCGCCGTTGCGTGACCATGGCGCGAAGGCCAACGTGAGCGAACGGACACCAGATATCAGCGAAGACTTCGATCACGGGCATGCGACGAGCCTACGGGGCCGGGGCAAGAGTGTTGTACTGGTGCGATGGTGAATGACGCGGCGCCTGATGACGAGCTGATCGAACGGGCGGAGAGGTTTGCTCGCGAGATCGGCGCACTCGCGACACAGAGCGCGACGCTCGGCGATCGTATTCGCCAACGTCGTATCGCGCGGTTGCTCGACGACGCTGCGAGCCGAGTGTTCCTCCTGGCGCTCACCGACGAAGTGGTGCGGATTCCCGATCGGCGGCGCGCCGCCGATCGCTTGCACGACATCGTTTGCCGCGAGCCATTGCCCGCAGTGGCCGGGCCGGTCGATCGATTGCTGCTGCGTGCCGGGGCGCGCCTCGCGCCGCGGATGCCTCGCGTCGTCATGCCGCTCGCGATGGCGCGGTTGCGGAGCGCGTTCGCCGGCATCGTGTTGCCGGCCGAGCCCGCCCGATTCGCTCGCCATGCGCGCCGCCGTCACGAGCAGGGGATCCGTCTCAACGTCAATGTCCTAGGCGAAGCGGTGTTGGGCGAAGACGAGGCGCGGCGGCGCGAAGAATCGATTCGGCGTCAACTCGGGTTCGCGCACGTCGAATACGTGTCGGTGAAGATTTCGGCGTTGTGCGCGCAACTCGACGTCGCGGCCTTCGAACACTCGTTGGATCGCATCGTCGATCGCCTCGTGCCGCTGCTTCGCGCGGTGGCGCAGTACGAGCCGGCGAAGTTCGTGAATCTCGATATGGAAGAGTTCCACGATCTCGAGATGACGGTTGCCGCGTTTACTCGGTCGCTTTCGTCGCCACCACTCGATCGGCTCGATGCCGGCATCGTGTTGCAGGCCTATCTGCCCGATTCACACGCGGCCTTGGAAGAGTTGTGCGCGTGGGCGCGAGCGCGGCACCGCCAGGCCGGCGGCACGATCAAAGTGCGCATCGTCAAGGGCGCCAACCTCGCGATGGAGCGAGTCGAGGCGGAACTCCACGGTTGGCCGCAGGCGCCGTTCGCCACCAAGGCCGAGGTCGACGCCAGCTACAAGCGATTGCTCGACATCGCTCTGCGCGAGGAGAATGCGGGCGCTGTACGCGTCGGCGTCGCCAGCCACAATCTCTTCGACATCGGCTGGGCGCTCGCCCGGCGCGAACGACTCGATGACCCGCGTCGCATCGAGATCGAGATGCTCGAGGGCATGGCCAACCCACAAGCGTTGGCGACGGCAAAGATCGCCCGCGGCTTGTTGCTCTACGCGCCGGTTGTTCAGCGCGACGACTTCGCGTCAGCGGTTGCCTATCTCGTGCGCCGGCTCGACGAGAACACCGCGCCCGAAAACTTCTTGCGTCACCTCTTCACACTCGAACCCGGCAACGCGCAGTGGGAGGTCGAACGTCGACGCTTCCGCGCCGCGGTGCGCGATCGACACCACATCGATACCCGGTCTCGTCGGGGATCGCCGGCGAGCGAAGTGACGACCGATACGGACGCGTTCGTGAACGAGCCCGACTCAGACTTCGCGATTCGGTGGCAGCGCGACGCGATCGTCGGTGCGGTGCGCGCGTTCGCTCCGCCTCGTGGATGTGTGCCCGTGGTGATCGACGGGCGAGAGATCCTCGAGCCAGCGACCGGATCAGCAAGTGATCCGTCGGCGCCCGACGTGACGCTCTACCACTATGTCGAAGCGCGGCAGACCGATGTCGACACCGCGGTAGGGGTCGCCCGGCGCGCCGGGCGGGCGTGGGCCGCGCGTCCGGGAAACGAACGGCGTGAGATATTGCGGGCCATCGCCGCGGTGATGCGAGCCGGGCGTACGACGACGATCGCCACGATGGTGCACGACGCCGGTCGCACGATTCGCGAGGCCGACGCCGAGGTCTCCGAAGCCATCGATTTCGCGTGCTACTACGGCGACCGCGCGTCCGATCTCGATCGCGTCGCCGCGGCACGGGATCTGCACTTCGATCCGCACGGTGTCGTGGTGGTCGCCTCGCCCTGGAACTTTCCGTACTCCATTCCCGCGGGCGGTGTGTTGGCCGCGTTGGCCGCAGGCAACGCCGTCATACTGAAGCCGGCGCCCGAATCGGTACTCACCGCGTATGTGCTCGCGCTGCAGTGCTGGCAGGCCGGCGTGGCGCCGGATGTACTGCAGTTCGTTCCTACGGCTGACGACGATGTCGGGCGGGCCCTCATTACGAATGCGGGAGTCGACGGCGTCATCCTGACGGGCTCGCTCGACACGGCGCGCCTGTTCCTCGACTGGAAGCCGACGCTGTCGCTGCATGCAGAGACGAGTGGCAAGAACGCCATCATCATCACCAGTGCCGCCGATATCGACGACGCGTTGCGCGATCTCGTGCAGTCTGCCTTTGGTCACGCGGGTCAGAAGTGTTCCGCCGCCAGCCTCGCGATCGTCGACGCGTCGTTGTACGACAGCGCGTCGTTTCGGGCGCGTCTCGCCGACTGCGTACGCACGCTGGGCGTCGGCCCCGCATGGGACCCCGCGACTCGAGTGGGGCCGCTCATTCGTCCACCATCGGGACCTCTGCAGCGTGCACTCGAAACGTTGGACCAGGGCGAGACGTGGCTCGTCGAACCGCAGTCGCGGGGGAGTGTCCAACTGTGGTCACCGGGCGTGCGGCTCGGCGTGCGGCGCGGCAGCTTCTTCCATCGCACCGAGTGTTTTGGACCGGTGCTCGGAGTGATGCGCGCCGACAACCTCGATCACGCCATCGCGTTGCAGAACGACGTCACGTTCGGACTGACCGGAGGCATCTTCAGTCTCGACCCCGGTGAGGTCGATCGTTGGGTCGAGCGAGTCGCGGTCGGCAACGCGTATGTCAACCGCGCGATAACCGGTGCGATCGTGAGTCGTCAGCCGTTCGGTGGCTGGAAGGGCTCGTCGGTCGGTCCCGGCGCCAAGGCGGGCGGCCTCAACTACGTCGGCTCGCTCGGGCGGTGGCGTCCCGCCCTTGCGGTCGATGTCGAGACGGTCGCCGAGGCGGCGAGGCGGCATTGGGAGGTGCGGGCCAGCGGCGTGGATCCAACCGGATTGCGGGCCGAAGAGAACCTGTTCCGGTTGCGCCGCATCGCGGGCACCGTCGTCGTACGAGCGGCGCATGACGTGCCCGCTCACGACATCACCATTGCGCGCGCGGTGGCCGCGGTTGTCGGGTGCGCGGTCGAGTGGTCGGGCATCGACGAGAGCGACGACGCCTTCATGGCCCGAATGGCAAGCGCGCCGCCCGCGAAGGTGCGACTGCTCGGCGCGCACGATGACCGGGTGCTGCGGGCCTTGCATCGCGCCGGCATTTGGGTCGATAGCACCCCGGTCATTGCCGACGGCGAGCTCGAAGTCTCGCGGTGGACCCGAGAGCAATCGGTGAGTCGCACGCGTCATCGCCACGGCAATGTCGTCAACCGCAATGTGGTCGACGCGACGAACGCGCCTGTGGCTAATATTCTAGGCCACTGAAAAAGTTCGATCGGGGTGGGGGACATCGTGAAGAAACTTCGGCGCGGCGCGCTCGCAGTCGGGATTGTGGTTGCGCTGTTCGGCGGCAACGCGCCGCTCGCGGCGGCTTCTGATTCGGGTAGTGCGCCGGCCGCGGTGTCGCTCGCGCCAGCGGCCATCGGTGACCCGAGCACTCTCGTTGCCGTGCCCCCGTCACGCATCGCCGACACGCGCAGTGGCGCGGGTGGCGTGCAGGGTCCCGTCCCCGGCGACACGACCATCGACATTCCGGTGATCGGCGCGGGCGGCGTGCCGGCCGAGGCGACATCGGTCGTACTCAACGTCACCGCGGTCGATCCGCAGACAACCGGCTTCTTCACGGTGTTCCCAACGGGCGCCACCCGACCCGACGCATCCAATCTCAACTTCGTCGCCGGCAAGACCGTCGCCAACCTCGTGATCGCGCGCATCGGTGCCAACGGCAAGGTCAGCCTCTACAACTTCGGCGGCCCGGCGCACGTCCTCTTCGACGTGACGGGTTACTTCGTTGCGGGCACTGCGGCCGGTCGCTTCTATCCGTTCGTGCCGAACCGCGCGTTCGACACTCGCACCAGTCCGCGCATCAACGGTGTCGTCGCTCCGATCGGACAAGCAGGGATATTGAACCTCACGCTGCGCAACGAGTTGCCGGCGACGTCGCACTTCGCCGCGGTGTTGATCAACGTCACCGCGACGCGCTCGACCAACGGCGGCTACTTGACCGTGTATCCCACCGGCGACGTCTTGCCGACATCATCGAACCTCAACTTCAAGGCGGGCCAGACCGTGGCCAACGCGGTGATCGTCAAGCTCGGACCGACCAGCAACAACGGTGCCGCGATCACGATCTTCAACGCCTTTGGTACCACCGACGTCATCATCGACGTGTTGGGCTACTTCGATGACGGCACAACACCCAGCGGACTGACCACACCGACCGCGTTCCGTCCGCTCGATCAGCCATCGCGGGTGTACAACACGCGCATCACGCCTGGGCCGTTCGGGGGGCAGGAAACGCGCTTCGTGCCCGTCGGCGGCGCGGGCGGCGCGCCCCCGGGTGCGATCGGCGTGGTGCTCAACGCCACCGTCACGGGCACCACTGCGGGCAGCTATCTGTCGGTGTGGCCCGCGGGTTTGACCCAACCAACCGTGTCGAGCGTCAACTGGGGCCCGGGCGATACGGTGCCCAACTTCGTCGGAGTCGCGGTGTTGCCCAGCGGCGGTACTGCAGGCCAACTCGCGGTCTACAACGACGCGGGCGCGGCCGACGTGCTCGTCGACGTCACCGGATACTTCTACCCGGTCGCGTAACGGTCACCGAACCGCTGCGGGGTGTCACCCACCGATGTCGGTGGGTGGTGCCTCGACGCCGGCTATCCGCAAGGTCTTGTCGCGTGAACGTTCGCCCCGCACGAGTGACACCGCAGCTCGGCGCACGCCGAAGAGCGCGGCGACGAACCGCTGGGCTTCGGCGTTCGCCCGACCTTCGTGCGCGGGGGCCGCGATGCGAATGCGCAATCGATCTCCTGAGGCATCGATCACCTCGGAGCGGCGCGCGCCGGGCGTAACCCGTATCACCACCGTGATGGCGCCGTCGCCGGGGGACCACCACGTCGCATCGTCCACGGCGAAGAACGTAACGGGAGGGTGTCGATCTGGCGACTTGTCGTTCGTCGTACAGACGGGCCGCTCGAGCGATGCGGTTCGTGAGACACAGGAGGACATCCAATGCCCAAGTTCGTATTCGCCTATCACGGTGGCACGATCCCCGAGTCGGCGGCCGCGCAAGCCGATGCCATGGCCGCATGGGGCGCGTGGTTCGCATCGTTGGGGGACGCCGTGATCGACGGTGGCAACCCCACGGGTCAGTCGAAGACCATCACCGCGAATGGCCCGGTGGATGGCGGCGGCGCCAACCCGCTGTCGGGCTACAGCCTGATCAATGCCACTGACATCGATGCGGCCCTCGCCCACGCCAAGGGCTGCCCGATCCTTGCCGTCGGGGGATCCGTCGAGGTGGCCGAAGCGCTCGACATGTAGCAGCGTCCGAACGTGCAGGGCCGGGGCCCGAGCGGCCCTTCGAGCGGGGAACCACGTGCTAGACCCCGGCCATGCACTTCGGTCTCGATATCGCACAGCAGCGGGCGCCCTGGTCCGAGATCGCCGATCGCGCGCGGTTCGCCGACGCGCTGGGCTTCACGAGCATCTGGGGTTTCGACCACTTCCAGCCGATGTATGGCCAAGGTCCCGGCGAATGCTTCGAGGGCAACACGACCCTCGCGGCATGGAGCGGCATCACCTCACGAGCGCGGCTGGGCCTACTGGTCACCGGCATGACGTACCGGCACCCGTCGGTGTTCGCGGCCGAGGCGATCACCATCGACCATGCGTCGGGCGGCCGCTACGAGCTCGCCTACGGTGCCGCATGGTTCGACAAGGAGCACCGCGAGCTCGGTATCCCGTTCCCGTCGCTGCGCGACCGCGTCGACGCATTCGAAGAAGCAGTGCAGATCGTGCGCGGGCTGTTGACAACCGATCGGTTCAGCTTCGAGGGTCGCCATTACCAGGTGCGCGACGCGACATTGCTGCCTCGCCCGGTGCAGCAGCCGCACCCGCCGATATGGATCGGCGCGTCCGGCGAGCAGCGCATGATGCCGATTGCGGC
>JBDTLT010000210.1:0-9610 GCA_039934635.1 Acidimicrobiales bacterium
CGACTCTGGTCGCAATGCTGTTCGTCGTCCTCGCGATCATTTCGGTGCGCTCGGCATGGCGCCCCAACCAGAACAACGATTCGGCCGAACGGGTGGGTAGTGATCCGCGGAAGTCAACTTGAGGCAGCGCAATCGGGCGTGGGCGAGACACCGAGCCCGCCTCTTCGGCGACCACCCATACATCCTTTGTCACCGACGCGTTGCGGGCGCGGGCCACTCCCCCGGGCAGCACGGCGGCACCGTCGCGGCTATTGACGACCGCGGTGCGGATGACGACCTCGACCGGTACGAGCGAGCGATTGATGAGCGCGGGCGTGGTCCCCGATGCGACGACCTCACGCGCGCTGAAGCGGTGCGGATTGCGCCGGATCGCCTCGGCCAGCGCGGCGATGGATTCTGCGGAAGTGCGAGCGCCACGCGTGATCGTCACCGACGCGTCGTCGTTGACGCAATACACATCGAGCGCCTCTAGGTGCGCGAGTGCGTACGCGCAGTGCGCAACGTCGCCCAACCAGTAGCTCGCGGCCGTGGGCAAGAGCAGTGTCTCGCCGAGCAGTCGCTCGCAGATCGCCTGCTCGTAAGCGGCGAGACCGACATGGTCGCCGATCGCCGAACCGAGCGCGTTGGCGAGCGCGACACCGCCCTCGCGTGCCGCCATCGCGAGACCGGGCACGCCACCGCCCCAGCCCGCGATGGACAGCTCCAGCGGGTCGCACTCGACCGACGGCAGCGCGCGCAGCACGACGTCGACCGGCTCGAGCTGGCCGAACGACCGCAGCAATACACGGCCGCCCCGCACGACCAGATCATCACCTTGCACGACGTGATAGCCCAATGTCATTGCCAGATACGCGTATTCGAAGTACTCGACCGCGTCGACGCCGGCGACGAGCACGACCACGCGCGGGCTGCTGCGATCGGGGGCGGCCAGCTCGGACAGTGCTTCGCGCAGTTGCTGCCACCACTCGGTCTGCGCCATCGGAGCCATGACCGTTGCTGCTTCGGGCATTGCCCGCGAGGTGATGACGCGGTTGAAGGCGGCATGACCCAGGCCGGCGGCGATGTCGACGTAGTCCCCGACCGCCACGAAACCGCCCGTGGTGTCGCGCACGACATCGACGGTTTGCAGCGCGACCGCCGGGCCCGGCGTCGCGATGGCTCGGCAGGCCCGTGCGTAACGCGGGTCGCCCAAGACCATTTCGGCAGGAATCACGGCGTCGAGCAGCAACCGTCGGGGTCCGTACAGATCGCGCACCACCGCATCGGAGAGCCGGATGCGTTGTTCGAGCCCGGCACTCAACTGCCGCCATGACGCCTCATCGAGACAGTACGGGATCGGATCGAGCGGCGGCGGCGATCGGGGATCTGCCCGATCGACGTGCAACAACTGCGCCGCCCCCTCCGCCGCGAGCAGGCGGGCGGCAAGTTGCTGGCGTTGGGTCAGATCGACGCTGCCCACGAGCGGCAATAGCTGATCCCACGGAGCTCGGGTCGAACCGTCGGCTGCGCGCAACGCGTCCCATCGCCCCGTCGTAGTCGAATACTCATCGCCCGGCGGCCGGCGATCGACACTCATACCTCGGCCTCAACCGCGAAGTACTGCGCGGTCACGGCGGCATGGAGGTCGGCGCTGGCCCGTTGCACCTCGTCGACCGAACGGCGCAGGCTCACGAGATCGAGCGGATTTACCTCGATCGAACGGGCAACCGCGCCGAGAGCGCGGCACAGCTCGACGAGCGCGGCCGGGTCGGGCAATGTCCGCAACGAGCGCGACACTTGCTCGGCGCAAAAGACCACCGAACGCGGAAACAGTTCGTCGGCGAACAAGAACGGGACCACCGTCGAACCCGTGGCGTTGGCGTGGGTCGAGCGCCGGAACATTTGCAGACCGGCGACCGAGCGCAGCACGCTGGCCCACTGCACGTTGCCGTACATCGCGCCCTCGCCCTGCGCGCCGATGGTCGCGGCGTTGACGTCGACCACCCGCGTCGTCATGTCGGATCGCTCGATGTAGGTGCCGAGGCGGATGAACGCGTGCGGTTCGCTGCGGCTCATGGTGCCCGAGGTGATGCCGGCCGCGAGCTGACATTCGGAGATCACGCGATCGAGGAAACGTCGTCGCGATGCACGCACGACACCTTCGGCGTTGTTGCCCGCGATGTAGAGGTAGAGATCGTTGACGGCATGCCACAGCTCGTTGGGCACGAGCTCGCGAACGGTGCGCAAGTTCTCTCGGGCGTGCCCGATAGCCGACACGATGCTGCTGCGATTCTCCCGATCAGCGACGAGAAAGCGCAGGACCGAGAGTTCGTCGGCCCGCTCGAAGCGCGAGGTGAAGGTCAGCTCCTCGCCGGTGATTGCCAGCAAGGGGGCCCATGTCACGGGCACGACCGTCGGGAGGTCGACGATCAGGTTGGTGTGCTCGCGGACGATGCGCGCAGTGTCCTCGGCGCGCTCGAGATAGCGCGCTGCCCAATACAAATTCTCGGCTGCTCGTGCCAGCAACATGCAAATAGCGTCAGGCAAATGGGTTGTCAGTTATGGGATGCGTCATATCGACGACCCATGTGTCCTTGCTGCCGCCTCCCTGGGAGGAGTTTACGATCAGCGATCCCTCGCGCCTCGCGACACGGGTGAGGCCACCGCGAGTCACGTAGGAGAAAGGTCCCGAGAGGATGAACGGTCGCAAGTCGACGTGACGCGGCGCGACGCCGTCTTCGCACAGCGTCGGCACCACCGACAGCGCGAGGATCGGCTGCGCGATCCAGTTGCGCGGATTGTCGAGCACTGACGCACGGGTCTTGGCGAGCTCTTCGTCGCTGGCCCGGTCGCCGATCATCACGCCGTAGCCGCCGCTCTCGTTGGCCGGCTTGACGACCAACTCGCGCATGTTGTCGAGCACGAATCGCAGCTCGTCCGGATAGAGGCAGCGCCACGTCGGCACATTGGGTACGAGGGGCTCTTCGTCCATGTAGAAGCGGATCAGATCAGGAACCCACGCGTAGACGACTTTGTCGTCGGCTACACCTGAGCCGGGTGCGTTCGCGATCGCCACTTTGCCTTCGCGCCACGCCTGCATCATGCCGGCGACACCGAGTGTGGAATCGGCGCGCAGCTCGGTCGGGTCGAGGAACATATCGTCGATGCGGCGGTAGATGACGTCGACGCGCTCGCGCCCCGAAATGGTGCGCATGTAGACGTAGCCGTCGTCACCGACGGAGAGGTCGTGTCCTTCGACAAGCTCGACGCCCATGCGCCGAGCAAGGAACGAGTGCTCGAAGTACGCCGAGTTGTAGATGCCCGGTGTCAGCACGACCACACAAGGATCGCGGACGCCATCGGGCGCCAACGCGCAGAGCAATTCGCGCAACTTGTCGACATATCCGTCGACGGGTTGGACACTCTGACGCTCGAACAGATCGGCGAATGCAATCTTCGAGATCGCGCGATTCTCCAACATGTAGCTCACGCCGGACGGCACGCGCAGATTGTCTTCGAGTACGTAGACCTGACCGTCGGAATCACGAACCACGTCGGAACCAGAGATGTGGGCCCATGCGCCGTACTTCGGACGCACGTTGCGGCACTCGGGTCGGTAGTTGACCGAGTCGCGAATCAGCTCGATGGGAAACACGCCCGCCTTGATGACGGATTGCTCGTTGTAGATGTCGTCAATGAAACGGTTGAGCGCGACCAGCCGCTGTGTGAGCCCGGCCTCGATCGACTTCCATTCGCCGGCGTCGATGACACGCGGGATGACGTCGAACGGCCATGGACGATCGATGTTGGTGCCATCGTCGTAGACAGCGAAGGTGATGCCCTGCGTCAGGATCTCGAGGTCGGCGAGGCATTGACGCGACTCCAGTTCGCTGCGCCCGAGCTTGCGCAGTTGCTCGACCACTTCGGTCGCCGCCGGCCGCGGGTGGTCGTCGGCATCGAGCAATTCGTCGAAGAACGCGGTCTGGGGTCCCTTGGAAAGGTCGTTTCGCGTCGTCAACGGCTGGTCGGTCAGCATCTGACCATCCTGGCCCCACGCAGCGTCGTCGAGACATCAGAACGATTACTTGTCCGCGAACAGTGTCTGACATGAATCTGGCAGGCGTCTCCCGGGCCCTCGGCGGGGGGCGCGACCGTCGCCGGAACCCGAGTGAGGCAGCGGAGCCAACCGGTCGGGCAAGTCGTCAGCGCCGGGCGGGGGTGACGTCTGCGGCCGGCCGGGAGGGGGGACCGGCCGGCCGCGACATCACATGGAGAGAGCGTAAGGGGCCGAAGTGTCCGCACTGTTTCGTCCCCATTAACCCTCGGTGCATGCACCAACGGCGGTTACCCAGGGAACGCGGCGTTCACACCCCGTAGACGCGAACGGCGTTGCCGGAGAGGATTTTGTGCGCTGCATCGGGGGGGAGATTTGCGGTCAGCGTCTTCGCATGTTGCGCCGAGTTCGGCCAGAGAGTGACCGAGTGTGGATAGTCGCTCGAGAACATCGCCGTGTCCGCGAGGTACGGATGCGCCGCGACGAGATCGAAGCCGACCTGATCGTCGAGCACCGTGACGAACAGATTGCGGCCGAGGTATTCGGTCGGTCGCAGTGTCGATGCCACGCTCGGATCATGCATCGCCGATCGGACGTCGACGTTTTGTTCCATCGTCTGCGCCCAGAACGGCAGCCATCCGAAGTTGACCTCGGCCGCGACGATCTGCAGCGCGGGATGGCGAGCGAACACTCCGCCGAGCACCATGTAGGTGAACGGACGAACCGCAGAAAAGAACCGATATACGGTGCCGCCGGCAGTGATGTTCTGCGCGACGAGCTCGTCCCAATCGGCATCGGACGGTTTGCCGCCGAACGTGCGATGGAACGTCAACGCCACGCCCGCTTCGGCCGCGCGCGCGAAGAGCGGGTCGTAGTAGCGATCGTGATACGGCCGCGCGGGATTGCCGGGGATGAACGCCGCGCGTGCACCGTTGCCCAGGCACCGGTCGAGCTCCGCGATGCACACATCGGCACCGTCGTCGACCGGCAGCATGGGCAACCCGATCAGGCGATCGCGGTTGGCCGACTGGAACTCGCCGAGGATCCAGTCGTTGTACGACCGAAGGCACGCGAGCCCGAGCTCGCGGTCGGGCTCGATGTACACGAAGATCGCGTTCGCCGGATACACGACGCTGACGTCGACACCGTCTCGGTCCATGTCGAGTACGTGGGCCGCACCGTCGTAGTTGCCCGGCAAGATCTCGTCGAAGCGCAGCCCCGACAGCTTCTTGACGTCCCCTACCTGACCCGCGGTCGCCTCGATACCGAGGGTGCGCTTGGGTGGACCGCCGTCGAAGCTCCAGCCGTCGCCCCCGTCGGCGCCCCGGCGCATCTTGGGGACGCGTGAGCGCAGGGCCGCCGGTACGTGGTCGAACACGTGCGGCGGCTCGTTGACGTGGCAGTCGGCGGAGATGATGCGAAGCGACATCTTCCCACGATAATTCAAACGAACGTTTGAGTCAACGGCCTTCGATCGAGAACGAAAGCCCGTCGCGAGCCAGATCGACCGCCACCGCGCTACCGGCGGCCTGCTCGCGGGCCCGGTGCAGGATCGCCTCGACCTCGGGATCGGTGCGGGACGGGTCGTGGTGGAAAAGCAACACGCGGCGGGCGCCGGCGGCCGCCGCGAGTTCGAGTGAGTACTCGTAGGCGGCGTGACCGAACGAGCCGCGCTGCGGCAACTCGAGCGCGGTGTACTGCGCATCGTGTACGAGCACGTCGACATCGCGGGCGAGGTCGAGTGCGTCGTCGTGCAGCGCGCCGATGCCGCTCGGCCCCGCGCCGCGGTCTTGCGGCGCGTGGTCGGACAGGTAGGCCAATGACCGCGCACCATCGCTGACGCGAAAGCCCAATGTCTTGCCGCCTTTGTGCGGAATCTCGCGCACGAGCACGTCGAATCCTTCGAAGCGATATGCGCCCCGGTCGATCACACCGAAGGACCATTCACCGCGAAGTTGATGCGGGCCGATCGGGAAGTGCGGCGGCGACATGGTGCGCGCCAACAACTCGACCGGCTCGACACCTTGTTCGGGAAGGAACAACCGCGTGCAGGCGTCAGGTCGATCACCGGCAGAAAAGAACGGCAACCCGTGCGTGTGATCCCAGTGCAGATGGCTGAGCAGGATCGTGCCCCGGAAAGGCGCTCCCGCGAGGACGTTGGTCAGGTTGCGTAGACCGGTCCCCGCGTCGAGGACCAACGTCGGTGGCTCGTCGTCATGCCCGATCGCAATGCACGAGGTGTGTCCCCCCACATGGTTGAAGTCCGCCCCGACTGCGGGGGTCGACCCGCGTGCACCACAGATCCAGACGCGCACGATCAGGCGAGCTCCTTGCGATGGCCGGTCGACAATGCGTCGAGCGCTTGGCGGTCGATCTGCGCACTGGCAACGGCCGCGACCTTACAGGGCGTGATGGCTCGGAGGGTTGACGTACGACGACCACCTTCGAGCGCGGCGCGCTCGCCCAAGACCGCGCCGGGGCCCAACTCGGCAACGATCGTGCCGTCGACGTCGACCGACAACACTCCATCGAGCAACAAGAACAACTCGTGGCCCTCGTCTCCTTGCTCGACGAGCGTGGCGCCCTTCTTCACTTTGCGAATGTCGGGCTTTTGCCCGCCGCGCATGATCGAGTTCGAGAGCTCGCGTTCGAGTGATGTCTCGACTTCGGTGACGAGCGCGGGCGAATCGAGATCGCCCCACGGCGTGTGTTTGCCGAAGGCGTGCTTCCACCAGTCCTTGAACTGCGTCGTGCCGCTCTTCTTCACGAGCCGACCGGTGTCGTCATAGATCCAGTGCCGGGGAAATGGACTCGCGCCCGTGACCGAGTGCTCGACCTTACCGTCGGCGTAGAGCGTCATTGACAACGTCGTCCACGCGATCGGTGGGCGGTATTGGACAAACGGTGGGTGGCGCACGGTGCGAGGCGCGGGCACACCGGTGCGCCCGCCCGCGGTCTGCGTGAAACGCACCCACCCGTCGCCGTGTTCGGGTTCGGCCAACCGATCAGGAAGCGCGGTGGCCTGGACGAACAACGAGCCGAGCCCGAACTTCACCCGAGTCGCACCGATCGAGCCACCGCCCAGGTAGCCGCACTTGACGATCTGTCCGTCTTCGACCTCGATCCACGCCCTGAGATGATTCGCGAAGCGGAATCGATCGGCGGCGCGGAGGCTTTCGACGGTTGCCTTCACGTCGGGCCCGATCGTGTCGGGCGGCGTCTGGTCGTAGTGGAACGCGCCGAAGGAGAAGGGCAGCTTTGGCATGCCGTCGATCGCTTCGGACGGTATCCATGAGATGGAGGTGACCGAGCTGGTGATTCGCATGGCCATAGCGTCGCGCAGCACGGCGTGAAGCGAAACTGTGCCGGCCTCCCCCGGACGGGGTGGTAGCCCCACTACACGGCGGCAGGACAGCGCCCTTGTGCCGCGACCCCCGTATGCGGTCAGAATGCAGATGTGAGCGAATCGCGCATCACCGTCTTTCTCGCCGACGACAGCGTTCTCATCCGTGAAGGAGTGAGGGCGATGATCGCCCGCGAGCGTGATCTCGAGGTCGTCGGGGTCGCCGAGGACTATGACGGCCTCGTCAACGGGGCGGCCGAGTTGAATCCCAACGTGGTCGTCTCCGACATCCGCATGCCGCCCGCGTTCCAACGCGAGGGCATCGACGGCTGCAAGGAGATCCGCAAGCAACATCCCGGCACCGGCGTCGTGATCCTCTCCCAGTACGACGATCCCGACTACGCCATCGCCCTGCTGTCCGAAGGGGCGGTCGGCTACGCCTACCTGCTCAAGGACCACATTGCCGAAGGCGACCAGCTCGCCCGGGCCATTCGCGAAGTCGCCACTGGCGGCTCGATGCTCGACCCGGCGATCGTCAACGCGCTGATGCGCCCGATGACCTCGGCCGGCGACCTCTCCCGCGAGGACGAGCAGCTGCTGTCGATGGTCGCCGAGGGCAAGCCCATCAAGGCCATCGCCGCCGCGACCCAAGCCACACCGGCGGCCGTCGCCGAGTTGGTCGAGCGGCTGTTCGTCAAGCTCGCCGCGGGGGTCAGCGCCGGCTCCGAAGGCGCCCTGCGCCGACTGCGGCTGTTGCACGAGGCCATCGTCAGTCGCGAAGAGCAGGGCGAGACGCTGTCACGATTGTTGCCGTCGGGGCTCGCCGAAAAGCTGCGCACTGATGGCCGCAAGATCGGCGAGACCGAACGGCTCACGGTCACCGTGTTGATGTCGGACATCCGGGGCTACTCGACGATCGCAGAGCACGCGGACCCGACCCAGCTCGCGCAGCAGCTGAATTTGCACCGCGCCGAAATGAACCGAGCGATCCTCGCTGCGGGCGGCACCGTGATGCAGTACGTCGGCGACGCAGTGATGGCCGTGTTCGGTGCGCCCGTCGCATACGACGACCACGCGGACCGGTCGCTGCGGGCGGCCATCGCGATGCACGACGCGCAGGATGCGGTCAACGTGCGCTGGCAAGCCGACGGGCTCCCGCCGTTCGGGCTCGGTATCGGTCTGTCGACCGGCGAAGTTGCGGCCGCGCTACTCGGCTCGGACGAACGCGTCGAGTACACCGTCGTCGGCGACGCGGTCAACCTCACGCAGCGGTTGCAGCAGTTCGGCCAACCCGGACAAACCGTGCTCTCCGAGCCCACGTGGGCGGCCCTCACCAGTCGTCCGTCGAAGTTCGAACAACTCGACCCAGAAATGGTCAAAGGACGCGACACCCCAGTGGTCGCTTATCGCATCACCGGAACAGGAGAATGACATGACCGACATCGTCGTCGAGGCAAAGGGCGTGTATCGCACGTTCGAGCAAGAGCTCGCCCCGATCCGAGCACTGCGCGGTGCGGACCTCACCGTCACCAAGGGTGAGTTCGTAGCGGTGATGGGTCCCTCAGGTTGCGGCAAGTCGACGATGCTCAACGTCATCGCGGGGCTCGACCGTCCCGACGAGGGCGAGGTGATCGTCGCCGGACAAGACCTCACCAAGCTCGATGAGAACGGTCTGGCGTTGATGCGGCGCAAGCACATTGGCATCGTCTTCCAGTTCTTCAATCTGCTCGAAGGCATGACGGTGCTCGAAAACGTGATCATGCCGGCGTTGATCGTGGGCATGAAGCGACGCCCGGCAGAGGCGCGAGCGCGCGATCTGCTCGATCTTCTCGGCATCGGCGACAAGGCCAAGCAGGCACCCGGCGCACTCTCCGGTGGTCAGCGTCAACGTCTCGCCATCGCCCGTGCGATCGCGAACGAACCGACGCTCATCCTCGCCGACGAACCGACCGGTGCACTCGACAGCGAGGGCGGCGACGAGATCCTCGAGCTCTTCGAACGGCTGCACGCGCAAGGCCAGACCATCCTGCTCGTCACCCACGATCAACCCGTGGCCGACGCCGCGGCTCGCATCGTTCGCATGAAGGACGGCCGCGTGGTCGACGACGGTCTCGAGATGTCGGCCGGCGCGACCGCTGCCTCCGCCAGCTGAGCCCGCGCCAACCAAAGCTTGTTGCGAGACGGAGTGAATCGATGACCGCGACCGAAGTCACGCGCATCGTCGTCTGCTTGTT
>JBDTLT010000211.1:0-9553 GCA_039934635.1 Acidimicrobiales bacterium
CGGGCATTGCATTCGATGCCGCGGAGGCGCATCAGTCCGAGGAACGCTTCTCGGTCGAACCATGTCCTCGCCTGTTGCGTGGGGAAATGCTCGAAGAGCAGATCGACCTTGCGCGCGGCGAGCGCATCGTCGATTTCGACATAGACGTGGGGAGTGTGCAGATCGCCGTCGTACTTGACGATCTCGTACTCGAATATCGGATGGTCGCGAAAGAGTTGCAGCGCCATTTCGGCCAGCAGACGGTGGTCCTGATGCAGATCGTCACGGTGGGGACAAAAGACGATGTCGGGCTGGAACGGGCGGGCGTGCCGATCGAGCAGCTCTCGCACTGCGAGCACGTGCTGGGGCAAGACATTCTCGGGCAGGTCGGCGATGGCGATTGTGAGGTTGCCGGCATCCGCGCAGAACGCCCGAACCGACGTCTCTGCCTCGCGTTGGCGTACGGCGTTCGACGCGCACACGATCCAGCACACTTCCGCTCCGGGGTGCGCCGCCAGCAGGTGCAGGATCGTGCCGCCGGCGCCGATCTCGATGTCGTCGCTGTGCGCGCCGATGCAGAGGACGCGCAACGGGCGGTCGGCCGGTTGCGCGACGACCAGTTTCAGCACGGTTGGCCGTCGTGCTTCCAGACGGCCCACCACGGGGTGCCGTTGAGATAGAGGTCCTCGACGAGTTGCCGCTCTTTGAACGTGTCGACGCCGATCCAGTTGCCAGTGTGGCGGTAGCAGCTGAGCTTGCCCTTGTCGGCGAGCCGCGGGAAGGTGCCACCGACGAGGTCTTCACCGGGCCGGAGCTCGTCGAAGATCTCTTCGCCCAGAACGATGTAGCCACCGTTGATCCACATGCCCGATGTGTTGACGGGGCCGACGTGGCGCACGGTGCCCGACTCGTCGGCGTCGACCACGTGGAACGACGTGGTGGGCGGCACGACCGTCATGGTCGCGGTGGCGTCCATGGCGTGGTGCTGGTCGATCACTGCCGGAAGGTAGAGGTCGGTGAGACAATCGGCGTAATTGCACATGAACGTGTCGACACCATGGAGATGGTCTCGGACACGCCGCAGGCGTTCACCGATCTCACTGTTGAGACCGGTGTTGACGAACGTGATGCGCCAACTGTCGAGATCGGTGTTGAGCATCTCGACCTCTTCGCCGCCCTTGGCCATGACGAAGTCGTTGCTCAACCATTCTTTGTACTCGAGGAAGTATTCCTTGATCTGACGATCGCCGTAGCCGAGGCACAAGATGAAGTCGTCATGACCGAAGTGGGCGTAGTACTTCATCATGTGCCACAGGATGGGTCGTGGACCGACGGGTACGAGGGGCTTCGGTACGCGCTCGGAGAAGTCGCGCATCCGCATGCCTTGGCCGCCGCAGAAGATCACGACCTTCATCAGATCACCACACCTCGGTCGTCGGAATCGGGACCACGAATTGACCGCCCCACTCCCGTATCCCTGACAGCTGTTCCGAGATCTCGTCGCGGAGATTCCAGGGCAGGATCAACACGTAATCGGGACGAGCCTCCCACAATGCGTCGACTGGCAGCACCGGAATGTGAGAACCCGGGCAGAACCGACCGACTTTGTAGGGGTTTCGGTCTACGACGAAGTCGACGAAATCGGGGCCGATGCCGCAATAGTTCAGCATCGTCATGCCCTTGCCGGCGGCGCCGTAGCCCACCACGCTCTTGCCCCGGCGCTTGGCGTCGATGAGGAAGCTGAGCAGGGTCCGCTTGGTCTCCTTGACCTGCTCGTCGAAACGGAGATGCGCGGAACGATCGATGTAGCCGAGTGCCCGTTCGCGCTCGCGCAACGAGCCCACGCGATCGGTGACGGGCAGCGCGGAGTTGTCGGTGTGTCGCGCGTAGATGCGCAGCGAGCCGCCGTGGGTCGGAAGCTCGTCGACATCGAAGATCGTCAGGCCGTGGCGAGCGAACAGTTGCTCGGTCGACCACAACGAGAAGTACGAGTAATGCTCGTGGTAGATCGTGTCGAACTGGTTGCCCTCGATCAGCCGCTGCAGATGGGGGAACTCGATCGTGATGACGCCTTTGTCGGCGAGCAACGTCGCCATGCCGGCGACGAACGGATTGAGGTCGGGGATTTGCGCGAGCACGTTCTTACCCGCGAGCAGATCGGCGCGCACACCGTCGGCAACGAGCTTCTCTGCGAGTTGCTTGTCGAAGAACTCTGCGAGCGTGTTGACGCCCTTCGCTTGGGCGACCTCGGCAATATTGCGGGCCGGCTCGATGCCCAGTACGGGCACACCCATCTCGACGAACCACTGCAACATATAGCCATCGTTCGAGGCGACCTCGACGACGAGACTGTCTGGCCCGAGATCGAAGCGCTCTTTCATATCGTGCGCGTAACGACGCACATGGTCGACCCATGAGTCGGAATACGACGAGAAATACGCGTATTCCTCGAAGATGTTCTCAGGGGCGACCTGATCGCCGATTTGAACGAGGCAGCACTTCGAACACGCCCATGTGACAAGGGGGTAGAACGGCTCCATCGCTTCGGCTTCGTCCTGTGTCAGGAAACGCTGACAAGGCGGATGCATCCCGAGATCGACAACTTGCTCGGTGAGCGTCTCACCGCACGAGCGACAGCGACCACCGGTTCTTGCGGCATACACGAGCCACGACCTCCTGGGGTAGGTTCCTTTTTATCGGTGCAACGGTGTCTTTTCCTGATCCAATCGACCCGAATCCAGTTGTGGTGGACGCGCGAGCCGACCGATCGGGCGCGCTACCCTCACGCCGATGAGCACGTTGGGCGAAGGCGAGAGCCGAATGTGGCGGCTCGTGGAGGATCTGTTTCCCCTTTTTCGCGCCGCCACCGGGCCGGGCGTCCGGGCGACATTGGCGAGGATCGCCGACGAACTACCGCTCGAGGTGCACGAGGTCCCGAGCGGCACCCCCGTCCTCGACTGGACCGTCCCCGACGAATGGTCGGTTCGGGAGGCCTGGATCGAGGGACCGGACGGTCGCCGGTTCGCCGATATCCGCGACACGAACCTCCATTTGATGAGCTACAGCCGTCCGGTCCGCGGTCGTTTCAGCCGCGCGGAGCTCGACGCGCATTTGTACTCCATTCCCGAGCGGCCGCAGGCCGTGCCATTCAGGGTGTCGCTGTTCGGCAGCTCGTGGGGCTTCTGCGTCGCGCACGCCGAACGCGCGGCCCTCATCGACGGTGACTACGAAGTGTGTGTCGACTCGACGTTGGCGCCGGGCTCGCTCACCTATGGCGAGATGGTGCTGCCGGGAGAAACGAACGACGAGATCCTGCTGACGACGCACATCTGTCACCCTTCGATGGCCAACGACAATCTCAGTGGTATTGCGGTGCTGACGGATGTCGGCCGCCGACTGGCCAATCGCTCGCGGCGGTTCACGTATCGCCTCTTGTTCATCCCGGGCACCATCGGTTCGATCACGTGGCTCGCCACCCACCGAGACATCGTGCCTCGTGTCCGGCATGGTCTCGTTTTGACTGGGCTCGGGGATGGCTCGGTGTTGCAGTACAAGCGCAGTCGCCGGGGTACGACCGCCACCGATCGCGCGGCAGAAATCGTGATGCGCGACAGAGGCGTCGGTGACCGGTGCATCCCTTTTTCGCCGTACGGGTACGACGAGCGCCAGTTCTGCTCACCTGGTTTCGACCTCGCGGTCGGCCGCCTTTCCCGGTCGCTCCACGGAGAGTTCCCCGAATATCACACGAGCGACGACAACCTTTCGTTCATCGACGAGGGTCGGCTGCTGGATGCCACTGACGCCGTCGACGCGATGCTCGGGGTCCTGGAGACAAATCGCACGCTGCTCAATCTCTCGCCAGAGGGTGAACCACAGTTGGGCCGGCGAGGTCTGTACACCACCCTCGGGGGAGGGATCGACTCGAAGTCGATGGAGATGGTGCTGCTATGGGTGCTGAGCGACAGCGACGGTTCCAAGGATCTCATCGACATCGCCGACCACTGTGGGTTTCCCTACGCGCAGGTCGAACGCGCCGCTTGCGCGCTCGAGGCGGCGGGTTTGCTCAAGACGATCGGCTGAGTCGGACTCACTCGCCGTCGTCGGTGATCGTTGCCCTTTGCGACGGGTTCATGCCGGCATGCGCGGCCGCGCCCGCGGTGGCGACACTGCCGGCAGCGGCCTCTGCGCGCATGTGCGGCACGAGCATCGACAGCGACGAGATCATTCCGTATCCGCAGTACGCGACCAGCTGCAGCACGATCTCTTCGAGCTCGTCGAGCGAGAGCTCGCCCAATTCGTGCGCGCGCCGAAACTGGATCTCGACTTTGTCGGCATTGCCGGTCGCCGCGAGCACGCCCATGATCACCAGACGCCGGTCTCTCACCGACAGTGCCTCACGGCCCCACGTCTCGGCGAAGAGATGGCGCATCATTTGGGCGACGTAGAGGCTGGCGTTGGGGTCGGGCTGGGGCATGTCGTCGCCGTAGACGGCGCGGTACATCTCGAATCCGCGCTCGACGCGCTGGGCTTCGTAGTCGGCTTCGTTCATGCGCGGACCTTTCGGAAGAAGCTGCGGACGTCGTCGACGAAGAGGTCCGGCTCTTCCATCGCGGCGAAGTGCCCTCCGCGCGGCATGTCGGACCAGTGAATGACGTTGTTGTCACGCTCGACCCATCGCCGCGGCGCGGCGATGATCTCTTGCGGGTAGTCGCCCACGCCGACGGGGATGTGGGTGATCGGTGGCGGTACGACCGCGCCGGAGGTGATCGACTCGTAGTAGAGGCGAGCCGCGGATCCGGCCGTACCCGTGAACCAATAGAGCGCAACGTTGGTGAGCAATGCGTCGCGCGACACCGCGTCTTCGACCGAGCCGTTGTTGTCGGTCCACGCGTAGAACTTTTCGACGATCCAACTCAACAACCCTGCGGGCGAATCGTTGAGACCGTAGGCGAGAGTCTGCGGTCGCGTCGATTGGATCGCGACATAGCCGGAGCCCGTTTTGAAGTAGTCGGCGGCTCGCGCGAGGTGGGCGAGCTCGCGCTCGGTCAGCCCGTCCATTTCACCGGGTGCGCCGCTCGCCGCCGCGGTCCACATGTTGACGTGGATCCCGCACACGTGTTCGCGGTCGACATCCGCGAGGTGACGCGAGACGAACGATCCCCAGTCGCCACCTTGGGCGCCGTAGCGGTCGTAGTCCAGGCGTTGCATCAACACGGCCCATGCTTGGGCGATGCGCCGCACACTCCATCCGGCAGCCTTGGTCGGGCCGGAGAACGCATAGCCCGGTAACGATGGGACGACGACATGGAACGCGTCGCGGGGTTCACCGCCATGGGCCCGGGGGTTGCGCAACGGTTCGATCACGTCGAGGAACTCGACGATCGATCCGGGCCAGCCGTGCGTGAGGATCAGCGGCAGCGCGTCGGGCTCGGGCGAACGGGCGTGGATGAAATGAACGTTTTCGCCATCGATCGTGGTGGTGTACTGATCGAACGCGTTGATGCGGGCCTCTTGCGCTCGCCAGTCGTACTGATCGGCCCAGTAGTCGACCAGCTCGCGCAGGTAGGCCATGTCGGTGCCGAAGTCCCACCCGGTGCCGGGAATCTGATCGGGAAGTCGGGCATCGTGTAGTCGCTCACGGAGATCGGCCAACTCGGCGTCGGTGATGGTGATACGGAAGGGTTGCAGGGCCTGAGCGGCCCCCGGCTGAGCGGGGAGACTGTCCACGGCGGCAGGGTAATCGGTCATCGAATCCGCCGCTTGGTACGCTGCCGCGATGACCTCGGATCTGCAGGCGCGCACGCTTGCCGTAGACGACGCGGATGATCCGATCGAGTTCTGCTACGAGCAAGGTTGGACCGATGGCTTGCCCGTCGTCCCGCCGACGCCCGACAAGGTGCGGCGCTCCATTGCCGCGTGCGGCCGCGCCGGCGACGACATCGTGTGCGAGTACCCCGAACGAAATCGCGTCGTCACGGTCGAGCATGTCGCGATGAACGCGGTGATGGCGGGCTGCAAACCCGAGTACCTGCCGGTCGTGCTCGCAATCGTAGAGGCGATGGCCGAGCCGTCGTTCGGTTTGCACGCAGCCAACGCCACGACCGGTGGCTCGGCGGTGGGATTCATCGTCAACGGCCCGGTGCGTACACAACTGGGCATGAACTCGCGCGGCAACGTGCTCGGCCCGGGCAACCGTGCCAACTCGACGATCGGGCGAGCGGTGCGCCTGACGCAGATCAATGCCATGGGGTCCGTACCCGGTGCGGGCAACGAAAATCTTGTCGGCGCGGGCGGCCGCCCCATTCTCGATCGAGCGACGGTCGGGCAGCCGGGCAAGTACGCCGGCTATCACATCGTCGAGAACGAAGAGGACTATCCCGCGCTGCGGCCGTTGCACGTAGAGCGGGGCTTCGCGGCCGAGCAGAGTGTGGTGACCGTGTTCGCCACGGTCGGGCACATGCAGATCTCGGTGCACGCCGAAGCGACGGCAGAGGCGATCGTCGAGACGTTGTGCCATTACTTCGTCGGCACGGGCCGCTTGGGCCGCACCGGCTTTCTCGTCGTCGTCATCCCGCCGGAAAACGCCGACATCTTCGTGCGCGATGGCTGGTCCAAGAGCGACATCCGCCGAGCCATCTTCGACGGCACGACGCGCACGGCGGCGTGGGTCAAGCAACACGGTGGATCGCTCACCGGTGGTCTGATGGATCGCCGCGGTGCGGCGGTGCTGCCGGGCGACGACGACATACAAGTAGCCATCGCGGCGAGCGTCGACGACGTCTTGCTCGCTGTCGCCGGCGGGCCGGCAGGTGCATTCGTGCACGCGTTGTTCCCGTATGGTGGCTATGCGACTCGTGAGATTCGATGAGCAGCAAGAGGGGGATGTCATGCAACTCGTAGATCCAGTAGCCCGGCCGGTGATCGTGGCGGGTTCCTTGGCGCCTCGGTTGTCGTCGCTCGACGGCACGACCATCGGGCTCTGGGCGAACATGAAGCTCAATGCCGTGGAGTTGATGGATCAGGTCGAGGCGGTGTTGCGCTCACGCCACGACATCGCCGGTTTCGTGCGCGGCAAGTACCACCCGGCGCGCGTGATGGGCACCAACGAGTGGCCCGGCATCGACGGTTGCGACGCCGTGCTGCTCACGCACGGCGATTGAGGGAGTTGCAGCTCGAGCGGTCTGCTCAACCAGGTGCAACTCGAACGGCGGGGCATTCCGGCCGTTCTCATCGGTACCGATCGTTTCCGGTCGGTGCTCGAAGCAACTCGGCGCGTGTGCGGCATCGACGAGGTGCAATGGGCCGAAGTCCCACATCCACTTGGCAGCCTGGTCGCCGACGAACTGCGAGCGCGTGCCGAACTCGCCGTTACGCAGTTCGAAGCAATCGTGCTCCGCTAGGTCCCGCGCTCAGACCGTCAACACGATCTTGCCGAAGAAGTCGTCGCTCGCCATCAACGCGTGCGCGTCGGCGATCTGCGCCAGCGGGAACGTCGCCGCGATGCACGGTACGACATCGCCCGCCGCGACGAGCGAGAGGAGTCCTTCCAGTGTGCGGCGAATCTGTGCATCCGTCGGTCGTCCCACACCGGTGATGGTGAGTCCTTTTACGAAGACCTGCCCGAGGTGCAGATCGACACGGTGCCCAGCGGTAACGCCGGTCGTGACGTAACGGCCCCACGGTCGCAGCGTGCGAATCACCGAATCCCACAGCGGTGTGCCAACGTGGTCGAGCACGACATCGACGCCGGCGCCGTTGGTCGCGGCCATGACTGCACCATAGAGGTCGTCGCGCCGTGAATCGAGCGCGACGCTCGCGCCAATTTCGCGGGCGCAGGCGAGCTTGTCGACCGTGGCGCCGGTACGCACGCTCGCGGTCGCGATCACCGTGCAGCCCGACGCCCGCGCGATTTGCACGCCGAAGCTGCCGACACCGCTGCCCGAGGCCGTGACGAGCACGGTCTCGCCCTCGGCGATGTGTACGCGCTCGACGAGGGCCTGGTACGCGCTGCGGCCGGCCGTCGGTATCGCGGCGGCCTGCTCGTAGGTGCAGTTTGCGGGAAGTGCCAGGGTCAACACGGCGGGTGCGATCGCGAGTTCGGCGTGCGCGCGTGCGCCCGACGCAACGACCGCGTCACCGGGGCGGACGCTCGTGACTTCGGGGCCGACCGCGACGACGTCACCGGCGATGTCGCGACCACCGATGTACGGCTGCTCGCGGATCGTCATGCCGTGCGAGCCCTCACGGAAGTAGAGATCGACACGGTCGAGTGACGACGCGCGGACGCGGATCAACACCTCGTCGGGCCCGGGTTGGGGTGGGTCGTCGACCTCGCCATAGCGCAGCACATCGAAGCCGCCGGTCGACGTGTGATGCGCGGCGTGCATGGGACTATTTTCGGGTGACGCGCGCGACGAAGGCGGCCATTTGATCGAAGGCCTGCGCGGCCTCCGGATACGCCGGGTAATAGAGCATCCACACGTGGGGCATCTCGGGGTAGATGAACAACTCGTTGGCGACACCCGCCGCCGCCGCCTGCGCCGCGAGCTTGCGGGAATCGTCGAGTAGCACTTCGGCATCACCGACCAAGATCAACAGCGGCGGCAACCCCGCGAGGTCGGCGAACGCGGGTGACGCCAGCGGCAACTTGGGGTCTTGCCCTTGGAGGTAAAGGTTCGAGGCCTCGGTCGCCGACGCCAGCGAGAACATCTTGTCGGCCTCGGAGCGGGTCGTGTAGGTCTCGTTGGTGTTGGTGAGATCCACCCATGGCGACAGGCAGATGCCACCGGCGGGGGCGTCGTGGCCGGCATCGCGTATGGCCACCAACGCGGCCGCGGTGAGGCCTCCTCCTGCCGAGTCGCCCGCGAGCACGATGCGCGATGCGGGTGTCCCACTGTCGAGCGCCCACTGATATGCGCGGAGCGCGTCGTCGACTGCGGCCGGGAAGGGGTGTTCGGGCGCGAGGCGATAGTGAACATTCAGCACTCGCACACCGGCGCGCGCCGCGAAGTGTGAGCAGTAGGCGCGGTAGGCGAGTGCTGACGCGATGCGGTAGCCGCCACCGTGGAAGTAGATGACCAACGGGTCGTCATCGCCGCCGTCGCGCATCTCGAGAAATGCCTCGACACCGTTGGCATCGACGGCAACGGCCGACGTACCGGTGGCCAGCGGTATCTGTCCCATGGCGCCGTCGATTCGAGCGCGCAGCTCGACGACGTCCTTCGCCGGTGGTGGCACCGGGTTCGATGCCATCTGCTTTTGAAACGCGATGAATTGTTCACTTGCCATGAGGGGTCCTGACTTTTCGCTCTGAAGGCCGCTCGGGCCTATCCGATCTTCAGCACGCGGGCGGCATTGTCATGGAGGAACTTGGGCCACACCTCGTCCTTGAAGCCGACGGCCGGCATGTCGCGGAAGATGCGCTCGAGCGAGAGGCCCATGGGGAAGTACCCGGCGTAGATGATCTTGTCGGCGCCCCGCGAGTTCGCGTAGTTGATGATCGCCGGCGGATAGTGCTTGGGTGCGAACGCGCTCGTCGAATAGTGCAAGCCCGGCCACTTGAGCATCAACTTGA
>JBDTLT010000212.1:0-9533 GCA_039934635.1 Acidimicrobiales bacterium
CATGCCGTCGACATGGAACGACCCGCAGAGTTGGCGGCGCTCGTTCGTCGCTTTGCGGGCACGATCTGATGTCGGCACGGTCTGAATAGGAGTACCTGTGTTCCTTTCCTACTTCACCGAACAACCGATGAGCGCGTACCCCGCCGACGAGGGACTCAAGGCCGGCTACACGTCGGTGCTGTTTTCCAACAAGCATTTCGATCCCGTCGAAGGCGCTCGTCTGTATCAAGAGCGCCTCAAGGAGTACCTGCTCGCCGAAGAGGTCGGCTACGACGGCATCATGGTCAACGAGCACCACAACGCGCCGTACTGCATGCAACCGCGCGTCACCGTGTGGAGTTCGATCCTTGCTGCGGTGACCAAGCGGGTGAAGATCGTGCAACTCGGCAACCCGCTGCCGACCTACGACAGCCCGCTCATGTTCGCCGAAGAGATCGCGATGATCGACATGATCTCGCAAGGGCGATTGGTGTCCGGCATCGTGCGCGGTGCGGGTCAGGAGACGATCTGCCTCAACGCGAACCCCGCATACAACCGTGAACGCTTCAACGAAGCGCACGACCTGTTGATCAAGATATTCACCGAGGATGGCCCGTTTCATTGGGAAGGCGAACACTTCCAGTACCGAGTGGTCAACCCGTGGGCCCGCGTGTTGCAGCAACCGCATCCGCGCATCTGGGTGCCCGGTGTGCTCTCCAACGAAACGATCGAATGGGCGGCGGAGCATCGTTATCCCTACATCTCGCTCAACACGCCGCTGCATCTCACCGGACAGCTCTGGCACACCTATGACGAAGCGGCGCGCCGCGTCGGTTATGAGCCCGGTCCGGAAAATCGCGGCTATCTGTTGCGCGTGCACGTCGCCGACACCGACGAGCAGGCACAAGAGAACGCGCGCGAGTTCATGTGGATGCAGGGTCAGTTCACCGGCGTCGGGCACCCGTATTGGGTGAACCCGTCCGGGTACAGTTCGCCATCCAAGCGACTCGACTACGCAAAGTTCGCGAACGCCGGCGTCTTCAAATCGCGGGCCGCCCCCTACGAAGACCAACTGCGCACACGCGAGATCGTCGCGGGTAGCCCCGAGACGGTCATACGCGAGTTGCGAGTAGTGCTCGAGACATGCCGCCCGTCGATCCTGATGCTGTGGGGCAACGACGGCAACATCTCGCACGAGGCGTCGCTGCGCTGCATCGAACTCACGGGCAAAGAGGTCATCCCCGCACTGCGTGAGATGGGTGACGAACTCGGCCTGCACGACCCGTTCGAGCTCGACACACCGGTTAGCCTCAAGTACACGCCCCCGGAGCAGCTCCGCTCCACCTAAGCTCTGAGGCGATGGATACCGCGCCACCCCCCAGGCAGGATCCGACCGATACCCGTCGTCGCGACGCGCAACGGTTGTTCTCCGACACGCACAGTTTCTTTCGCTCTCCCACGGGTGACACGGCGTATGCCGACCCGCTCGCGGGCTTTCAGGTCGAAGCGGGCCCCGAATGGTCCGAAGCTGAAGCAAATGCCGTACTGCGACGCCTGCTCGACGCGTTGGCCGAAGGCCGAGCATCGATCGACGATACCGACGCGCTCGCGTATGCCGAAGCCAACAGCTTGCTGTTGTTGATCGGCCCCCGCGAAGAGGCGGTGATGCACCGCCTCTACACGCGCATGCCGCCTGCGATGGTCGAGCGCTGGCGCACCGCGCTCGCCGGAGACCGTGACGCACTGGGCTTCGGCCGGCGCCGCACCGAAGAGCCGCCGACAGTCGACGCCGCGTTACGTTCGGCCCGGCGGCGCACTGCGGTGATGACCGTCGCAGTTGTGATCACACTCGCACTGGTGGGTGCCGCGGCGATCTTCTTGCGTCCCGACGACGAAGAGTTGCCAGTGGGCAAGATCTCGTTCGGCAGCACTTCGCCGACCGCCCAAAGTCCCGATCGGTTTCTCGGCGAGGCACCGATCGTCAACGAAAACCTGTTGGCGCGTATCGAGCGACCGGTCGCCGTTCGCGAAGGTTCGGGCAACGCCACCGATCGCATCGATCCCAATGTGAGCGCCGATCTCTTGCCGTTCGCGCCTGCGGCGGTGTCGGCGACGCTGTTTCGCTATGGCGGCCAGGGCCAGGTCGTGATCGTCGGTCCGGCGGGCTTCCTGACCGCGGCGTGTTTCCAGGTGTCCGCGGTGACCGTCAACCTGCGACCGTTCGACACCGCGGTCTATAACGGCGGTGCCGCATCGTGTCCCAGCAACGTCGCCGGTCGCGCCGCGACGTTGGGTTGCACCGGCGACACCGCCATCATGGTCGATGTGCAGTTCCCACAGGGTCAGGTCGAACTCGAAGAAGGCGGCGTTGCTTCGATCGGCGGCGTGCGCGTTGCCGCCTTCGCCATCCGACCCGGCTACGAGACCTTGTCACTCCGGGGCACCATCGAGGTCCGCGCCGGCAAAGCCGAAGAAGTACCGATTTTCGGCGGCAAAACAGGCGACGTGGTGTCCTTCGACGTCACTCCCAAAGGCGCGACCACGCCCACTATCGGTCGCTGCACGTTGAAGTAGCGGTGCGGAGCGATGTGCGGACGGTACGTGGCGGCGGCGCCACCCAGTGAGATCGCAAAGTATTTTGCCGCGGCGCCGACCGAGACGATTCTCGAGCCGAGCTTCAATGTTGCGCCGACCAACGAGGTCTACGCAGTAGTCGAGCGCGACGACGAGCGTCGGCTCGATCACCTGCGATGGGGTCTCGTCCCGTTGTGGGCGAAAGACGTGGCGATCGGCAGCAAGATGATCAACGCACGCGCCGAGGGCATCGCGACGAAGAACGCGTACCGACATGCGTTCCGCAAGCAGCGTTGCATCATTCCCGCCGACGGCTTTTTCGAATGGAAGGTGGTCGAGGGACAAAAGCGCAAGCAGCCGATGTACATCCATCGCGTCGACGGTGAGCCACTCGCGTTCGCGGGTTTGTGGGAGACCTGGCGCGGACCAGAGCGCAACGACGACCCGCTGCGCACCTGCACGATCATCACGACGACCGCCAACGAGACGATGGCACCGGTGCACAACCGGATGCCCGTGATTTTGCCGCCGGACAAGTGGCCTCAGTGGCTCGACCCCGAGATGCAGGACACCGACGTACTCGCAGAGTTCTTGGTCCCTGCGCCCAGCTCGTTGCTCACGTTGTATCCGATCACGACAGCGGTGAATCACGTACGCAACAAGGGGCCCGAGCTGATCGTGCCGTTGAGCGATGCCCTCGAGCCGGGGCAACTCCCGCTGTAGCCGTCGCCCTTGGCCGCCGACTCAGTCGGGGACGTTGGCGCCGTGGCCCAGCCGGCGGAGGGCCGCCCGCAACTTGTGCATGTCGGCGTCGAGGTCGCCGGGCGCGGCGTTGGAGTTGGCGGTGCGGAAGTCGAAGTTGTGCATGCCGTCGGTGGGGAAGACGTGGAGGTGCACGTGCGGCACCTCGAACCCGGCGATCATCAAACCGGCGCGCGATGCGGGCCAGACCGTGAGCTGCGCATTGGCGATGGCGTGGGCAACCTGCATGGCGTGCATCGCAACGTGAACGGGGAGATCGGTCCAGCGGTCGACCTCGACGATGGGCACGACGAGGGTGTGGCCGGCGCTCAACGGGCGGATGTCGATCCACGCGACCGCGGTCTCGTCGCGCCACACAAAGCGACCGGGTATCTCGCCGTCGATGATGCGGGTGAAGATCGAAGCCACCTACGCATCGTAGGCCCGGGCCGGGCCGAAACTAGGCTGTGGCGCCGTGAGTACCGACGACGAGCAGCCATCGACGGTCGATCGGGCGGGGCTCGGTCTGTTCACGATCCCCAACGCGGTCACGCTCGTGCGCCTCGCGTGCCTTCCGCTGTTCCTGTACTTGTTGTTCGGCCGGGACGATCGCAGTTCCGCGGCATGGCTGCTGGCGGCCATCGGCGCCACCGATTGGCTCGACGGTTACCTGGCTCGGCGGCTCCACCAGGTGTCGACGTTCGGCAAGGTGCTCGATCCAACCGCGGACCGGCTGGTGTTCCTCGTTGGCGCGGTGGCCTTGTTGATCGACGGTTCGGTCCCGAAGTGGTTCGGGATCGCGACCCTCGTGCGTGAGGGTTTCGTGGCGATCGTCGCGCTTGCCCTGGCCGCCGCGGGCGCGCGCCGCATCGATGTCACCTACATCGGCAAGTGCGCCACGCTCGGCCTGCTGATTGCCTACCCACTGTTCCTCGCGGGCCGCAGCGACATCTTCTTCCATTCCCCCGGTCGGGTCGCGGCGTGGCTGATCGGCGTGCCCAGCTTGATCCTCAGCTACTACGCCGCGGCCGGCTACGCGCCGTTGGCCCGGGCGGCGCTCGACAGCCGAAGAGACCGAAAGGCCCCGTCCCGCGGACCGGTTTGATCTTGTAGCGTTTGACCCATGAACGTCCCGGCGGAGCTGCGCTATTCGAAGGACCACGAGTGGGCACGCCTCGAGGCCACCGGCCGAGTGCGCGTGGGCATCACCGACTACGCCCAAGACGCGTTGGGCGACGTGGTCTTCGTCGAGTTGCCGGCGACGGGCACCGTCCTCGCCTCGGGCGATACCTTCGGCGAAGTCGAGTCGACCAAGTCGGTGTCCGACCTCTTTGCGCCCATTGCGGGCACGGTGGTCGAGGTCAACGACATGTTGACCGATGCGCCCGAGAAGCTCAACGAAGACCCCTATGGCGAGGGCTGGATCTGTCTCATCGAGCCCGATGATCCGGCACAGCTCGACCTTCTGCTCGACGCCAGCGCATACTCTGCGTTGATCGAGTCCTGAGGAGCGAGAGTGCGTGCCGTCTGTGGAGCCTGCGGGACGGCCAATGACGCAGCGGCGCGACTGTGCGCCAACTGTGGCGCCAAGCTCGACGACCACGAGACCGACACCGCGACGCTCAACCTCGACATCATCACTGCGGCAGTGCCCGAAGTTGCGGTCGATCGGGCGCAATTCCCGCCCGAAACCGGGCTACTGATCATCACCCGTGGCCCCAAGGGTGGCTCGCGTTATGCCCTCGACGGCTCGGTGATCACCGCCGGTCGTGACACGCGCAGCGACATCTTCCTCGACGATGTCACGGTGTCGCGTCGACACGCAGAGGTCTACCGGCGCGGCCCCAAGTACTTCGTGCGCGACGTGGGGTCGCTCAATGGCACCTATGTGAACCGCAAGCAGGTCGACGATGTCGAATTGCACGATGGCGATGAGCTACAGATCGGCATGTTCAAGCTAGCGTTCTTCCATGGAACCCGCCGCCAGGCAACCGGTTGATGAGCCCGACGTCGTGAACGCCAAAACCCCGCGACTGCTGTCGGTCCCCGAGGTAGTGATGGAACGCGGCCATCGGTCGATCGGCGAAGTGCTCTCGCTCCTCAAAGAAGAGTTTGCCGACGTCACGATCTCCAAGATCCGCTTCCTCGAGGCACAGGGCCTGATCGATCCCGAGCGCACGCCTTCGGGCTACCGACGTTTCTACCCGCACGATGTCGCGCGCTTGCGTTGGGTCCTGCGCCAGCAACGCGAAAATTTCCTGCCGCTCAAGGTGATCAAAGAACGTCTGCAGGAGATGTCCGACGACGATGTCGCGACCGACCTCGAATCGACGACGTCGACTGCTGCGCGCGTCGTTCTTCCCGAGCCGACGCTCTTCGCCGATCGCATGACGGTGGCGACGGGTGCCCACGACCGCTCCGGCGCCACGGGTGCCGCGGCGGCGCGTGCTGCCAAGCCCGAGCGCGCGAGGGCATCGCGCCCCAAGCCCACTCGTAAGCGCGCTGATCAAAACCTGGTCGAACAACACGCACCGATGGTGGCGGCCGAGCTCGCGCGCAGCCTTGATCTGAGCGAGGCATTCGTCATCGAGCTCGAGCGCTACGGGCTCATCACGGGCAGTCTCGTCGGCAACGACATGTTCTTCGACGGCGATGCCCTTCAAGTGACCAGGGTGGCGGCGGCGTTTGCCAGCTTCGGCATCGATGCCCGGCATCTGCGCATGTACAAGATGTCGGTCGAGCGCGAGATGAGCGTGTTCGAGCAGGTGCTCGTACCGATGATGCGTGACCGAGACCCGCAGCGGGCGCACCAAGTCGACGCCACGCTGCACGAGCTGATCGAGCTGGGTGACGAGCTGCGCGATGTATTGCTCGCGCGGGCGAGCCGTCCGTTTCGCTGAAGCGACTGGGCAGATCCCCTGACGCTCGGCGACGTCGCTGGGGTAGTGTCACGTCCATGATCGAGATGGAGCTGCTCGATGTGCGGGTGGAGCCGCCCCACAACGTGCCGGTCGTACTACTGCGAGAGCCGGGCACCGGCCGGATCCTCCCGATCTACATCGGCGCGAGCGAAGCGACCGCGATCGCACTGGCCATGCAACATCACGAGACGCCCCGGCCGATGACCCACGACTTGTTTCGCAACGTGCTCGACGAGCTCGGCGTCAGCCTCGAGCGGGTGGTCGTGACCGAACTCCAGGACAAGACGTTCTACGCGGAGCTCCACTTGGCCAGCCCGGGCAAGGACAAGAGCGTGGTGGTGGTGTCCAGCCGTCCGTCCGATGCCATTGCCCTCGCGGTGCGCGTCGCCGCCCCGATCTTCGCGGCCGAGCAGGTCTTGGACGAGGCCGGTGTCATCCTCGACGACGGCGACGACGACAACCAGGAACAAGTGGTCGAGCAGTTCCGCGAGTTCATCGAACAGGTCAACCCCGAAGATTTCGTCTAACCGCTCAGCGCGCGAACTTGGCCACCCTGTGTTGACGGCCTGGTCCGGCGTGTCGTACCCTGCCTACATCGACGTAATTCCCCTCGTGTGATACGTCACCACTCGGAGGCCAGCACATGGCGACCAACGGCAGCGACGACAACTCCGGTTACAGCGGCAAGGCCGCCGCGGCGATCGTCGGCATCACCTATCGCCAGCTCGACTATTGGGCTCGCACCGATCTCGTGCGGCCGTCGTTGGCCGACGCGCAGGGCAGCGGCTCACGGCGCCGCTACTCCTACCGCGATCTCCTCGAGCTCAAAGCGATCAAGAACCTGCTCGACGCCGGCATCAAACTCGAGTCGGTACGCGACGCGTTCGGCTACCTGCGCGATCACCTCGGCGAAGACGTCACCACCGTCAACCTCGTCATCAGCGGCAATTCCTCGGTTCTCGTGCACACCGGCGAAGAGCTCATCGACTTGCTCAAGCGGGGCCAGGGTGTGCTCAACATCTTGCCGCTCGGCACCGTCAAAGACGAGGTCGACGCCGCCATCATCGATCTCTACCCGGCCACCGCTGCCGGCCCGGCCGCGGCCCAAGCCTGACTGATTCGCCAACGGCGACGGGCCCGAGCGACCCTGGCTACCATCGCTCGATGCTGAAACACTCGCCCCTCGACGCGCGCCATCGAGCGCTCGGCGCGAAGCTGGTCCCCTTCGGTGGCTGGGACATGCCGCTGCAATACGAGACGGGCACGCTCGCCGAACACCGCGCCTGTCGCAATGACGCCGTGGTGTTCGACGTGAGCCATCTCGGCACCGTACGCGTCCGCGGCGACGGCGCGTTCGCCATGTTGCAGGCCACGTTCACCAACGATCTCGGCAAGATCGCCCCTGGCCGCGCGCAGTACACCCACCTGCTCGACGCGCGCGACGCGTCGGTGATCGACGACATCATCGTGTGGTGGATCGACGAGCGCACCTTCGACGTGATGCCCAACGCGTCCAACACCGATCGCGTCACCGGCGCGCTCGCCGAGGTCCAGGCGGACCGCGTCGCGATCGACGACATCACCGAGACGAGAGCCATCCTTGCGATCCAGGGGCCTCACGCACGCGAGAAGTTGCGCCAGGTGAGCGCGGTCGCAGCCGAGATCGGCCGGTTCCGCGTCGGTGCCGCACGTTGGCACGACGTCGAGATCACGGTGGCCGGGACGGGCTACACGGGTGAGGACGGTGTCGAGTGCGCGGTCCCGCAGTCGATCGCCGGCGCGTTCTGGGACGCGGTGGTGGCGGCCGGTGTCTTGCCCGCCGGTCTGGGAGCACGCGACACGTTGCGCCTCGAAGCCGGTCTGCCCTTGCACGGCCACGAGCTCGGCGACGGCATCACCACCCTCGAGGCCAATCTTGGCTGGGTCGTGAGTTGGACCAAAGGACCGTTTCGAGGTCGCGACGCACTCGAACGCCAGCGGGCGAAGGGCCTGACTCGGCTACTGCGGGGTCTGCTCGTCGAGGGGCGCCGACCGCCGCGCGGTGGTCAAACCGTGCGGCGTGGCGACCACGAAGTCGGCGTCATCACGAGCGGCAATTTCTCGCCGATGCTCGAGCAGGGGATTGCGCTCGCCTTCCTCGCGCCCGATATCGCAATGGGTGAATCGCTCACGATCGACGTGCGCGGCACCGCGGTGGCCGCGACCGTCGTTGACCCGCCCTTTTACCGTCACTGACGTCACACCATCGGTCGGGATGGGTTGGGCGGGCCGTGGTGTTTCACCCTTTGAGGCGACGGGTACTCGCCCGCCGCAGGAGGCCACGACATGACCACGACGACTGTTTTCGAAGTTCTCGATACCGCAACCGCGGCTGAACGGGTGTGCCAATCCCGAGCCCGCAGCCTGCTGGCCCAAGCCGACCGCTTGCCCGTCCCGTTGGCGTCGGCGTATCGGCGTCGGGCCCAAGAGCTAGAGCTCGAGGCCTATCTACTGCACCAAACGGCGGCGTAGGCGCCACCTCCGGGCACACTTGACGGGTGCGCCGACTCGTCCCGCTGATCTTGTGTGCGCTGCTGGCGTGCTGCGGCGATGAGGTTGCGCAATCGGCGGCCCGCGAAGCCACTGCCGCTCGCCAACAAGGCCCGGCCACCGAACTCGGCGCTCCTTCGGTGACCACCAACCGACCCGCCGGAACGTCGACTGTGCCGCCGCCGACGATCATCTCGACCACGACCGTTCCTCCCACGACCGTGCCGGTGTTCGTCTCGGCGATCAGCGACATCCCCGAAACGCGTCTCACGTACTCCTGGCGTCCGGGATGTCCCGTGGCTCCCCGCGATCTGCGCCTGTTGCAGCTGACCTACTGGGGCTTCGACGATCAGGCCCACCAAGGCGAACTCGTCGTCAACGCGCGTCACGCCGAGGCGATCGTGTCCGTCTTCGCCCACCTCTTCGAAATGCGCTACCCGATCGAACGAATGGAGTTGGTCGACGCCTACGAAGGCAACGACGACCGGTCGATGGTGGCCAACAACACGAGCGCGTTCAATTGTCGCGAGGTCGCCGGTAGCCCCGGGGTGATGTCACAACACGCAATGGGCACCGCTATCGACGTGAACCCGCTGATCAATCCGTGGGTGCACTCCGGCAAGGTCGAACCACCGCAATCGGCGCAGTACGCCGATCGCACCAAGCCCTGGAAGGGCGTGATCACTGCCGACGATGTTGTCGTGCGTGCGTTCGCGGCCATCGGCTGGGGCTGGGGTGGCTACTGGCCCGGTTCATATGACTATCAGCACTTCGCCGCCGGCGGGTGAA
>JBDTLT010000213.1:0-9532 GCA_039934635.1 Acidimicrobiales bacterium
ACACCACGATCCCGACCCGGCGCACCGAGGTGTTCACCACCGCCGAGGACAGCCAACCGTCGGTCGAGATCCATGTGCTGCAGGGCGAGCGCGAGATGGCAGCCTTCAACAAGACGCTGGGCAAGTTCCAGCTCGTCGAGTTGCCGCCCGCGCCGCGCGGCATTCCGCAGATCGAGGTCACCTTCGACATCGACGCCAACGGCATCGTGCACGTGTCCGCCAAAGACCGCGCCACCAGCCGGGAGCAGTCGATGACGATCACCGGCCAGTCGTCACTGGCCAAAGACGAGATCGACCGCATGGTGCGCGACGCCGAGGCCAACGCGGCCGAAGACCGTCGTCGCCGCGACGAAGTCGAGGTGCGCAACAACGGCGAGACCCTGCTCTACCAAACCGAAAAGGTGCTGCGCGAGCAAGGCAGCAAGCTGCCCGACGAAGAGCGATCCACCGTCGACGCCCGCGTCGCCGATCTCAAGACCGCTCTCGGCGGTTCTGATCTCGAAGCGATCAAGTCGGCGACCGAGGCACTCATGACGGCCAGCCAGGCCTTCACGCAACGCCTCTACGAGGCGGCCGCGTCCGAGTCGAGTGGCGGGGCCGCACCGCGGTCGTCGGCGCCGTCCGATGACGAAGTCGTCGATGCCGAAATCGTTGACGACGGAGACGCCCGTTGAGCGATCAGCCCCCACGACACGGTGCCGATGGCGAGCCGACGGGCGTCCCGTTCGGCGGCTCGCCGTCACCCGGTCAGGGCTCGTCGTCGGACTATGTCCCGCTGGTCGACCTGACGCTGTTGTCGTCCGCGCCGCTTTCCTCGGAGATGGGCGACTCTGCCGGTCAAGGTTCTGCGAGCCAAGGTGACGAGGACCAGGTGGCATCCGCACCGTCCCTATCCGAACCATCCCCATCCGAACCCGAGGTGGTAGTTGTGCTTGACACTGCGACAGTGCCAGAGGAGACGTCCGAGTTCTCCGTCGAGTCGTTGCTCGACGACCTCGAGCGCGTCACCAAAGAGCGCGATGGGTATCTCGACGACACCCGGCGCGTTGCCGCCGAGTTCGCCAACTTCCGCCGTCAAAACGACAAGCGTCAGGTCGAAATGATCGAGCAAGCGGCGGCATCGCTCGCCGAGCGGTTGTTGCCCGTGCTCGATGCCTGCGACGGTGCGCTCGCGCACGGCTCCGAAGACGTCGAGCCGATCTACAACATGTTGATCTCGACGCTCGAAAAATCAGGGCTCTCGGTGTTGCGACCATTGGGCGATCCATTCGATCCCAATCGCCACGAGGCCGTTATCCACGAAGAAGGCGACGGGGACGGACCCCATGTCGCCGAAGTACTACGCACCGGTTACGTCTGGAACGGCCGCGTCCTGCGGCCCGCTCTGGTCAAAGTGCGGGATTGATCGCGCGCGGCATGTGGCGCGCGCCAGGAAGGTGAGCCTCGATGGCTCCGCAGCGAGAGTGGTTCGAGAAGAACTATTACGAGGTACTCGGCGTTGCCGAGACGGCAACGCCAAAGGAACTCACTCGCGCGTACCGAAAGCTGGCCCGTCAGCATCATCCCGACGCCAACCCCGGTAACGATCAATCCGAAGAGCGCTTCAAAGAGATCAGCGCGGCCTACGACGTGCTGGGCGACGAGACCAAGCGCAAGGAATACGACGAAGTGCGCCGCCTCGGTCCGATGGCGGGTGGCTTCGGGCAACCGGGTGGTGGTGGCAATTACCGCTTCGAAGACGGCGGCGATCTGTCGGGCCTCTTCGCGCAGTTCTTCGGTGGCGGCGGCCAAGGTGGCGGCGGCCAAGGTGGGCGCACCGGCCGCACCCGTGGTGCCGGCCCGGCGAAGGGCGCCGATCTCGAATCAGACTTGACCCTGTCGTTCGTCGACGCGGTCAACGGCGTGACCACCGCGGTGCATCTCACGAGCGATGCTCCCTGTGAGACCTGCAATGGCAGCGGGGCGCGGCCGGGCACGATCCCGCAGACCTGCGCGACCTGCAACGGGCGCGGCGTCACCGACGACAACCAAGGGTTCTTCTCGTTCAGTCAGCCCTGCCGTGCTTGTGGTGGGCGCGGCCGAATCGTCACCGACCCCTGCCCCGACTGCCGGGGCGCGGGCACGCGGCGCCGCGCTCGCGAGGTCAAGGTGCGGGTGCCGGCGGGTGTCGGCGACGGTCAGCGCATCCGGCTCAAGGGCCGCGGCGAGCCCGGTCGCAACGGCGGGCCGTCGGGCGATCTCTTCGTGACCGTACGCGTCTCGGCCCACGAGTTGTTCGGGCGCAAGGCCGACAACCTCACGATCGATGTGCCGGTGACCTTCGCCGAGGCCGCGCTCGGGTCCGATATTCGCGTGCCCACACTCGACGGCGACCCCGTCACCATCCGCATCCCATCGGGCACCCGATCCGGGCGCACCTTCCGGGTCAAGGGTCGTGGCATCGACACCGGCCGCCACACGGGCGACCTACTCGTCACCGTCGATGTCGCGGTGCCGACCAAGCTCAACGCCGACGAGCGCAAGGCGGTCGAGGCCCTTGCGGCCGCCGCCAAAGAATCGCCCCGCGACTATCTGGGGCTCAGCTGATGAACAAGGAAGGTTGGGAGGTGACCCGTGCGGATCTCGCGTGACCGAGCGGTCTATGTGATCTCCGTCGCGGCCGAATTGGCCGGGGTGCATCCACAGACGCTGCGCATCTACGAACGCAAGGGCCTGCTCGACCCGGCCCGCACGGGCGGCGGTAGCCGGCGCTATTCCGAAGCCGACATCGCCCGGCTCCAACGCATCCAGGAGCTGACCACCGAAGGCCTCAACCTGGCCGGGGTCAAGCGCGTCCTGGAGCTCGAAGAAGAGGCGCGCCGGCTCCAGAGCGAGCTCGAGCGGCTCGCCCAAGAGCTCACGGCGCGTGTCGAGGCCACCCATCGGCACTACCGGCGCGATCTCGTGCCGCTGTCGCAGTCGGTGGCGCTCTACCGCGGCGATCGCCGCTGATTTCCGCCGCTTTTTCCCCAGAGGGGGAATCTGGGGGGCCGGCCCAAAGTTGATATAGGTGTTATCAACTTTCTTAATTCACCGAGGAGTACCTGGTGTCGCTGAACCCTGAACGCTGGACGATGAAGACCCAAGAGGCCTTCACCGCCGCCACCGAGTTGGCCAAGGCGCGCAACAACCCAGAGGTCACCGTCGATCACCTCTTGGCGGCGCTGCTCGGCCAACCCGAAGGTGTCGTGTTGCCGATCTTGCAACGGGTCGGCGTCAATCCGCTGTCGCTGCGCAATCAGGTCGACGAGGCGATCGGCCGGCTGCCGCGCGCCTATGGCAGCGAAGTCCGCGTGGCCCGCGAGGTGCGCGATCTCCTCGAGGCCGGCGATCGCGCCCGGGTCGAGTTGAGCGACGAATACCTCTCGACCGAGCACCTCCTGCTCGCGCTCGCCGACCGTATCAAGGTGCCGCGCGAGCAATTGCTCAGCGCGTTGCGCGAAGTGCGCGGGTCGCACCGCGTTGTCGATCAAAATCCCGAGGACAAGTTCCAGGCGCTCGAGAAGTACGGCCGCGACCTGACCGAAGACGCGCGCCGCGGCCGCCTCGACCCGGTCATCGGTCGCGACGAAGAAATTCGGCGCGTGATCCAAGTCCTGTCGCGGCGCACCAAGAACAACCCCGTGCTCATCGGCGAGCCCGGTGTCGGCAAGACCGCCATCGTCGAAGGTCTCGCCCGGCGCATCATCGAAGGTGACGTGCCCGAGTCGCTCAAGAACCGCCGCGTCATCTCGCTCGATCTGGGTTCGATGGTCGCCGGCGCCAAGTATCGCGGTGAGTTCGAAGAGCGCCTCAAGGCCGTGCTCAAAGAGATCACCGATGCCGAAGGCGAAGTCATCACCTTCATCGACGAGATGCACACCGTGATCGGTGCCGGCGCGGCCGAAGGGTCGATGGACGCGTCCAACATGCTCAAGCCGCTGCTGGCGCGCGGGCAGTTGCGCATGATCGGCGCGACGACGCTCGACGAATACCGCAAGCACGTCGAAAAAGACGCCGCGCTCGAGCGCCGCTTCCAGCCGGTGCTCGTCGCCCCGCCGTCGGTCGAAGACACGATCGCGATCCTGCGCGGTCTCAAGGAGCGCTACGAGGTGCACCACGGCGTGCGCATCCAAGACGCCGCGTTGGTCGCTGCCGCCGTGCTGTCGGACCGCTATCTCACCGGACGCTTCTTGCCCGACAAGGCCATCGACCTCGTCGACGAGGCCGCGTCCAAGTTGCGGATCGAGATCGATTCGATGCCCACCGAGATCGATGTCATCGAGCGGCGCATCCGCCAGCTCGAGATCGAAAAGGTGGCGTTGGCCAAAGAGACCGACGAGATGTCCAAAGAGCGGCTGGCGTCGCTCGAAGAAGACCTCGCCAACCTCAACGAACAGATCGCGGGCATGAAGGCGCACTGGCAATCCGAAAAGGACGCCATCGCACACATCCGCGACCTCAAAGAGCAACTCGAAGCGTTGGGTAGCCAGATCGAGCGCGAGCCCGATCTCGAAAAGGCCGCCGAGATCCGCTACGGCCGCATCCCGCAGATCGAGCGCGAGATCCAGACCGCCACGAATCACCTCGACGAGCTCCAGGGCTCGTTGAAGATGCTCAAAGAAGAGGTCGACGAAGAAGACGTCGCCGAGGTCGTGTCCAAGTGGACCGGCGTGCCCATCTCACGGTTAATGGAAGGCGAGGTGCAAAAGCTCATCCGACTCGAGGACGTGTTGCACGATCGCGTCATCGGCCAGGACGGTGCCGTCAAGATCGTGGCCAACGCTATTCGCCGCAATCGCGCCGGCCTCTCCGACCCCAATCGTCCGATCGGTGTGTTCTTGTTCGTCGGCCCGACCGGAGTCGGCAAGACCGAGCTCGCCCGCACGTTGGCCGAGTTCTTGTTCGACGACGAACGCGCGATGGTACGCATCGACATGTCCGAATACATGGAGCGCCATGCAGTGGCGCGCTTGATCGGTGCGCCTCCGGGCTACGTCGGTTACGACGAAGGCGGGCAGCTGACCGAGACCGTTCGGCGGCGCCCCTACTCGGTGGTCCTGCTCGACGAGATCGAAAAGGCGCATCCCGATGTGTTCAACGTGCTCTTGCAGGTCATGGACGACGGTCGTCTCACCGATGGTCAGGGCCGCACGGTCGACTTCACCAACGTCGTGTTGATCATGACGTCCAACTTGGCGACCGACCCGTCGACGTTCTTCCGTCCCGAGTTCATCAACCGCATCGACGACATCGTGCAGTTCCGTTCGCTCGACGCCGCCGATCTCGTGCCCATCGTCGACATCCAGTTGGCCCGGGTGCGCCAGCGCTTGTCCGAGCGCCGCATCAGCCTGCAGGTCAGCGACGCGGCCAAACGGTTGCTCGCCGAGCTCGGTTACGACCCGGCGTTCGGTGCCCGCCCGATCAAGCGGGCGATCCAGCACCACCTCGCCGACCGGTTGGCGTTGTTGATCCTCGAAGGCAAATACGCCGAGGGCGACACCGTCAACGTCGACGCCGCGGACAACGAGCTGACCTTCGGCTGAGAACGAAGGTCGTTGTTGTCAGCCGTCGTAGTTCTCGGCGAACGCCAACCATTCGCGCAGCCACGTCCGGTATTGCTCGCTCGGCACTTCGCCGGTGACGGGATCGGGCGTTGGCGGCGGTGGCGCGCCGCCCATCGGCGCGCTCTCGAGGCGTTGCGGCTTCCAGTCGAGGGGAGTGCGCGCGGGCTGGGTGCTGCGGGCCATCCGCTGTGGGGTACGGCTCGGCAGTCCGCTGCGCACGTTTTCGAGGGTCGGCTCGGGCGCCTCGTCGACGTCGGCTTCGAGGTCGGGCTCGATGGGTGTCGCGACGAACGCGGTCTCGGGCGACCTGGCCGGTGTCCGCCAGTCGAGTGAGGAAACCTGCGGCGCGAGTTGGTCCTCCCACGCGGTGCGGCTGTTCGGGTCGGGCAACCCGACCGGCGCGGCCGGGGCCGCGAGATCGTGCGCCGGCTCGACGTCCGCAAACGCCACCGATTCCGTGACGGGCGCGGCCACCGGTTGCTCGGCCGGCTCGGCGAGCGGGGCAAAGGTGTACGCGCTCGGGGCGATCGCTTCGACCGCGGCGGGTGCGGCGGCGACCGCATCGATGGTCTGGGCGGGCCCGTCGACGGCCGCGCCGTCCCATCCGGCGGGCGGTTGGCCCCAGAGCGATTGGCCTGTCGCACCGGGCGGCAGCCCGGCCTGGAAGCTTGGCGGGGGAGCCGACGGTGGGTTCGTCGGATTGCGCAGACGCGCGTAGCGCAGCGCGATGTCGGTGACCGGCCGGGTCGGCAGGAGCGCTTCTGGTTGTTGATCGGTTGTTCCACCCGCGGGCTCGTGCACGGGGCGCGTCGTCAAGATCTCGGCGGGCAGTTCCGCTTGCGGATACGCCGTGATGTCGAGGCGTTCGAGGCTGCGGCGAGTTCGTTCCAGCAACGCCGCTCGGTTGTCGTCGACGCGAGCAGTGGTGGCCATTGCCTCGCGCACCGGATCGAACGGCGCGACCGCGGCGGGCACCATCTCGGTGAACGGCGCCTCGGGCGCCATGACCGGGGCGAGAGGAGCGGTGGCGACACGGGCCGCAGTTGGTGCGGGTGGTGCAACGGCCCATGGGTCGGAGTAGCGATCCGTGATCACCGCGGACGTACCCAAGCTGCCCAGCTCTTGTTCCGCGTCTTTCGCCGATGCGATTTGGGCGGCCGCCATCGCGCGGGTCACTGCGAGCCCGACAACCGCGGCACACAAGATGGCCGATGGCCACCAGATCACCGGATTCTGAACGTCGGTACCGACCTTGAGCGCGTGGATCGAACCGAGCAGGAAGACGACGAAGCCCATGTAGTGGACGCGCCGCCAGATCGACGCCGGGATCCTGCGCCGCAACAACGACGTGAGCTCGACGGCGATCAACAGATAGAACGCGACGACGCCGTACGCGACCGCGCCTGGATGCCAGCTCGACGCCATCGGGACGAGGATGTCTTTGAAGCCGAAGTGGATGTCTTCGAATCGATGCAAGCGCAATCCGAGTACGTGCACACAGACGAAGACGACGCTCAAGCCACCGATGAAGCGGTGCAGGTCGAGCAGTCGCGGACCGGTGATGCGCTTGCCCAGGGCGCGGCTCGTGATGAGCAGGCCCCACAAGATCGAAAAGGCACTCAGGGCCCACGCGAGGAAACCGCCCGCGCGAGCGACGTACCACGACATTTCACCGCTCATGCTGCGAGCTCCTCGAGGCAGCCGATCTCGAAGATAGCGTCGTTGTCGTCGACGATCACGGCATAACAACGGTTGTCTTCGATGATTCGTCGACCGGCATCGGCACCGGCCACGAACACGGCCTTAGTCAGTACTTCTGCTTGGGTGGCGCGCGCCGCGATCACGCTGACCCACCGCAACCCGGTCGTCGAGCGACCGCCGCGCGGATCGATGATGTGGTGCCGTTCGCCGTCGGCGGTGATCCACCGGCGTTTCGAAGTCGTCGACGTGCACACCGCGCCGGACGCGAGCGTGATGCGTCGGCGGTGGAGCTCGGCGAAGGCGACTTCGATGATCCAACCCGCGGTCGTCGGAGCGCAGCCGTCGACGCGGATGTCCCCGCCGACGTTCACACACGCACCGTCGGCACCGTTCGCGCGCAAACGACCGACGACGAGGTCTGCGGCGGCGCCTTTGGCGATGCCTCCGAGGTCGAGCCGGACCCCGACCGGCAGGCGAACGGCACAGAGGCCCGGGTCGAGCTCGATCTCCGCGCATCCCGGCGCGGGGCGTGCCGCCCCGGGCCGATCAGGCTGTTCGGCCAGCTCGGCGAAGGTTCGGTCGTAGCCCGTGGCGCACAATGCATCGTGCACGGTCGGGTCAAAACAGCCGTCGGTTTGATTCCAGGCGTCGACCGCGGACTTGATCACACTGAACGTGTCGGCCGAAACGATCACCGGTTTACCCGCAGCGGCATTCAGTCGTGACAATTCCGAGGTGGGAAGGAACCGGCTCCATCGACGTTCCATCAGAGACAGCTCGCGCACCGCGAGCCCGGTCAGTTGGTCCTCGAGGCCGGGTTCCGCGGTGACGACCACGTGCGCCCGCGTCCCCATGACCGGAAATCGAACCTCAGCTGCCATCGCTCGTGGTGGTCGGCGGCGCGGTGGTCGTGGTGGTGGGCAGCCCGACCGTGACCGGTGGCCGTGAGGTGGTGGGCGCCGGCGGCCGGGTCGTCGGGGCCACCGTCGTCGTCGGCGTCTCGGGCGGCAGCGTCTCTTCGGGCTGCGTCGGCGGAGGCGCCGGCACGAATCGGCGCAGCGTCGTGGTCGGGGCCAGCGTGGTCTCGGGCGGCGCCGTGGTGGTGGTGGTCGCGATCACCGTCGACGGCCCGCCGGTCAGGCTCAACGGGGGCAAGGTGGTCGTGGTCGTGGTCGGGTCGGGGCGGGGCGCGGTCACCGGCGCTTGACTCGCCGCTTCGGTGCGGACTTCGGTCGGCGGCTGTTGTGCCTGCGCCGCGACCGAAAAGCTGGTCACCATGCCCACGCCGCACACTGCGCTGGCCACACCGGCGATGCGGCGTTCGAAGCGGGCCGGATGGGGTCGACGACGGCGTCTAGCGGACATGACCTGTTTTCGGCCCGCTCCCCCGTTGGGTTGAGTACGAAAAAGGCGTCTCGGGCTCGGGCTCGGCGCCGCTAGGATCGGTCGGCTCGATCGCTGCTGAATGGGGAGGCAACCAACGTGCCCGCAACAGTGATCGTCGGCGCGCAATGGGGCGACGAAGGCAAGGGCAAGCTCACCGACCTGCTGGCCAAAGAGAGCCACTACGTGGTGCGCTATCAAGGTGGCCACAACGCTGGTCACCGCTTGGTCGTCGACGGCGAAGCGTTCGCCCTGCAGCTCGTGCCCTCCGGCGTGCTCTATCCCCACATCACGCCGATCATCGGCAACGGCGTGGTCGTCGAGCCGCGAGTGCTGCTCAAGGAGATCGACGCGCTCACGGCCAAAGGTGTCGACTGCAATCGCCTGCGGGTCTCGGGCAACGCGCATCTCATCTTGCCCTACCACGTGCAACTCGATTCGCTGCACGAGCGCTACCTCGGCCGCAATTCACTGGGCACCACGCGGCGCGGCATCGGCCCGGCGTATGCCGACAAGGCGATGCGGGTCGGTCTGCGCGTGCAAGACCTGCTCGATCCCAAGATCTTCCGCCAAAAGATCGAAGTCGTGCTGCACACGGTCAATGCGGTGCTGGCCAAGGTCTACAACAAGCTGCCCATCGACGGCGACGAGATCTGTCGCGAGTACCTCGAGGTCTGCCGGCCGCGCCTCGAGCCCTACATCGCGGACACGGTCGGGCTGGTGCACGAGGCGCTCGACGCCGGCCATCATGTGCTGTTCGAAGGCGCGCAAGCGACGTTCCTCGACCTCGACCACGGCACCTATCCCTTCGTGACGTCGTCCAACCCGGTTGCCGGCGGTGCCTGCACGGGCGCCGGCATCGG
>JBDTLT010000214.1:0-9436 GCA_039934635.1 Acidimicrobiales bacterium
GCCGTGAAGCGTTCGTCGGTGCAGGTGGTGCTGCCGTTCTTGATGTCGCCGACATGCAGCGCGATGCGGACCTTCGGGTCGGCGTTGATAGCGGCGATCAATTCACCGAAGCTGGCCTCTTGTGCGGTTCCGTAGGGAACATCGCCGATCACCGCAACCGTCAATGGTTTGGCCGATTGGTCAGAAGTGTTTCCTGCGCCGGCGCTGGCTGGTGTCGCCGACGCCACCAACGTTGCAAGCGTGCAGAGGATAAGGGAAATGTTGCGACGAAGCATCGAAGTCATGTCCGGCATAACACCGCATCGAAGTGAACGGGTGGTAGCGAACGGCCATCCACAAGACGAAACCTCTGTGAACCCCCCTTCACCGGCAGTTCGAAGCTTCGCCCACGACACCATTGCCCCGATGCAGCACGCGACTCGTGCGACGCGCAGAAGGCGCACCCGCCCATGAGCGGGTGCGCCCTCTTTCCAGACGAGGATTCTGGCCTCATCCTGCGAATTTCATCTTCGGTGGAAAGTGCGACTTGTTAGGGGGTGGTGATTTCGATGGTTCGGTCGTTGCCGCTGGCGGGATGTTGGATGTTGACCCACGCGCGACGTTTGTTGGTCGGGTCGAAGTAGAGCCCGGTAAATTCGGAGCCGACTGTGCCGTTGGACGCCCAGCGACCGATGCCTTCGCCGGCGTCGTTCAGGTCGCCGTCGGCATTGAGGTCCTTTGCGAACCAGATGTCGTCGTCGACTCCGCCGTTGCGGTCCTCGACGATGTACACGTTGCCATCGTGGTCGATGGCGAGGTTGTCGGGGTTAGTGAACGCCGTTCCTACCGGTCCGCCGGTGGCAAGATCGACGGTGTTCCGGCCGGCGAACACCGAGATAGAGGATGCGGTCAGGTTCAGTTGGTAGACCTCATTGGTCGTGGTGGTCGTGACATACAGGTACTCGATGCCTCTGACGGTTTGGAGCTGCATGTCCTCGGGTCGCTGGTAGTCCGTGCCTTTGTACGCCGCGAGGTCGGTGGTGTTGCGTGCGTCCACTGAGCGGACACCGTTGCCGTCCACGATGGTCAATGCGCCGGGCAGGGCGACGCCGTTGGCGTCGGTGATCGGCACCCATGTGTAGGCGCCGGTGGCGTTGGGGGTGGAGCCGTCGCCGACGCGCAATACCGAGGTTTGGCCGGCGGCGAAGTAGTCGGACCGACCGGACATGATCTCGCCCCAGTTGGCCTTCGACGTGTACTTGTAGATGTTGCCGCCGTTGAGTTCGTCGATGAAGTACATGTTGTGGGATTTGTCGAACTGGATCCCCTCATGTGAGGTGCGGGGGATGACGTTGCGGTGGACGAATTCGGCGCCGTCGTTGCTGGTCGCGGTGAGCGGATTCGTGATCGCCGGAGCGGTCGCCGGGTTTTTCAACTCGAACAGTCGACCGTAGTTGCTGGTGCATCCGGCTACCGCGGTACACCACGATTCCTCTGCGGTGATCAACGTGCCCCACGGTGTCCAATAGGTGGCGTCGAAGGAGACGTGTGCGCCGGCTTGCGGGCTCATCCAGATCGTCTCGGTCGCGCCCGTGGCGACTTCGTGGCGCTGCACGCCAGCCTGGCCGGTTTCGAACACAGTGAAGAGATACTTTCCCTTCTGAGGGCCGGTTTCATTCACGGTGATCATGTCCCAGCTGCCCGTGTTCGGTGCGCCCGCCGCGAGTTGCGTGGAGCGATCTGCCACCGAACGTTGCTCGAAGCTGGCGTTGCCGAACGTGATCGGTGTCGCTTCGTTCGCTGCAGGCGCAGCCGACGCGGTCAGCGGCGCGAAGTCGCCGAAGCCGACGTTCGCGGCCCCCGCAATATCCGCAGTCAATACTCCTGCCAGTGCCATACCGCTGAACGTGACCAGTCGTGCTCGACTGCGTGAGGACTTCCTCATGTGGTGTTCTCCAATTTGGTCGATGGATTGTGCAGGGTCCCGACGCGTGCTCGACGTCTCGGGGATCCCACGCGGAACTTCCTATCGAGCCGCCCTTACGAACCGAAGAACGCCGCGTGCCTTCGCGACCAATACCAACCAAACCTTCGATGAACACACCCTCCCCTCCGACCAACAGACGAAGCGGAACCGCTTGACCGAAGCGAGTGTGGGTTCCAGCAGTGAGACGTGCCGGGCTGGACGGGTTGACGTTCCACGCTCTGCGGCACTCCGCTGCGGACTTGATGATTGAACTTGGGGCGCATCCGCGCGTCATACACCAACGGCTAGGACACGCGAGCGTTCGCACCACACTCGATGTGTACGGCGCGGCGCTGCCGGCGGGCTCGGACCTTTCGACTGCGTAGCCGGTGCACGACCTCAACGTCTACGACTAGGACAAATGCGAGTGGAGGTGAGCGGACTCGAACCGCCGGCCTCTTCCTCGCGAATCCTCAGAGCGATGGTGCGGCGACCAGCGATGATGAAGAATTCCCTTTGTTTTTCTAGGGATTCTGTGTCCGCCGGTGTCCGTCATTTGCCCCTAGTTGCCGGCCTCCCGTGTCACCTACGTGTCACGGTCGATCAACACGCGCAATGCCGCCACGCCATCTGCGGCGCGATCGATGCCTCTCCAGGCATCGTGCGCGAGGTCCAGAAGCTCGCCCCTCTTGCGGAGTCGTTGCCGATCCTTCGAAGTGAGCTGTGGCGCGAGCTCGAATGGGTCCTCGACCATCGTGAGCAGCAACGCGAGGTCGATGCGTTGGTTGGCCGGCGTGTCGTCGACATCGACCGGGCGGGGTCGTCACGAGGGACGACTTCGACGACAGGCCTTCAGGAGCGAGCACATCCACCGACGCCGCGCCTCGAACGTAGCGATGGGCGACGCCCTCGGCGCTCCAGCCCTCGAGCTCGAAGCCCAACTGCACGATCTGTTGGACGAACGCGGCAACCCGGCCTGACACGACACGCGCATTGACGAGCACATCGACGTCGCCACTGAATCGCGGGGGTTGTACTCCCCTTTCGAGCGCATGCAGCAGCACCATCTGCGCGCCGATCACCGCCCAGTCCTGTGGCACGGCGTCGGCGATGTCGAGCAGAGCCGTCCACATCTCGCCTGCGTCGGGCCCGAAGGCTGGGAGGTCGATCATGAGCGCGTCGGCGTCGAGCGTCGCAGGAGGTCTCTGCCAGCCCGCTGGGTTCGTTGATCGCTCGACTCGATGAGATCGAGCGCTGTCACCATCGCCGGCGCGACACGCTCATCTGGATCGAATGGCCACAACTCCGACACGACATGCAGGACGACCTTCGGCGACGCGCTCTCGACGAGATGCAGTGAACGCTGTAGACGACGCGTGTCGCTCGGTCTGCAGTAGGCCTCGGTGAACTCATCCACTGCATGGATATCGGCCTTCCAAGCCGACGCGGCGCTGATCCCGCCCAACACGCACGCGCGATCGGCCCGAACACGACGAACAGCCGCCGGATGGCCACTCAACTCGATCGTGGTCGCTCGAGTCCGCAATTTGGTGACTAAGGGTTGAACGCCTTCCTCGCGCAGTTGACGGCGAAGACGCGACGCTTCCGCGGCTGACAACCAAGTTGGATCGCGTCCGAGCGCCAGCCACAGATAGCCCCACGCACGACGTTCACCCCACGGGCGGCCAGATAGCCGTCCTTGCTTCGAATATGCAGCCAACGCGTCCGTGGTGATCAACCACCGCCCACCGACCTTCGTCGCCGCGAGTTGCCCCGACGCCACGAGTTGACGGACGCGTTGCTCGTTGACGCCAAGCGCGGTCGCGGTCTCGGGCACGGAGCGAAGCTGGGTTGTACCGACCATTGACGCAAGTATAGTTAGATCGCTAGTAATACGTCAAAGGGGCGGCTCGACTTTCTGCGCCGGACGCTCCTCGTCGCCGAGACCGCGTGTGGGTCCCTGCGGTGAAGAGGGCGGGCTTCCCGCAGCAGACGTTTCACGGCCTTCGTCATTCGGCCGCCGGTTTGATGATCGAGCTGGGCACTCACCCGCGGGTGATTCAGCGCCGACTCGGGCACGCCTCGATCCGCACCACATTCGACGTCTACGGGGCCGTGCTGCCCGAGGTCGACAACGAGGTGACCGACAAGATCGCCGACCTGTTGGATTCCTCGCGTGTCACATCCGTGTCACGTCGACGCGAGAGCAACGCGCCGGCAACCAACAAACCGGGCGTGATCAGTACAAATGCGAGTGGAGGTGAGCGGACTCGAACCGCCGGCCTCTTCGTTGCGAACGAAGCGCTCTAGCCAACTGAGCTACACCCCCGGGGGCCCGCAAAACCTATCGGTGTCCCGGTACAAATGGCACGCCCTATCGGTCGCAACCGGCACGAAGTTTAGGGCAGAAAGAACGACTGGGCCCTAAAGCCTCCTGCTTCGGAGGCCGAACAATAGCCTGTGCTCACCCAATCGCCATCGATTTGTAACGAACCCGCAGGTAGGGGGGCCAAAAGGCCCATCGCCCTGCTGATCGCGCTCTTCGTTGCCGCCGCCATGGTGCTGTCGGCATGCTCTCCGCAACAGCTCGATTCGTTCCAGCGCATCAACTACGACCGCACCGACAACGGCCTCATCGGTCTGAGCATCAACGACGCGCTCATGGCGAAGGCACAGACGTGGTCCGACTACCTCGCATCGGTCAACACCTTGCAACATTCGAATCTTGCAGAGGCCGTCGACCCTGGCTGGTGGATGCTCGGCGAGAACGTCGGCTACGGCCCGTCGATGGAGGCCGTTGAAAAAGCGTTCATGAATTCGCCGGGACACCGCGCCAACATCTTGAACCCGGAGTTCAACTGGGCCGGCACTGGCGTGTCGGTGTCCGGCAACGGCACGGTGTTCGTCGTGCAGGTGTTCGCGAGGTACTGAAGCCGGCTGCCGCTCGGGCGCCGCGGTTGCGGTCAGCCTTGAGCGATTGCGACGTCGTCGTCGAACTCGTCGTAGTCGACGTCGTCTTCGAACTCTTCGTCACGGTTGGCCCGCAACTCGAAGAGCAGATACACGTAGAGCGCCAGCGCGAGATCGACGACGAAGTGCAACGCCAGCACCACGCGCGAAACCGCCATCGCAACTGCGAGCGTGAACACCGCGGCCGCGAACAGCGTTGACAAGACGTAGATGCGACGGCGCTGCGCATCGGCGGGCGTACGAGGGACGCTGCGCAGGCCGTGCTGGCGGCGGCGGCGGACCGGACCGCGGACAGGGAACGCGACGACCGAACCGGCGGGACGACTCTGCAGGCCCGGCATCTGCCGCGACAACGGTGCACCAGAGGTGCGGTTGAACGCAGAGAGCTGGCGGTCGAAGCCCTTGACGCCACGGATCGAACGGACCGTGCCCCGCTTCTTCAACAGGTCGGGTACGAGCAGCACTCCCCAGGCGACTGCAAGGCCGAACAAGATGATGAACTGCACTCAAGACCTCTTTGGCCGACCGCTACTGACCGCAATTGTTGCGAAAGACATACATTCGCAACGCACTTGCTTGGCATCCTAGGCCACCGGGCCTACCCGCGCACGGTCAAAGGTCGGCGAATTCGGCTAGATGATCCGACGCACCACGTGGTCGGCCAACTGCCGTCCGTGAGCGGTCAACCGCACACGGGGAGCCGCATCGGCAACCGTGGAGTCGACCGGCTCGAGTAACCCATCGGCCATCGCCTGGTCGGCGGCCACCCGGCCCGCCGCATCGAGCAACGCCGTCGGGCAGCCCTCGGCGAGGCGGATGCGGGTCATCACCTGTTCGAGTCGTCGCGCCGGCGCATCGAGCATTTCGGGCGACTCGGCGTCGAGGGAGTCGCCCCGGGCGAGGCGCGCCGCATAGTCACGCGGGTGGGCCACGTTGTACCAGCGCCGTCCGGCGATGTGGCTGTGAGCGCCCGGGCCGACGCCCCACCAGTCGTGGCCGCGCCAGTAGAGCAAGTTGTGGCGGCACTGCGCCGCCTCACTGCGGGCCCAGTTCGACAGCTCGTACCAGGCGAATCCGGCGGCCGCGAGGCGTTCGTCGAGTACGTCGTAGCGGGAGGCCAGCGCGTGCTCGTCGAGGGCACCGACGCGGCCCTGACGCACCTGAGCCGCAAGGCGGGTACCCGGCTCGAGGGTCAGCGCATAGGCGGACACGTGGTCGACGGCGGTGGACAGCACGGCGTCGACGGTGGCCGCCCAGTCGTCATCGCTCTCCCCCGGCGTGCCATAGATCACATCGAGGTTGATGTGTTCGAATCCCGCCGCACGCGCGTCGTCGACGGCCTGTTCGGCGCGGCCCGCCGTATGCGTGCGATCGAGGATGGCGAGCACGTGCGTGCGCACGCTCTGCAGGCCGAACGACACGCGTGTGAATCCGCCCGCGCGTAACTCGGCGAGCCCGTCGCGGTCGATCGAATCCGGGTTCGCCTCGACCGTGATTTCGACGTCGGGAGCGAAGCCGAACTCGATGCCGACCGCGTCGACGAGCCGAACGAGATCCGCGGGATCGAGCATCGTGGGTGTGCCCCCACCGACGAAAACGGTGCGTACCGGGCGATCGCCACCGAGCATTCGCCGCGCCATGCGCAACTCCGCGATGGCGGCATCGACATAGCCCTGGAGGTCGCGCGTCGAACCGAGCTCGGTGACGGTGTAGGTATTGAACGCGCAGTAGCCGCAGCGGCTCGCGCAGAACGGAACGTGGACGTAGACGCCGAATGGAACCGGTTGGTCAGTGGCCGTCACGGCTGGGGTCGACGCGGCGATAGGTGCCCGACTTGCCGCCCGTCTTTTCCCACAAGGCGAGGTCGCTGATGATCATGCCCCGGTCCATCGACTTGCACATGTCGTACACGGTGAGTGCGGCAATGGCACAAGCCGTGAGCGCTTCCATCTCGACACCCGTGCGATCGACGGTCTCGACCTGGGCCTCGACCTCGATGTACTCGTCGGCGATCTCGAAGTTGATGAACACTGCGCCCACCAGCAACGGATGGCACAGCGGGATCAGGTCGGGCGCGCGCTTGGCTGCTTGAATGCCCGCGACTCGCGCGACCGCCAGCACATCGCCCTTGCCGATCGCGCCGCGGGCGACTGCCGACGCCGTCTCGGCCAACATGTTGATGCGGGCCCGGGCGATCGCCCGACGATGCGTGGGCTCCTTTGGCGTCACGTCGACCATGCGGGCGCGGCCAAGCGGGTCGAGATGACTGAAGCGGTGCGTCATGCGCCGAGTCTATGGGGCTGCGCTACGCGTGGGATGTGCTCGGCGGTGATCCCGCGGTGGTGGCCGGTGTCGTGGACGGTGTCGTCGGCGGTGCCGTTGTCGTGGGCGCGGCCGTCGGCGCCGGCGCGGTCGTCGTCGGTCGTGTGGTCGTCGCTCGTGTGGTGGTCGTCGCCGGCTGCACGACGGCCCGTGGTGGCACGGTCGCTTGGGGCAGCGGCGACCCACCGCCCACGGTCGAGGGACTCAACTGCGCCAACAGGCCGGAGTCATCCGCGAGCGGAGTCAACTGAACGACATCTTGCACGAACGACGGCGACTCGCCTCCTGCGAGGAACACTTTGCTGCCGACCGTCACCGCCGCGGCATCGGAGACCGCGCGCGGCAGCGTGCCCGCGAACTTGAACGTCGGCGTCGCCGCAGTCGTATCGAAACGCCAGATGAAATCAGTGAGGCCCTTGTCGGTCTTGCCACCGGCGAAGAAGACGCCGCCGTTGACGACGAAGGCCGAAGCGTGCGAAACGGGTCGATCGAGCTTGGCTGGTTCGGTCACAGCGCCGTTGGTCAGATCGATTGCGTAGACGGTGCTGACCGGCTTGTCGTTGACCTCGCCGCCGAACACATAGACCTTGTTGTTCATCCCCGCGACCGCGGCGAAGCGCAGGCCCACGGGAAGGTTGGCGATCGCCGTGAACGTGATGCCGTCTGCACTCGCCAACACTTCGGTCTGGTTCTCGATGCCGTCGGAACCACCGACGATGACGATGCGGCCACCGACGGAAACGGCGCTGTGCCCGTAACGCCCGATGGCCAGTTGTCCGGCAACCGCCGCGTTGTCGACACCCTTGTATTCCTGGATGTCGCGCAACCCCGCGCGCTCACCGCCGCCGTAGAGAAGGACGCGTTCGCCGATGGCCACGGCCGCATGGTTTTGCACCGGCTGCGTCAACGACCCGACGAGCAGGGTCGAATTCGCGACCGGATCGACGCGCAGGATGGAGGTCATCGGGGCGCGCCGCACATCGAGGCCGCCGAGTAGATAGAAGCCACCCTTGCCGTCTGGTACCGCAGCGCTGCGCGAAGTAGCGGTCGGCAATTTGACCGTCAACAAGACCTTGTCGAATGCCTTGGGCACGGGCACTGTCGTCGCCGGCACACCGCCGGTGGTGGAAGGCGAGCGCGTCGCCTTTGGTGCGGTGGTGTCGACCCCGCTGTCGCCCGAGCCGAACGCCGCGAACAACGCGATCAACGAGAACAACCCGAGCACCGCGTAGGCGATCTTGCGGGCCGGGGAGAGATCGTCGAGCACTCAACCCCCGATTTGGCTCATCGACCGTTTCGGTCGGATGAACTGCACGTTGTTGATCTGGTGCCCGGCCCACTTGGCGTGCACGGACTGTTCGATCATCTGCGCGAGTTCGTCATCGGTCGCGCCTTGCCGCAGTGCGGCGCGCAGATCGTGCTCTTCGAGAGCGAAGAGACAGTTGCGGAATTTGCCGTCAGCGGTGAGCCGCACACGATCACACGAGTCGCAGAACGCTTTGGTCACGCTGGCGATGACACCGAAAGACCCGTGGCCATCGAGATAGCGAAACCGCGCGGCGGGCTCGTGTCCTTGCGCGACCGCTTCGCACGGATAGACCTCGTTGACGCGTGCGACGATCTCGTCGAAGGGCACGACCGACTCGTGGGTCCACCAATGGCCCGCCTCGAGCGGCATGAACTCGATGAAGCGGATCTCGACGTTCTTGTCGCGACCGAACGTGGCGAAGTCGAGCAACTCGTCGTCGTTGACGCCCCGCATGACGACGACGTTGAGCTTGATCGGATGCAGCCCGGCTTCGATGGCGGCGTCGATGCCGTCGAGCACGCGGTCGAGCTCGTCGCGGCGGGTGATCTCACGGAAGCGATCGGCGCGGAACGTGTCGAGCGAGATGTTGATGCGCTCGAGGCCGGCGGCCTTGAGGTCGTGCGCCGCCGCGCGCAATGTGGCGCCATTGGTCGTGAGGGCGAGGTCGACGGGCAGCGCCGCCAGCTTGGCCACGAGGATCGGGAGATGCGCCCGCACGGTCGGCTCACCGCCGGTGAGACGGATGCTGTCGATGCCGAAGTGCTCGACCATGATCCGGGCGATGCGCTCGATCTCTTCGAACGTGAGGATCTCGGTCTTGGGCATCCACTGCATTCCCTCTTCGGGCATGCAGTAGGTGCAGCGGAAGTTGCAGCGATCGGTCACCGAGA
>JBDTLT010000215.1:0-9428 GCA_039934635.1 Acidimicrobiales bacterium
AGCCGGCGAAGGTGCCCGATTGCGGCACGCTCTGACCGATGAGGATCTCGTTGTTCACGATGCCCTTGGTCGGGCTGTAGCCCGAACCACACTTGCTGAGATCGATGCCGATGGCGGTCAACGGGTCGACGGGTTTGGTCGTCGTCGTCGCACCGACGGTGGTGGGCGTTGCCCCGCCACTGGCGGTCGTCGTCGGCGTGCTCTCGGGCTTGTCGTCCCCGCACGCGGAACCAATCAAGGCCAACGCGACGACTGCCGCGGTGAACTTGCAAATCGACCTGGACCGCATAGGTCCTCCCCTCAGCGAATTTGCGCTATCGCTGCAGCTTACCCCGCGGTAACCGCCTCAAACTCGATGTCGTCGGGGGCGGGACCACGGCGCGTGGGAATCCGCGGTCGAATTTGCACCAACCTGATGCGAATGGTGTGGATCAAGCCCGCCATGCCGCCCGGGTACGCGAACATGATGGCGATCAGCGACGCGCCGTAGATGATCGTCGACCACGATTTTTCCCGCGGGTCGTCACCGTGGATGCGATCCTCGATGAGCTTCGGTAACCAGACCACGATCAAACCGCCGATCACCGGGCCGACGATCGTGGCGAGCCCGCCGAGTACGAGACCGGTTATCAACGCGATCGAACGATTCAGCGAGTAGCTCGACCCCGAGGCGATATCCGACCGGAACATGAGTAGCGATCCGGCGATTCCGGCGTAGGCCGAACTGAGCCCGAACGCGACCACCTTGTAGCGCGCGAGGTTGACGCCGCTCACCTCCGCGCCGATCGGATTGTCGCGTAGCGCGATCAGCGCGCGACCGGGCCGGCTGCGAAACAGGTTGCGGGCGACGACGAACAACACCACGGTGATCGAGAGGACAACGAAATAGATCCAGATATGTCGATCGTCTTGACGGTCGAGGTGCGTCCACGCGGGCGGCACGAGACGCTTGCGTCCGAGACGCTTGCCGTTGGTACCCCCGGTGAAGTCGTACTTTTCGACCACCTTCGGAAAGATGATCGACAATCCGAGCGTTGCCAGTGCGAGGTAGAGGCCCTTGAGGCGCAACGCGGGGACACCGACGACGACGCCGACCGCAAAGCAGAGCAGCGCGGCAACGGGGACGGTCGCGAAGAACGACCAATTGTGATCCGCAACGAGTATCGCGGTCGTGAACGCGCCGGTACCCATGAACGCGCTGTGCCCGAGCGACACCTGGCCCGACAGGCCCGTGACGATGTTGAGGCCCATGACTGCGACCGCGAAGGCCATCGCGTCGCTGAAGAGACCGACGTCGGTTTGACTCGCACCGAAGGGCAGCCAGATGGCCAGCGCCGCGAACGCAGCCCAACCGATCAACTGGGCGACGCGATACTGCGCGGACCCTTGTTCGAGCGAGAGGATCGGCTTCACCGCGTCACACTCGCTCGATCTTGCGCGTGCCGAACAAACCTGACGGCCGCACCAACAGCACCAGGATGATCATCACCAGCGCGGTCGCCTGCGCGAGTTGGCCGCCGATCTGCTCGACGTAGCCACTCACCATCGTTTCGAACACGGCAACGAGAAGGCCGCCGAGCACGGCGCCCCCGAGGCTGTCGAATCCCCCGAGCGTCACCGCGGCGAACGAATAGACGAGCACCGGCAGCATCAGATTGGTGTCGAAGGTCGGCGTGCTCGCGGCGCGCAGTGAGCCGGCGAACGCGCCGAGCGCAGCCGCGAGGCCCCAGCCGATCATCAGCGTGCGCCCGACGCCGATGCCGACCAGTTGCGCGGACTCGCGGTTCGACGCGACGGCACGGAACGCGAGACCGATCTTGGTGCGCTTGAGCATGAGGAACAACAGCCCGACGAGGGCCAACAACACCGCCCAGAACCAGATCGTGCGATGGCGAAGCGCGGCGTCGCTGATCCTGATCGCCTTGGCCGAGTCGGGGAACGGCGAGTCGAACTCCTTCGGTGTCCCCAACCAGATGCGCTGAGCCACGCCCCCGACGACGAGGAAGAGGCCGAGCGTCACGATCACGACCGACAGCGGGTTGCGCCGTTCGAGCGGGCGTATCAACACCCGCTCGACCACCGCGCCGAACACGAACGACAGTGCCATCGAGATGATGATCGCCAGCCACGTTGGCAGATTTTGCTCGGACGACAAGACGTAGGCGATGAAGGCGGAGAACATCGCCATCTCGCCCTGCGCGAAGTTGAGGTGGCCGGTCGACTTGTAGATCAACGCGAGCGCGAGCGCCATCGCGGCGTAGATCGCACCGTTGTCGAAAGCGTCGAAGAGGCGTTGCAGGAACAGCGTCATGTCTGTCTCATGTTCCCAGATACGCGCGACGTATCGCGTCGTCCTTGCGCAACTCAACCGCCGTGCCGCTGCGCATGATCTCACCTGTCTCGAGCACGTAACCGCGGTGCCCGATGGCCAGCGCGAGGTTGGCGTTCTGCTCGACGATCAGCTGTGTGATCTCGTCCGTGCGATTCAACACGGAAAGCCGCTCGAACAGGCTGCGGATGACCAAGGGCGCGAGGCCCAGCGACGGCTCGTCGAGCAGCAACAGCCTCGGTCGAGACATCAATGCTCGGGCGATCGCGAGCATCTGCTGCTCGCCGCCCGACAGTTGCCCCGCGACTTGGTCGCGGCGCCGCCCGAGCACGGGGAACGTTTCGAACCAGCGCGCCACGTCACGGGCGATCTCCGCGCGGTCGCGCCGCAGATAGGCGCCGGCCGCGAGGTTGTCCGCCACCGAGAGCTCAGGGAAGGTGCCTCTGCCCTGCGGCACGTGCGCTACGCCCAGCCGGGCAACCTGTTCGGGGCGCTTGCCGACGAGCTCGGTCGATCCGAGGCGGATCGAGCCGTGGGTGTTCACCATGCCGCAGATCGCACGGATCGTCGTCGTCTTGCCGGCACCGTTGGCACCGAGGATCACGACGATCTCGCCTTCGTCGATGCGGAAGTCGATGCCGTGTAGCACCGGCACCGGTCCGTATTGGGCGCGCACCCCGGTCGCCTCGAGAAGGGCGTCAGCCACGGCGGCTCTCGCTTTCGGGCGCACCCAGATACGCCTCGATGACCGCGGGGTCGGTCTGCACGATCGCCGGCCGGCCATCGGCGATCTTCTTGCCGAAATCGAGCACCACCACCTTGTCGGAGATGCTCATCACCATTGCCATGTGGTGCTCGACGAGCAGCACCGTCAGGTCGTAGCGGGCGCGCAACGCTCGCAGCTGTTCGCCGAGCTCGGCCACCTCGCGATGAGTCAGCCCGCTCGCGGGCTCGTCGAGGATGAGGAACTTGGGCCGGGCGGCCAGCGCCCTCGCGATCTCGATGCGTTTGAGCGTCCCGAAGGGCAACCCGGCCGCGGGACGAAACGCGTGCGCGGCCAAGTCGAGTTCCTCGAGCAGCTCATAACTGTCCTCGCGCAACCGCCGCTCCTCGGTCCAGTTGCCAAGACGCAGAGCCGACCGGACGACGCCGACGTGAGAGCGTGAGTGTGCGCCGACCATCACGTTTTCGAGGACCGTGAGCCCCGGCCACAACGCGAGATTCTGAAACGTTCGAGCGATGCCGACTCGGGCGATGCGGTGCGCCGGCACGGTCAACAGGTCGTGACCGTCGAAGGTGATGTGTCCGGATGTCGGTTCGTACAGGCGCGAGATCACGTTGAACAGCGTGGTCTTGCCTGCTCCGTTGGGCCCGATGAGGCCGGCGATCTGACCTCGTTCCACCCCGAACGACAAACCGTCGAGCGCGACGATGCCACCGAAGGTGACCGACACGGAGTCGACGCTCAAGAGGGGCATCGAGTCAGCCATGATCGAAAGGGCGGGTCGTGTCGGTCATGATCGTGCGGTCATCACCAGGGCCGTCCCCCTTTGGTTCGGACCGTAGCAGATCCATGCACACGCACACCTCTATGGTGCACGCACCAGTCGCGCGAGTTCACGGACGACGTCGTCGATGTTGGGGGCCGGCAGCGCGCCCAATTGATCGAGAGTGAATTCGACCGTGCTCGGCTGTGTCGGATCCGCAGGGGCGCGCACCTCGACCACGAGCCGGCCCGTACCGAGGTCGTCGTGCAGGTCACCGACGAGCATTCCGGCCGAGGCATCGGCCACCACCACTTCGGCCACCGCGCCGAGCGCGCGCCACAACCGATCGAACACCTCACCAGTGGGTGCGACCAGAACCAACCCCTCGTCCTCACCGGGAGCGGCGATACGCACCTCGAAGTCGGCGCTCGAGGCCACCCGGTCGCCGTTCGGTGCATACCGCCGTGCCAGCACGGCCATCGCATCGTTGAGCGACGCCGCGGGCTCGAAGGACCCACCGGCGTCGGGGTGCGCGAACCGAATCTTCGTCCGGTACGCATGGCGGATCTCTGCCCACGAACTGGTCTCGTCGAGACCCAGCAGCCGCAACGCCTGATCCGGTGTCATCACCGCCATCATGGCAGTGTTTGCGCCATGTCGATGCTCGAGAAGCTCGTGCGGGCCCCCGACGCGTACGCCGTCGAGGACGCCCACCGGCAACGAAGCTGGTCGTCGCTGTGGGACCGGGCCACACGCATCGCGCATTTCATGATCGACGATCTCCAACTCGCGCCGGGCGATCACGTTGCGTCGCTGCAGGGGAACAATGTCGAGTTCTACGAGCTCGTCCTCGCGACGATGTTCAGCGGCGTGTGGCTCGTACCGGTCAACACGCATCTGACCGCCGAAGAGGTCGCCTACATACTCGACGACGCGGGCGCGAAGGCGGTGTTCGCCGACGACTCTCATGCAGCGCTGGCGCGGGCAAGCACAACAGTTGCGATCATCGGTATCGGCGACGAGCTCGACCGTCACGTCGCCGGCGCGGGTGATGCACCGTTCGACCTCGACGGGCCTACTGGTGGGCGCATGCACTACACGAGTGGCACGACCGGTCGCCCGAAAGGGGTCAAGCGCGCGCTGCCACCGACGATCCGCGGGTATCTCGATCTGCTCTCACGGCTCGGTACTTCGATGCGACTCGACGGCAGTGGCCCGCACCTGTTGACCGGCCCCCACTATCACGCGGCGGTGAGCGGCTACGCGCTCTACGACTTGGTCAACGGCGGGCCGATCGTGATGATGCCGCGGTTCGATGCCTCGTCGGTGCTGCGCCTCATCGACGAACGCGCGATCGCGCATACGCATCTCGTGCCGACGATGTTCGTACGACTGCTGCGCCTACCCGAAGTGACACGACACGCATTCGATCCGTCGCCGATGTCGTTGGTGCTCCACGGTGCGGCGCCGATCTCACCGACGACCAAGCGGGCGATGATCGACTGGTGGGGGCCGCGCCTCGTCGAATACTGGGGCACCAGTGAGGGCGGCACGTTCACGATGATCGACTCCGCCGAATGGCTGGCGCGTCCCGGGTCGGTCGGGCGCGCGTTGTCCGGCGTCGAGGTGTTCGCGGTCGACGACGATGGCCGGCGCCTCGGACCCGACGAAGTCGGCACGTTGTATTGCCGCGCCGGTGATGCACCGCGCCCGTTCCGCTATCACGGCGCGCCCGAGAAGACCGAAGCGAGTTACCTCGCGCCCGCCACATTCACCATGGGCGACATGGGCCGCGTCGACGCCGACGGCTACGTGTTCCTCACCGACCGTGCGACCAACATGATCATCAGCGGGGGAGTGAACATCTACCCCGCAGAGGTCGAGCACGTGCTGTCCGACCATCCGGCGGTCGTCGACGTCGCGGTGTTCGGTGTCCCCGACGAAGAGTGGGGCGAATCCGTGAAGGCCGCGATCGAGTTGCGTGCCGGTGTCGCGCCTTCCGACGACTTGGCACGCGAGTTGATCGCATTCGCCCGTGAGCGACTCGCGTCGTACAAGGTGCCGCGCACGATCGACTTCGAAGAACGCCTGCCGCGACTCGATACCGGCAAGATCCTCACGCGTCAGCTGCGCGACCCGTACTGGCGCGATCGCGACCGGTCGATCTGACGATCGGTCGGAACGAAGCGAGGTCGAGCGATCAGCGAAGATCGACGCCGCGTTGACGGCGAGCCGACGCGAGCGCGGCATCGGCGCGGGCCGACGCATGGAAGAGACCGTGACCGTCCTGGCGCATGGCCCACCCGATCGCAGCCACGATGCCGGCGGCGCGCAGGGCGTCGTCGACGCGCCGCACGCGCTGTTGCCCGATGAGGACCGACTCGAGCGGCATCAGTACGAGTGCGAATTCGGTTTCGCTCAGAATGCCGATCACGTCGGTCGAAGCCATCTCGGCCGCGAGGACCTGCAGTGCTGCCCGGCGCTGCTCGACCGAGGGCGTCGTCAACGCGATGCTCACGACCGCGGCACCGAAGCGATGTGCGGCGCACTGCCGCTCTTGCTCCTCGACGGCCGTCTTCCAGGCGTCGAGATCCGCGGCCACCACTGGGCCGCCCGAGATCATCGGATCGGCGGCGGTGGTCTCGGTCGCTCGGGGTCCTTGGTCGTTCATCATGCGATCTACGCCAGAGTTTCGCTTGTCCGTTCGGCAGCGGGGTGCACCCCACGAGAATTCAGGGAAATCGTCACGAGCCTGCAATCGAATTCCCACGTTGCGTGGCTACGCGTGTTGACCCACCACACAGCGTGGTAACACACGCGTTCTCCGGAGCCTGTCACACCCCCTCCGCATACTCAGGCCATGACCACGACAACGTTCGCCCTCGCTGCCCAATCCCGCCCCTCGGGTGCCCGCCGTGCGCTGCGGCGCCGGGCCGACGATCCGATCCACCTACTGCCGGTGCCCATCCGTCAATTGCGCCTAGAGGTGCTCCTGTGGGCGTTCCGGCACGGCCAGCCGGTCGACGCCGACGCACTCACGTGCATCCTGCTGGCCAAAGACTCCCATCTCGACGATCCGTTCACGATCTGGACCGCCGACTCGGTGCGCCGCTTGTTGTGGGTCGACATCGTGGCGCTGTGCGGCGCACTCGATCGGCGCCCACCCGCGCTCGTCGCCCCCACGATGTGGACGTTGCTCGACTTCTTCCACAGCACGCAGTACTTGGCCGTCGGCAGCGACCCACTCGAGTCCCTCCGCGAGCCGTTGATCGACTCCGGCGGCGTGGGGCGGCGGCGGCGCGCCAACACCTCGCGCGGGCGTCATCCGGCGGCGCGCTGACGTGCTACAAACCTTCGATGCCCGATCATCGCGAGCCCCAGCGCACGGCGCAGCGTGCGGCGCTACTCGCGCTGCGAGCCGAACTGACGGCCGGTACCGTCACTCGGGCGAGCCAGTCGGTGGCGCAGCAGGCCATCGCCCTGCCCGAGCTCAACCGGGCCACCCGCATCGCGGCGTACCGCGGCGTCCGCGGCGAGATCGACTGCCAGCCCATCGTGGCGTGGGCCTGGCGGGCGGGCCGGCGTGTCTATCTTCCGGTGACGCAACCGCCGCGCACCATGTGCTTCGCTCGATGGCGTCGCGATGACGACTTCGTCACCAGTTCCTTCGGCATAGCCGAGCCGCTACCCACCGCGCGGCGCATCGCGGCGACGCGGCTCGACGTGGTGTTGGTGCCGCTCGTGGCGTTCGACCGCGACGGCCATCGCCTCGGCCACGGCGCCGGCTACTACGACGCCACGTTCGAGTTCCGCCGCAACCGGCGGCGCACCCGACCGGTGCTCATCGGGCTGGCCCACCCGTTCCAAGAGCTCGATCACATCGACGAACAAGAGTGGGACGTGCCCCTCGACATCGTCGTCACTGCGCAAAAAACGCTGCGAGTGCGGCGATGAACCACCCGGGGTCATGGCTGCCGGCCATCTCCCGACACGAGTGCATGGCCAGTTGCGCAACGCCGACGTCGACGGTGGCCATCCCGAGTTGGGCCGCGGTCAGCGGACCAATCGTCGAACCACAGGCGAGATCGCTGCGCGTCACGAACCACTGCGTCGGTACGCCGGCCTGCTCGCACGCCCGCATGAACTCCGCGGCAGTCGTCGATTCGGTTGCGTAACGCGCGCTGGTGTTCAGCTTGATCACCGGGCCGCCGTTGAGCGCGATCCAGTGGTCGGGCTCGTGGCGTTCCGGATAGTTGGGGTGCGTGCCGTGGGCGCAGTCGGCCGAGACGCAGATCGACCGCGACAGGGCGGCGAGGTACGTGGCGCGGTCGGCGCCGCTGACGAGCGCCACCCGTTCGAGCACATTGCCGAGGAATGCACCGGCCGCGCCGCGATCGGTGGTGCTGCCGACTTCCTCGTGGTCGAACAACACGAAGCCGATGGCGACCCCCGGCGATGGCGTCGCCGATGCCGTCAACGCGGTCACGGCCGCGTGACACGACAGTTGGTTGTCGATGCGCGGCGCGCTGATGAACTCGTCGTTGACGCCCGCGAGTGTGGGCGGAGCGAGGTCGTGGCACATCGCGTCCCACGCCACCACCGACGACGCTTCGACACCGGCGGCACCGGCCACAAAGGTGCGGAAGTCGGCGCCGTCGGCCATGCCCCACAGCGGGCTCAGGTGTTGCTGACGGTTCAACACGAGGCCGCGCTCGTTGACGTCGCGGTCGAGGTGGATGGCGAGCTGCGGGATGCGCAACACCGGGCGATCGACCCGGAACAGCACCTCGGCGAGGCCGCCGTCGCCGCGCACCGAGAGTCGCCCCGACAAACCGAGGTCACGATCGAGCCACGAGTTGAGCAACACGCCGCCGTAGACCTCGACGCCCAGCTGGCGAAAGCCCGCCGATCGGCGATCGGCCCGGGGCTTGATGCGCAGGTTCGGCGAATCGGTGTGGGCCCCCATCAACCGGAATTGTTCGATCGGGCCCGGCCCGCGCCGCCACGCCACGATCGAGCCGCCGCGACGGGTGAACCCTTGGGTCGCGCCGACCGCGTCCTCGAAGCCGGCCGCCCCGAGACGACTCGCCACCTGCTCCACGGCGTGAAAGGGCGACGGCGAGGCCGCGATGAAAGTGCAGAGATCTTGGGCCACCGCCAGATCAGGGGTTCGCATCGCCCCATGATGCCCGAGCAGCAGGGCTCGCGACGCCCTTCCCGGGACCCTTCGCTGCGGTCCGCGTCAATCAGTTGGAGTAGCTCCGCGGGCGGCGGCTACAGTGACGCCATCGGATGGAGGCGCCGACAGTGTTGTCCGCCCCGTCCGACCCGGTGTAGCTGCGGGCCAATGCTGTCCCGGATGCGGTGCTGCGACCGGACTCAACCTGCCGAGTTGGCGCTTGCGTTGACTCTCCAGGTCCAATGAAGTCCGTGTACCACTTTCGAGGACTGTGATGCGTTTCTACCGACAGGCTGAAGGACTCTACGACCCGAGGTTCGAGCACGACGCCTGCGGCGTCAGCTTCGTGGCCGATCTCCGCGGCCGACGCAGCCATCGCATCGTCGAGCTCGGCCTGTCGGCGCTGTGCAACCTCGACCATCGCGGCGCCCTC
>JBDTLT010000216.1:0-9347 GCA_039934635.1 Acidimicrobiales bacterium
CGTGGCAATTGGAGTTCGTCGGGCCGATCAGCGCGTTCATGGTCGACTGGAACAACGTCCGCAAAGAGCCCGAGTTCATGAGCGACCCCACGAGGGCCAACGCACAGACTTTCGTCGAGCGCTTGGCGAAGGCGAAGGTCGACGTCACCGGCGGCGTCACGGTCGCTCCTGTAAGCGCGGACGCGACGCCACTGTTCGCCGTCGACTCGTGGCCGCTGCCCAAGTTGTTGAACCACATGCTCTCCGAGAGCGACAACATGATGGCCGAGAGCTTCGTGCGCGAGATCGGCCGGCGCCGCGCCGGCATCGCGTCGACACCCGCGGGGCTCGCCGCCATCGACGAGCTGATCACCAACGCGATGTGCCTCCCGAAGGACGGCATCAACGACGACGGTTCGGGGGTGAGTCACTACAGCACGCATTCGGCGCACTATTTGCGCCACTTGCTCGAGTCGATCCGCGCCCAGCAGTGGGGCGCGGAGTTCGAGTCGGAGCTGGCGGTCTCGGGCAAGACCGGCACGATGGCGGCGCGCCTCAACACCCCGACGCTCGCGGGTCGCGTGCGCGCAAAGACCGGCACCGTGCGCGGCGGGCGCGCGTTGAGCGGCTACGCGACGACGATCGGCGGGCGCGATGTCGTGTTCTCGATCATCGGTAACGGCGACGATACGAAGTTGACGACGAAGGTGATGGACGAACTCGTCGAGACGATCGTCAGCTACACGGGTTGAGTTACGCTCGCCGGCCGTGCTCGTTGATCTACGCTCCGCTTCGTGGAGCATGACCATCCCCTGACCGGTCTGCGGGTGGTCGATCTCTCGACCGGTATCCCTGGCGGGTATTGCTCGAAGTTGCTCGCCGATGCGGGCGCCGATGTGATCAAGGTCGAGGCGCCGAGCGGTGACCCGTTGCGCGGTTACAGCGACGGTGTGCTGTTCGAGTTCTTGCACACATCCAAGCGCAGCATCGTGCTCGATCTCGACAACGAGGACGACCGCGAGACACTGTTGGTGCTCTACACGGCGGCCGATCTGGTGATCGAGAGCTTCGAACCTGGTGTCATCGAATCTTTCGGGCTCGGCTTCGACGCGCTCGAAGGGCGCAACGCGCGCACGACGATGCTGTCGATCTCGAACTTCGGCCGCGGCGGGCCGTGGACCAACCGGCCGGGTTCCGAATTCACGCTGCTCGCACAAGCGGGTTCGACCGCGACGCGCGGGTTGCCGGGACGTCCGTTCGTCAACGCCGGGGGTCGCATCGGTGACTGGATGGGGGGCGTCAACGCCGGCGTCGCCGCGTTGGCCGCACTGCGCCGCGCGCAGGCCTGTGGTCGCGGCGATCACGTCGACCTGTCGCTGCTCGAGGCGGTCACACCGACCTGCACCAACGTGCAGACTCTCTACGGGTCGATGACGGGTACCTACGACGCGCAACCGCGCCTCGAGATACCTTCGATCGAACCGACCAAAGACGGCTTCGTAGGTTTTTGCATCTTCACCGGCCAACAGTGGAACGACTTCTGCGTGTTGATCGGACAGCCCGAACTCGCCGACGATCCCGAGCTTGCCAACATCGGTGGACGCATCGCCAACGGAGAGCGCGTCATCTCACTGGTGCACGACTTCACGACCGCGCACACGACGCAGGAAGTGGTGGAGATCGCCACGATGCTGCGCATCCCCGTCGCGCCGATCGGCAACGGGGAGAGCATTCCGACGATGGATCACTTCGTCGAGCGCGGGGTGTTCACCGAGAACCCCGGCCGCGGCTTCCTGCAGCCACGCGTGCCGTATCGCATCACCGGCCATTCGACGCGACCGTTCACGCCAGCACCATCGGTCGGGCAACAAGGGCTCGAAATCCGCAACGAATTGGCCCGTGGCCGGTCGGCCGACGTCCCCGACGCCGCGGCGGCGGAGAGTGGGCCGCGAGCCGCGCTGCCCGACGACGCATGGCCACTCACGGGCGTGCGGGTCGTCGACATGACCGCGTTCTGGGCCGGGCCGTATGCCACGTACACGCTCGCGTGTCTCGGCGCCGACGTGATCCACGTGGAGTCGGTGCAACGACCCGACGGCATGCGCTTCGGTTCGGTGCAACCACCATCGGTCGACGAGTGGTGGGAGTGGGGACCGACATTCCACTCCGCCAATGCCGGCAAGCGCTCGATCACGCTCGACCTCACGCGCGACGATGGGCGCGCGCTGCTGCGGCGACTCATCGAACAATCCGACGTGCTCGTGGAGAACTATTCGGCCCGCGTCATGGAACAGTTCGGTCTCACTTGGGCTGTGGTGCACGCGTGGAACCCGCGCCTGATCATGGTGCGCATGCCTGCGTTCGGTCTCGACGGTCCTTGGCGCGACCGAGTCGGATTCGCACAGACGATGGAACAGGTGTCGGGCATGGCGTGGCTGTGCGGCTATGCCGACACTGCACCGATGAACGCCCGCGGACCGTGTGATCCTCTCGCCGGGCTCCATGCGGCGTACAGCGCGCTCGTCGGTCTGCATGTGCGCGAGCAGACGGGACTCGGCACCCACATAGAAGCGACGATGGTCGAGACCGCGCTCAACGCTGCGGCCGAGCAGGTCATCGAGTGGACGGCCCACGGTCGCTTGTTGACGCGTGACGGCAACCATCACCATGGCGTCGCGCCGCAGGGCGTCTACACCGCGGCGGACGAACCCGAAGGCACCATGGGTGCGGTGGCACTGTGTGTCGAGACCGACGCGCAGTGGCGCGCACTGGTCGACGTGATCGACGATGAGCGGTTACGGGACGCGCGCTTCGTCGATCTCGACGAGCGCCTGGCCGCGCGCGATGTACTCGACGATGTGCTCGCCGCATGGTGTGCGGCACGCGGCTGCGATGAGGCGGTGCAGTTGCTGCTGTCGGCCGGCGTACCGGCCGCGCCCGTCGTCGGCGCGCGCTGGGGCGACCGCAATCCGCAGAACGACGCCCGTGGCTTCTACGAAGCCGTCGAGCATCCGGTCGCGGGCACCCATCGCATCGGCGCGTTCCCCGTCGTGTTCGCGCGGCAGCCGCCGGCGCGGTTCTCCCGACCGGCACCGCGGCTGGGCGAGCACAACCGTGAGGTGTTGGGTGGGTTGCTCGGCGTCGACGACGACGAACTGGCCCGCCTCACCGCGGCCAAGATCATCGGCACCCGCCCCGGAGGCTGACCCTCGCAGGGGACGGTAGGTTGTCGGGATGGTCGAGTATTCCGCGCCGGTGAAAGACATGCAGTTCGTGCTCGAGCAGTTGTGCGATGTGCGCGGGCTTGCGGCACTGGAGGCGTTCGTCGATTTCGACGCGGACAGTTTGGGCGATGTGTTGCACGAAGCGGGCCGTTTCGTCGGTGATGTGATCGCGCCGACGAACCGTGAGGGCGACAAGGTGGGTAGCCGCCGCAACGACGACGGCACGGTCACCACACCGCCGGGGTTCAAGGAGGCTTACCGGCAGTGGGTCGATGGCGGGTGGGCCGCGGCGCCGTTCGATCCGACCTATGGGGGCGGTGGGTTGCCGTGGGCGGTCGCAATCGCGGTGAGCGAGATGGTGACTGCGGCGAACATGGCGTTCTCGTTGTGCCCGATGTTGACGCAGGGCGCGATCCACATGCTCGGCGCACACGGCAGCGATGAGCAGAAGGCGACGTATCTGACTCAGCTGATCTCGGGTGAGTGGAGCGGCACGATGTTGTTGACCGAGCCGCAGGCCGGGTCAGACGTCGGCGCCCTCACGACGCGGGCGGTCAAGCAACCTGATGGGACGTATCGGTTGTTCGGCCAGAAGATCTTCATCACGTGGGGCGAGCAGGACCTCACCGAGAACATCGTGCACATCACGTTGGCTCGCACGCCCGACGCGCCCGCGGGTACCCGCGGTATCTCGGTGTTCATCGTGCCGAAGTTCTTGGTCGCGGCGGACGGTTCGATCGGTGAGCGCAACGACATCAACTGTGTCGGCGTCGAGCACAAGATGGGTATTCACGCGTCGCCGACGTGTGTGATGGCGCTCGGCGAGCGCGATGGTGCGGTTGGTTATCTCATCGGCAGCGAGCAGCAGGGCATGCGCAACATGTTCACGATGATGAACTTCGCCCGGCTGTCGGTCGGCGTCGAGGGCTTGGCCGTCGGTGAACGTTCCTACCAACAATCGGTGGCGTTCGCGCACGAGCGGCGCCAGAGCCGCGCGGTCGGCTCGACCGAAACGGCGTCGCCGATCATCGAGCACCCCGACGTGCGCCGCATGTTGTTGACGATGAAGGCCTACGTCGAGGCGATGCGCGCGTTGTGTTACGTCAACGCGGCTGCAATCGATCGCGGCCACGCGGGCGCCGACGAAGCGACGCGAGTGCGCAACCAAGAGCTCGCGGATCTGCTGACACCGATCTCGAAGGGTTGGTGCACCGACGTCGGCAGCGACGTGGCGTCGCTCGGCATCCAAGTACACGGTGGCATGGGCTTCATCGAGGAGACCGGTGTCGCGCAGCACTATCGCGACGTGCGCATCGCCGCGATCTACGAAGGCACCAACGGCATTCAGGCCATCGATCTCGTAGGGCGCAAGCTGCCGATGCGCGACGGCGCAGTCGTGCGTGAACTGTTTGCGACGATGCGCGGCCTCGACGCTGAGCTCGCCGAAGCCGATCTCGACGACCTACGCGCCCCACTCACACAAGCCATCGACGCCGCGGCGGAGGCCGCCGAATGGTTGCTGCGCAACCGGGCCGACCAAGCCGACGTGCTCGCCGGCGCAACCCCGTTCCTGCGCATGGCCGGCCTCGTCGCCGGCGGGCATCTACTCGCCCGCGCCGCGCTCATCGCATCACGACAACGCTCCGCCGCGACCGTCGATCCCGAGACCCGTGCGTGGCTCGACGCCAAGATCGCCACCGCGCGTTTCTTCGTCACCCAACTCTTGCCCGGGGCCGCCGCGCTACTGCCCGCCGTCACCGGCGGCGCCGCCCAACTCGACCCACTCGCCTTCCACTGACGATCAGGGCGCGGTGGTGCCCGAACGCACGAACGCGTAGACGAACAGTGCGGTCAACAGCAGCGCGGCCGCGATCATCGTGAAGGTGATCAACACCATCCACCGTCGCACCGCCACCGTCTCGGCCATCGGGCCGAGAAAGGAATCGTCATCGTCGTCGAAGTCGTCGTCATCGTCGTCGTCTGCCGACCACGGCGCCCATTGCGGCGGCGCCACGGTGGCGGTGGCGGCTTCGCTCTCGGTGCGCAGCTTGGCGTCGTAGACCGATCGGCGGCCGCTGTCGGACAGCACGCGCCAGGCTTCGTTGATGGCGATCATCTCCGCGCTCACGACACCACCGTGGGTGTCGGGATGCAGCCGCTGTGCCATACGGCGATACGCGCTGCGAATCTCGGCATGAGTCGCGGTGCGAGCGACCCCGAGCTTGCGGTAGTGATCAACGGTCATCGCCGGCTACCGCTCGTCGGATCCGCGTACAGCGACGCGATGTAGAGGCTCAGTTGAAGGGCGGAACGTCGGTCATCTCGATGACGTTCCCCGAGGGATCTTTGACGAAGGCCGTCTTGACACCGACGCCGAAGTCTTCGCGATGGCGGACGTCCATGAAGAAGTCGACGCCGCGAGACTTGAGTGTCTCGACGGTCGATTCGAATTCGTCGGAGGGAATGAAGATGGCCAGGTGCGGGAACGCCTCATTCCAGTCGGGCATCTTCTTGACGTGGCTCAGGTGCAGTTGCGAGTTGCCGAGCCGGAACCAGTAGCCGCCAAACCCCCCGAAGTCGGGCCGAGGAAGCACCTCGAGACCGAGCTTGTCCTGGTAGAACTCGCGCGCCGCATCGATGTCGGTGACGCAGAGGTTGACGTGTGCGTAGCCTGCGATTTGTCGAGTCATGGCCCCATTGTACGACGGACCGCCCGGGCTGGCATTTCTGCTCGAACGGGCGCGGGCGCTCAGTCGATCGCCGACCAGTTGCGCTGGGGATACAGGGCCACTGCGGGGGCGTAGAGCCACTCGTCGCGGTAGGCCCGGCGGGTCAGGTAACGCAACACCGCGGCATCGTCGAGGGTGCCCTTGCGGATCGCCGTGTCGAGCTTGCGCAGCCCATCGGCCGCTGATTTCGGCTTGCGGCCGAGCAACGTCGCCAGCTCGTCGCGCTCGATCTCGGCCAGCGTCGCCGCGTAACGGCGGCGGCGATCCATGCAGTCGATCAGGACATTGACATCGTTGGCCCGCGACTGCGCGAACGCGCCGGTGACGTTGGGCGTGACATCGTTGGCGAGCGCGTAGCGCGCGGCCTCGGCAAGCGGGTCGGCCGCGCCGTCGTCTTCGGGCATCTCGGGCTTGTCGATCGGGATGCCCATCGCTTCGGACAGCGCTTCGCACGTGGCCCGGTCGCCGATGTAGCGATACGCGAGGAACCAGGCGACCGGCTCGCGCGGATGAGCCATCACCGTGACCGCGTGGATGGGGATCATGCCGCGCACGTTCTGCTGCACGCGGTAGTACATCGTCGCGACGCGGTCGTAGGGAATGCCGCTCGACTTTTCGTAGAGCTCGAACAGACCCGTGAGCCCGCCCGAGGGGTTCCAGAATTCGCGCACGCAGATGTTGCCGAGGTCCTCCATCGGGTCCCCGTAATGGCCCCATTCGAAATCGATCACGGCCGACACCCGATCGGCATCGAACATGAAATTGACGGGGCCGGTGTCGCCTTGGACCAGCGATACCCGGGCCATGGTCTTGGGCGCGTACGTGCGGAGCCACTGCACACCGAATGTGATCAGCGGGTCGTGGTACATCTTGAGGAAGTCTTTCCACTGGCGCAGGATGAGATCGACCTCACCGAGTGCCGCTTCGGCCGGTGTCGTCGGCTTGTAGGCCATGGAGCGATCCAACCCCAACGCGTCGAGATCGAGCGTGTGCATCTCGCCCACGATCTGCATGAAATGCTCCATCACCGCGCGCTGCTGGCGCTCGTAGGTGATGCGATCGAGGTCGCTGCGGCCCCGCACCCGTTCGAACAATGTGCACCCGAGCTTCTCGCTGCGCCCGTAGACGGCCGGTACCGGCACGCTGGTCTTACCCAGCGCCTCGATGATCTTCGTCTCCTTCGCCAACGACCACGGATTGCGCGGTTGGCGCTCGCGTTCGAGGCGCAGGAACCCTTCCACCACGGAGCCGTCTGTGGCCGTGACGTCGACGACCCACGCCTCGCGACGCGCGACATGACGCTCGAGCCGTGTGATCTCCCCCTTGCCCGTCTTGGCCACCCAGTCGGTGATGCCTTCAGGCAGATCGTGCTTGAACTCCATTGGCTGTTTCCCCCGCTCTGAAGGGCCGCTCGGGCCCATTTCCCGCTCTGAAGGGCCGCTCGGGCCCAGTCCCCCGGTCTAGGACGCGCCCAGCTGATCCGTCTGCGCCCGCGCGGTCGCCGCGAGCTCATCTGCATACGCGCGCAACTCGGCGCGCAACCGTTGGTCGGCGATGCCCAACATGCGCAGCGCGAGCAGGCCGGCATTGCGGGCATTGTCGATGGCCACGGTCGCCACCGGCACGCCGGTCGGCATCTGCACGATCGACAGCAACGAATCGGCCCCCTGCAGTTTGGTGATGCCGATCGGGACACCGATCACGGGCAGCACGGTCGCGGCGGCCAGCATGCCGGGCAGATGCGCGGCGCCCCCGGCCCCGGCGATGAGCACCGAGAGACCGCGCGACTCGGCCGTCGCCGCGTAGTCGAGCATGTCGTGCGGTGTGCGGTGCGCCGACAGGACCCGCACCTCGTGGGCAACGGAGAAGCGGTCGAGCATCTCGACCGCGCCTTTCATGACGGGATAGTCCGACGAACTGCCCATCAACACGGCGACCAAAGGGGCACTCATCTACTCATCCTCGCCGCGTCAGGCATCCATCGCTAGTCCACCGAGCGCCCGCACCGCCGCATGGGCCCGCCCGCGCGCCACATCGACGTCGCCCCCGAGCACCGTCACATGCCCGAGCTTGCGGCCGGGGCGCCACGACTTGCCGTAGAGATGGATGTGTACATCGTCGATGAGTAGCGCATCGGCGACCCGATCGGTCGGGTCGCCGTCGTCCGAGCCCACGACGTTGACCATCACCGCGTACGGAGCGAGCAACTGCGACGAACCGAGCGGCCAATCGAGCACGGCGCGCAGCTGATTTTCGAATTGAGAAGTGCGGCAACCCTCGATCGAATAGTGGCCGCTGTTGTGCACCCGCGGCGCGAGTTCGTTCACGACGAGTTGTCCGTCGACGACGAAGAGCTCGATGGCAAGAAAGCCCGCGAGATCGATGGCGTGTGCGAGGTCGCGGGCGAGCTGATCGGCGGCGGCCGCGAGTTGCGGCGTGATCGGTGCCGGCGCGATCACCTCGCGACACATGCCGTCACGCTGCACCGTCTCGACAATCGGATAGACCACGATGTCGCCGCTCGGCCGGCGCGCCACTTGCACGGCGATCTCGCGCTCGAGAGCGAGGCGTGGTTCGACGACCAGCTCGCGGCCATCGATGGGGATCGCCGCGAGACCATCGGCGTCGTCGACCATCCACACGCCACGGCCGTCGTAGCCACCGCTCGCCAACTTCACAACCACCGGCCACCCATGGCGCTGCGCGAACGCGACGACTCCCTCGGCGGTGGTGGTCGTGGCGAAGTCGGGCACCGGGAAACCGAGCTCGCCCAACGTCTGGCGCTGCGTCGCCTTGTTCGACAGCGCCATGACTGCCGAAGACGGTCGCACCACGAGGCCAGCCGCTTCCATCGCGCGCACCCGGTCGAGGGCCAAGAGCTCGTGTTCGAAGGTGACCACGTCGACGAGGCCGAGCCACGCCGCCGGATCGCCACCATCGAGCCCGTGATGCGCCAGCAATGACGAAGTCGACTCGTCGGCGTCGTCGGTGAACACGTCGAGCGACACGGACAACGCGATGGCAGCTTGCGCCAGCATCCGCGCCAGCTGGCCCCCACCGACGATGCCGACGCGCGCGCTCGCGTGGCTCGACCCTTGTGGGCGCGTCGCAGGCTTCACGGTCGCCGAGTCTCGCGTATCACGGAGACCGAGGCGCCCCCGTTCGTGTGGGATGGCTAGGGCAAGGTGAGGGTGGTGCGTTCGGCGGCGCAGATGGCGCGCCATTCGCAGCCGGGAGCGTGGTCGTTGACGAGTCCCATTGCTTGCATGAAGGCGTAGACGGTCGTCGGGCCGACGAAGCGCCAGCCGCGGCGCTTGAGGTCCTTCGACAGGCGCACCGAATCGGGCGTCTGCGCCGGCAGAGGTATCGGGGTAAGGGCTGAGTCGCGCCCGGCGGGCTCGAACGTCCAGATGTA
>JBDTLT010000217.1:0-9315 GCA_039934635.1 Acidimicrobiales bacterium
CGTTCCTCGCATCACGCGGGATCACCGTGCCCACGGGCGATCCCGATGATCCGTCGACTGCGGTCAGCGTCTTCGGCCTCGGCAAGCGCAAGGACGAGTTGTTCCACGCGCGGCTTCAACGCGACGGCGTCCGACCCTTCCCCGGAACCATCGCGTTTCTTCGCCAGATTCGTGCGGCCGGCATGCCGATCGCAGTGGTATCAGCGAGCCGGAACTGTCGCGACGTTCTCACCGCCGCCGGCGTCATCAGCCTGTTCGATGTGATCGTCGACGGGATCGCGGCGGCCGACCTCGGGCTACCCGGCAAACCCGACCCCGCGACCTTCCTCTGCGCCGCCGCCCGCCTCGGAAGTGCTCCGGAGCGGACGGTCCTCGTCGAAGACGCAGCGGTCGGAATCGAAGCCGCCCGTCGCGGAGGATTCCATCCGATCATCGCCGTCGATCGGCATCACCGCGCCGAGGTGCTACGACGTGCCGGAGCCGACATCGTGGTGCCCGACCTCGCCGAGATCACCGTGCTCACCGACGAATACCACGCGGGATGGTCAGTGGTGAGGTACGACACCGCGGTCATCGCAGACAGTCGCTCGACAGATGCGTTGCTGGCCCTCGGCAACGGCACGATCGGCGCACGCGGAGACCTCGAAACGGGCGCCGCGGGTCGCGGCTGGTTGACGCTCGTCGCCGGTGCGTTCGGCATGGGTGCCGACGGCGACGGGATGGTCCGGTTGCTTCCCGGGCCTTCGTTGACGGGCATCGTTGCGCCCGAATCGGGCGTTATCGCGCCCGCGATGCGACGGACACTCGACCTCCGCTGCGGCGTGCTCGAATGCCGCCCGACCGCCGGTAGCCACGGAGTGACGACCGCAAGGTTCGTTTCGCTTGCGCGGCCAGGACTGGTGGTCGTGCGGGCCGAGGGAGACCCGGGTGAGCGGTGGACAGACCGCGCGTTGGAAGCGCCGCGTCTAGAAGCCGCCGAAGGACTTGCCGCCGCCTTCACCTACACACAGGGTGAACTGGATGACGGTGCCACGTGGGCCGCGACCAAAAGCGATCGCGCGCAGGTCATCGCGGTGGCCGGGCAACGATCGGGAGCAGACGAGACAGGCGCATGGATCGAACGTTTGGTTGCATTCAGCAGTGGCGCCGGCGACACCCGAGGCGAAGTCGTGGAGGTGTTCTCCAGTGCGGTGCAAAGCGGCTTCGACACCCTGTTAACCGAGCATCATCGCGAATGGTCGCGTCGTTGGGACGCTGCGGACATTCAGATCGATGGCGACGACGCGGCGCAAACGGCGATCCGCTTCGCACTGTTCCATCTGTTGTCATGTGCGAAGACTTCCGGCGAGGCAGGAGTCGGTGCTCGCGGCCTCAGCGGACTTGCGTACGCGGGTCACGTTTTCTGGGACGCCGACGTATTCGTCCTGCCGGTATTGGCGGCAACCCTGCCCGATGCCGCGCGCGCCATGATCGAGTACCGCGCAGCGCGACTCCCGGCGGCTCGGCGTAGAGCCGCGTCGCGAGGCCTCGACGGCGCCTGTTTTCCGTGGGAGTCAGCCGACTCTGGTGATGATGTCACACCCGTCTCGGTGCGCGATCACGAAGGCGACGTCGTCGCGATATTGACCGGCTCACACGAAGAACACATCACCGCCGACGTCGCTTGGGCGACGTTGCACTACGTCGACTGGACCGGGGATTCGCAGATCCTCGATGGTGCTGCCGCCGCTCGTTCCGCTCGAGGGCACCCGAGACAGCGCCGAGGCGATCGGGGCGCATCTCGAGACGCTCCGCCGCGCCGGCGTCGGCATCACCGTGTTACACGTCTTCCATTCCGGTACTGCGCCAAGGTTCTGGGACCAGGCCGGCCATGCAGGCCAAAGTTGGGGGACAGAATTCCTCGCCCGCTGGTGTGACCAACCCGGCACGAAACTGCGCCTACGCAGCGGTGATGTAGTGACCGCCATACTCGATGTCGCCTCGGGCGAATCCATCGACGTCATCGCCCTCGGATGGTCGCGACAAATCGCGGGAGACCGAGCCCGCATCGTGCGCGACGTCGTCGGTCGGTCCGACCTACCCGTGCTCTTGACGCCCAGCGGCGGTTGACGGCGCTCGACTCCCCCGCCGCCAGATCCGGGACTTCGGACCCTTTAGCCGGTTCCGGCGAAGGAGGAGAGTGAGCGCGGGCGAGGCAAGGTCTGGAGGCAACCGTGGCGACGCGCAGAATTCTCGGCATGGGCGTCATGGACTCATGCCCCAACTGTCAGTCCGATGATCTGTGTGCGGTACATGACGGACGCGGGACGAATTTCTATTGTCGGTCGTGCAGTTCGTGCTGGTCGGTCAACCTCGGTTGGGTGCGCCGCGTGAACCCTTCCTCATGCCCAGGTTGTGGTCGGCGAGCCGAATGCCTTGCGCAGCAAGCGGCCGAATCAGGGACCCTCGCGGGTCTGCTGGCCCCGGAGATGCCGACGCCAGTCGGCAAGGAGGCACCGTAATGACGACACAAGTGCACGTTCTCGTTCCCGTAGACGGCAGCGCGGCATCCAAGCGAGCAGTCGCTTACGCCGGGAAGATCGCTGATCGGCTACACGCACGAATCTCGTTCGCTCATGTGCAGGCCCCGATCGGATCGGTCGTCGAACTGAAGGCGACGGACGAGGAAGGCATCGCGATGCTCGCCGCCCTGGCGGCCGAGTACCCCGATGTCGAAGCACCCACGTCCTTCGTGGTCGGCACCGACGTCGCCTGCGCGATTTGCGCCGCGTTCGCGGACGCCATCGTCGTTGTGGGCAGCGACCATGCCGTTCGAGATGCAACAGGCGACCGTGACTCGGTCGCCGAAGCGATGGTGCGCGAAGCGCATCATCACCCGATTCTCGTGGTCGGCCCGGCAATTCGAGCGATCTCGCTCGACGGGCCTATCGCAATTGCGCTCGACGGCTCGCGGCTCGCCGAACACGCACTTCTTGCCGCGCTCACGTGGACGCGGGTCTTCGACACGCCAGTGCATCTGGTGCAGGTCGTCTCGACCGCAGCCTCTCGCGCTGGACCCGAACAACGTCCGAGTGACTACATCGAATCGGTGCAGGCCCACCTGAGTGCCGGCGGGCTCGATGCGCAGTGCTACCTGGTCGTCGACGACGATCCGGTCGCTGGTCTGGTGGGCCATCTGGAGCAACATGGTTGTTCCCTCGTGATGATGGCGACGCACTCTCGTCGAGGTGTCGAACGCGCCGCCTTCGGCAGCGTGACGATGGGTGTGATCGCGGCGAGCCCGTGCGCAGTGTGTGCGGTGCACCCAGAGACGGTGGCGCAGGCAGAGCTCGGGGCCGGATCAACGCCGGAGCACGCGCAGCTCGTCGCGCAAAAGCTGTAGTGAGAACGCGCATGTACCTCAGCGCATGGGCCATTGCGTTGTCACTCGCGCTCGTGCTCTCCGCGTGCGGCGGCGACGACCAAGCCTCGCCGACAAACACTTCTTCTACCGGATGACTGACCATCCGATGAGCTAGGGACCTTGGTCCGTGGGCACCGTTGCATCGAAGCGCGACCATGATGACGATGGATCACGCACGCACGTCAGGATGGTTTCGTGCGATCGCGGTGGACTACGACGGCACGCTCACGGCGGACGGGTCTCCGCGGCACGATGTCCTCGAACTGCTGGCACAATGGCGCCACAACGGCGGGCGCGTCCTGCTCGTCACGGGCCGGATACTCGACGAGCTCCTCCAGGTCTTTCCCGACGTCGGCAACAATGTCGACTTGGTTGTCGCCGAGAATGGCGCGGTGTTGTGGGACGGCAAACGAAGCCGTCTGCTGGCCCCGCCGGTGCCCCGATCGCTCTCGGATGCACTGAAGGCTCGCGGCGTGGCCCATCGCCGCGGCGCGGCCATCCTCGCGACCCACAGCACATTCGTGCTCTCGATCGAGGCCGCAATCGACGATCTCGGGCTCGACGTGCAACTCGTAGCCAACCGTGCCGAGCTCATGGTGTTGCCCGCGGGGATCTCGAAGGGAACCGGAGTCCGTGCCGGGCTGCGGGCGCTCGGTATGTCGGCACACTCCGCGGTCGGTGTCGGTGACGGTGAGAATGACCAAGCCTTGCTCCGCGCCTGCGAGCTCGGGGTGGCCGTCGCGAATGCAGTGCCGAGCCTGCGCCACGAGGCCGACATCACGACACACGCGCCCGATGTGGCGGGTGTCATCGAGTTGCTCGAGGGACCGTTCGTCAGGGGCGCGGCGAGAGCGCGTTCGACCCGTTGGCACGTCGAACTCGGCTTCGACGAACACGGGGTCCCCGTCACGATTCCCGCGTCCCAGATCGACGTACTCGTCTGCGGCCGCAGCGGGGGCGGCAAGTCGTACATCGCCGGCCTCATCGCCGAGCAACTGATCGAGCTCGACTATTCGCTGCTCGTAGTCGACCCTGAAGGCGACCACACCGCCTTGACCGAATTGCCTGGAGTGGTGGTGGTCGGCAGCGACGGCTCGACCCCCTCCGTCGAGCACATCGTCGCGCTGGTGCAACAACACCTCGGGACGGTCGTCGTCGACCTGTCACTGCAGTCGGATGAAGCCCAGCGCGACTTCTATCGCAGGGCACCCGCCGCGGTCGAGTTGCTGCGCGCGGCGCGTGGTGTGCCGCACTGGATGCTGCTCGACGAGGCACACACATCGCTGCTGAGCGAAGGCGCCGTGCGCTCGCTGTTCGACACCAACCGCAAGGGTCATCTCCTCGTGACATTCGAACCCGCGGCGTTACCCGAGTCGGTGGTCGATCAGATCGACGTGGCGATCATCGTTCCCGGTGCGGACAGCGTCGAAGCAATCCTGCGATCGTTCGGATGCGACGCGGCGCGATTCGACGCGGTCGCACAGCAAGCGAGCGGACGCGAGGCAATTGTCATGCGCCGCACCGACGACGGCACTCCACCCGCGCTGAAGCGAGTGCAGACACTCGTCCGCCGAACCGGCCACGTACGCCACTGGCACAAGTACACCGCTGGGCTCTTGCCCGAGAGCCGACGTTTCTACTTTCGCAATGCGAACGACGACACGGTCGGCGAACCTGCGGCCAACATCGCCGAGTTCCATCGCGAATTGTGCCGATGCAGCCCCGACGTCCTCGCGCACCACGCGCTCGGTCGGGACTTCTCTCGCTGGATCGGTCTGGCACTCGGCGACGCGCAGACCGCGGAGGCCGTGGAGGCGATCGAAGCGCGGATTGGCGAGATGCACGGCGGTCACGATCGTGTCGCGATCGAATCGGAGCGCGGGGCGATCCTCGCCGCGCTCGAACGCCACTACGTGGGCGAGGACCTTCGACCCTGCCCAACCGAGACCTCCGCTACCTAAGGTGCTCGATGGGCGAACGCCCCAATCGTTGGAGAAGTCAAGAGGGCCCTACATGAACATGGACGTAGTAGTTGGAGTCGATGGATCCGAGAACTCGGTCGCGGCACTGCAGTGGGCCGCCGCCTACGCCAAGTTGACCGGCGCGACGATTCGAGCAATCACCACTTGGGAGTACCCGGCCTTCGCCGATACGACCGGCATGGTGACGATGCCGGGGCCGGATTTCTTCGTCGGCGGCGCGCAGGCCACGCTCGATGGCGCCATCGAACAAGCCGCGATCCCCCACGCCATCAAGGTCATCCGCGAGGTCGTCGAAGGACACCCCGCGCACACGCTGCTCGAACACAGTGCGGATGCCGCACTGCTCGTCGTCGGCCGCCGCGGCCACAGTGGCATCGTGGGCGCCTTCACCGGGTCGGTCGCAAACGCGTGCGCGAACCATGCGCAGGTACCGGTCGTCATCGTTCCGGTCACTGCGGAGACGTGAGACGAATGCACCGTCGAAACCGAGGTGGCCGAGCGACGCGGGCCACCGCTGCCTTCGTGGTCGCGACAATGTTCATCGCCTCTTGCGGCGGCGATGGCGCCAAGGCCGATGTCGTCACTGGCAACTCGACACGCGCCGCGGCGACGGCGTCGGCGGGACTGCCCGTCGCTGCCGCTATCGATCGCTTCGGCGCGGAGCTCTTCACGCAGCTCGGTGTCGCAATCGACGGCAACGTCCTTCTGTCCCCGTACAGCGTCGCGGTTGCGCTGGCGATGACCCGTGCGGGAGCCGCCGGCGAAACGAAAGCGCAACTCGATCGCGTCCTCCATCTCGACGGCATCGACGCGGACATTGGCTTCAATGCGCTCGACCAAGCGCTCGCGACGAGAACCGGCGATGTGGTGGGACAAGACGGCAAAAAGCTGTCGGTCGTCCTGTCCACTGCCAACGCGCTGTGGCCGCAAAAGGGCTATCCATTCGCGACGCCGTTTCTCGATCACCTGTCCGCTCACTACGGAGCGGGGCTGCACGTCGTCGACTATGCGAGCGACATCGAGGGATCGCGGCGCGCGATCAACCAATGGGTGTCCGATCGAACCGCCAAGAAGATCCCTGAGCTGATTCCCAAGGACGCCCTCGACTCACTCACGCGCCTCGTCCTCACGAACGCGATCTACCTCAAGGCCTCGTGGGCCGAACCGTTCGAGACGTCGGCGACGGCCCAGGGCAGCTTCGTCCGCCTCGACCAATCGACGGTCACCGCGTCGTTCATGCATCAGACCGAGTCGCTGGGCTACGCGAAGGGTGCGGGCTGGCAGACGGTCGAACTTCCCTACGCGGGAGGGAAACTCGCGATGGACGTGATCGTGCCCGACGTCGGCCAGTATGCGGCGGTCGCACAGGCGTTGAAGAACGGAACGGCGCCATTCGTCGACAAGATCGAACACCAGTCGGTGCAACTCGCGTTGCCGAAGTTCAAATTCCGCACGCAAGCGGATCTTGTGGACACCCTCGCCGCCCTCGGCGTCACGAACCTGTTCGATCCGGACCGCGCCGATCTCTCGGCGATCACGGCGGCAGAAAAGCTCTACGTATCCGGTGTGCTGCACGAAGCCTTCATCGATGTCGACGAAAAGGGCACCGAAGCCGCGGCGGCCACGGCAGTCGTCATCCGAGCATCCGCGGCGCCCGTCGGCCCCGTACAGTTGACGGTCGACCGCCCCTTCATCGTGGTCCTGCGCGACCTCGAGACCAAGGCAGTGCTCTTTCTCGGCCGCGTGCTCGACCCGACGACGTGACACGGGCACTGACGATCCTCGGCACCGCGGCGCAAAGCCCCACCGCGACGCGCAACCAGAACGGCTACCTCCTTCGCTGGGACGACGAGGCGATCCTGTTCGATCCGGGCGAAGGCACACAGCGTCAGATGCTCCTCGCCCGCACGTCTGCCGCCAGCCTGACCCGCATCTGCATCACCCATTTCCACGGCGATCATTGCCTCGGGCTGCCCGGCGTCGTCCAGCGCCGTTCGCTCGACCCCAACCCGTCGCCGCTCGATCTCCACTACCCGGCCCGCGGCCACCGGCACATCGAAGCGCTGCTGGCCGCGACCGTGTGGGACACCGACATGCTCGAGGTCCGCCTGCATCCGATGAGCGACGGCGATTCGATCGCGCTCGATGAACACTCGCGTCTCGACGCGAAGGCGTTGGATCACACGACCGACACCCTCGGTTGGCGCATCGAGGAAGGACCTCGCCGTCACCTTCAAGTCGAGAAAATCACCGATCTCGGCATCGAGGGCCCCGCGATCGGGAAGTTGCAGAAGCAGGGTTGGTACGAGCAGCACGGGCGACGCATCGACATCGAGGAGGTCAGCGTCGTGACGCCAGGACAGCGTTTTGCGTTGGTGATGGATACCCGTCGATGCGCAGCGGCAAGCGAACTCGCCGAGGGTGCCGATCTACTGGTAATCGAAGCGACCTACCTCGAAAGCGAAGCGGCCCTCGCGGCACCTCACGGCCATCTCACGGCGCGCGAAGCGGCCGAAATCGGCCGTGGAGCCATCGCCCGGCGCACCGTCCTGTCGCACTTTTCGGATCGCTACACCGAACTCACGGCGTACGCCGAACAAACCCGCGACATCCTCGAGGACTGCATCGTCGGGATCGATCTCACGGTTGTCGCGGTGCCGCGCCGCCGTGATGCCGATTGAAGGCGCGGGGACACGGTCGGGACTTCGGACCCTTCCGACGGTTGTCGGTCAACGCAACGATGGAGATACTGAGCAAGGAGTCGCAATGGCCCAACTCGAGCACCATCATCACGAGGCACTGCCCAACGATGTCTTGGAATTCCTACCGCCGGACGACGAAGGGGCCGAACGGTTTGAGCGCAGCGGCGAGGAGCTCGCCATTCGGTCCGTCCCGGACTCACAGTTGGCGCCGCTCGACGACCCCGCGCTACGCGAGGACAGCAGCGAAGTAGAAGCCTTGTCGCCGGCGTCGTGGTTCGAGGACGAAGAGCCCGAGCCTCCCTACCGCAGCACCGAGGACGAAGACGACGCGGCGGTCGACGACCTGTTGGTCGCCCAGCACTATGTGTTCGAAGACGAGCCGAGCGACGCTGAAGCGAGCGACGAAGACGAAGGCTGAGCATCGACTTCGCCGCTCGACTCCATGTGTGTGCGAGCTCGCTCGGTTCCCCTACGCGCTGACGATGAGGCCGTAGTGCCCGTCCCGCCGTCGATACAAGACGTTGCCCCGCCCGTTGTCGGTCGAGCGAAAGAAAACAAAGGGCTCGTCGGTGACATCGAGCCGTTCCTCGGCCGCTTCGACGGTCGAATCGACCACGGCCATGGCCTGCAGATGGATCGACACGGCCGCGTGGGCGACGTCGGGCAACGCAGTACCTGTGCACAACAGCTCGAAGTCACCATCGTCGCGGCGGTGCACGACGCAGTCCGCACTCGTTTGCAGCTCGGTGAAGAGATGGAAGTCATGGCCGAGTTGCTCGAGATCGAACGCCGCCTCGTCGAGCGTGATGGGCTCGAGCGCGAACGTCTTGCGCCGTACGACTTCCCGTTCGTCGACCGGCCTTGGGAAATAGTGTGGGCGCACGGTCGGTAGGTCGCCGTGACGCCATTCATCTGGTGTGGGCTCGCCCGTCTCGCGGCGCACGTTGATTCGATGCAGGCGATCTTCGGCTCGCTCGATGCGTCGATGCAAGTGGGCAACGGCCACGTCGACCGCCTCTTGCATGCGTTCGGCCGCGACATGCGCTCGTATGGGCCGGCCATCGACGTCGAAGACCACTTCCACCGAACAAGGCCGCTCGTTCGCGGGATCTCGCTCGCGGATGAGCCGGATATCGATCGCTCGAACCGGTTCACGAACCAACGTGGCGAGCTCGCTGAACTTCGCTCGAGCGGAATCGCGGGCCGTATCGGGCACCTCTCCCTTCGT
>JBDTLT010000218.1:0-9287 GCA_039934635.1 Acidimicrobiales bacterium
TCCGCCGCCAGCGCGGCGACCCGGGAGATCGAAGCATCCATCTGGCACAGTCAACAGTTCCGGGGGTGTCGGTGGGGGGCCGTAGGCTGGGTCCGTGGTTCAGCGGCCGGCCAATATCCCCGACGCGCCGGGGTCGTATCAGTTCAAGGACGCCGAGGGGCGCGTGCTGTACGTGGGCAAGGCCAAGAGCCTGCGGTCGCGGCTGTCCAACTACTTCGTCAACCCGGCGCTGCTGACACCGCGCACGGCGCAGATGGTGACCACGGCGGCGACGGTCGAATGGATCGAGGTGCGCAACGAGCTCGAAGCGTTGATGCTCGAGTTCAACCTCATCAAGCAGCACCGGCCGCGGTTCAACATCCGCCTGGTGGATGACAAGTCGTATCCGTTCCTCGCGGTCACGCTCAACGAAGACTGGCCCCGCGCCATGGTCATGCGGGGGGCCAAGAAGAAGGGCGTCCGCTACTTCGGCCCCTACGGCCACGCGTATGCCATCCGTGAGACGTTGGATCTGTTGTTGCGCACGTTCCCCATCCGCACGTGCAGCGAACACAAGTACGCGCACCATGAGCGGCTCGGTCGCCCGTGCCTGCTCTTCCACATCGAGAAGTGTGCGGGGCCGTGCGTCGGCGAGATCGACCATCCGAAATACGACGCGCTGGTGCAAGAGCTGCTGGCCTTCCTCGACGGCGACACCGACGAAGTGGTCGAGCGGCTCGAAAAGCAGATGTTCGCCTCGTCTGATCGCATGGAGTTCGAGCAGGCGGCCCGGTTGCGCGATCGGCTGACGAGCGTGCGCCGCGCGATCGAAAAGCAACAGATCGTCGCCGACCGCAACGAGGACATCGATGTGATCGGCATCTCCGACGACGAGCTCGAGGCCGCCGTACAGGTTTTCTTCGTGCGCAAGGGTCGGGTCGTCGGACGCAAGGGTTTCATCGTCGACAAGGTCGAAGACCTCACGCCGGCGCAGCTGGTCGACCGCGTGCTCGAGGGCATGTACGCCGAAGAGCCACCGCTCGGCATCCCCAAGCACGTGTTGGTGCCATGGGAGGCCGACGAGCGCGATCTGCACGAATGGTGGCTGTCCGAGCTGCGCGAGTCCAAGGTCGAGATCCGAGTGCCGCAGCGCGGCGACAAGCGAGCGTTACTCGAAACGGTCAACCGCAACGCCAAAGAAGAGTTCACGCGGCACCGGCTGCGTCGCGCCACCGATCACAATTCGAGGGCACAGGCGCTCAACGAGTTGCGCGACCATCTCGAGTTGCCCGAAGCGCCGCTGCGCATCGAGTGCTTCGACATGAGCCACGTACAGGGCAGTGACTACGTGGGGTCGATGGTCGTCGTCGAAGACGGCCTGCCCAAGAAGAGCGACTACCGCCGCTTCAAGATCAAGTCGGTGCCGGGCAATGACGACTTCGCCGCGATGGAAGAAGTGTTGACGCGGCGCTTCACCGCATACCTCGATGACGTCGCCAAACCGATCGCGGAGCGGGGCGGCAAGTTCTCGTATCCGCCGCAACTGTTGGTCGTCGACGGCGGCAAGGGTCAGCTGGGGGTGGCCGTGCGGGTACTGCGCGAGCTCGGGCTAGAAGACGAGATCCCCGTGTGCGGGTTGGCCAAACAGTTCGAAGAAGTGTTCGTGCCCGGGCGTAGCGAGCCGATCCGCCTGCCCCGCCAATCAGAGGCGCTGTATCTGCTGCAACGCATCCGTGACGAGTCGCACCGATTCGCCATCACGTATCACCGTCAGTTACGCAACAAGCGCATGACTCGCTCGGCGATCGACGACATCCCCGGCCTCGGCCCGACGCGCAAGAAGCGTCTACTCAAAGAGCTCGGCGGCGTCACCGCGATCAAGAAGGCCACCCTCGACGACCTCAAAGCGCTCACTTGGTTGCCCGACCAAGTCGCGTCCGCGATCTACGAACACTTGCACGCGCCGCCGGCCGCGGGCGCGGCGGGAGCGTCGCGCGTGGCGGCCGCGCTGGCGCACCTGCGGATGAACGATGACTGATCGCGACCTGTGGGAAGCGCACGCGCAATGGTGGCAAGACGGGTTCACCGAAGGCACTGACCCGGAGTACGACGAGCAGATCATCCCGCTCGCGGCCGAACACCTCGAGGGCGCGCGACGCGTACTCGACATCGGCTGCGGCGAAGGCCAGATTGCTCGCGTCGCGCACGGCGCCGGCGCGGAGTTCGTCCTCGGACTCGACCCGACCATCGCGCAGATCGTCGAGGCGCAACACCGCGCCGGCGGCCCGCTCTACGCGCGGGCCGAAGCCTCGGCACTGCCGTGCGCGGACGGGTCGTTCGACGCGGTGGTGGCCTGCCTCGTGTTCGAGCACATCGTCGATGTCGACTCGGCCATCGCCGAGGTCGGTCGCGTGCTGGCGCCGGGTGGCCGCTTCTTGTTCTTCCTCAACCATCCGTTGTTGCAGACACCGGGCAGCGGTTGGATCGACGACCACATGATCGAACCGCCCGAGCAGTACTGGCGCATCGGGCCGTACCTCGTCGAGTCGATCGAGATCGAGGAGATCGCGAAGGACGTGCACTTGCCCTATGTGCACCGTCCGCTGAGTCGCTATGTCAACGCGATGGCCGCGGCCGGCCTGTTCATCCGCCAGATGCACGAGCCGGCACCGCCGCCCGGGTTCATCGCGCGGGCGACCGAATACGCCGAGGCGGCCACGATCCCGCGGCTGCTTTTCATGCACTGTGAACGCTTGTGACTGCGGTATCCGGTCAGGTCCGGGCGACGCGTCCAGTAGCCTCCGACCGATGAGCGAGATCGTCGTCATCGCGGGGTTGTCGGGGGCGGGTCGTAGCACCGTCGCGAACAATCTCGAAGATCTCGGCTGGTACAAGATCGACAACGTGCCCCTCGCGCTCGTGCCGCTCGTGGCCGAGCTGCCGTCGGCCGCCGGGGGCAAGTACGAGCGCATGGTGATCGTGCTCGGGACCACGGGTCACGAAGAGGTGATCCCGGCGCTGGCCGACGTGCGCCACAGCGGTGTGCGGGTGCGCATCGTGTTCCTCGAGGCGGCGAGCAGCGTGCTCGTACGGCGCTACGAGAACACCCGTCGTCCCCATCCGTTTGCGATGACCAAGAGCGTCGTCGATGCCATCGAAGACGAGCGGCGCGCGCTCGAAGAGGTCAAAGCCGAAGCCGACATCGTCATCGACACGACCGATCTCAACGTGCACCAATTACGCGATCGCATCGTCGACCTGTTCGGCCACGAGTCGCCGCGTGTGGGCATGCACACGCGGGTGCTGTCGTTCGGCTACAAGCACGGCCTGCCGATCGATGTCGACATCGTGATCGATTGCCGGTTCCTGCCCAACCCACACTGGGTCGACGAACTGCGGCCGAAGTCCGGCCTCGACCCCGCGGTCGCGGCCTACGTGATGGGCCAGCCCGCGACGGCGCCCTTCCTCGAGCGGCTCGAACGCTTGCTGAGCCTGGTCATGCCCCAATTCGTGCAGGAGGGCAAGTCATATCTCACGATCGCGTTCGGCTGCACCGGCGGTCACCACCGGTCGGTTGTCATCACCGAGCAGGTGGCGGCAATGCTGCGCCGGCTGGGCTACGACCCGACCGTGGCGCACCGCGACATACACAACTGACGCATTGGCGTCGCCATTGAGTCCGGCCGGGTTATCGTCGTCGGTGTGGCCAGCGACGATGTGGCATTGGGCCGCGTGACGTGCTGCCATAGAGCGACATTTTTCGCCACTGAGAGAGGATCTTGCGAATGACCGTCCGCGTTGGGATCAACGGCTTCGGCCGCATCGGCCGTAACTTCTTGCGTGCGGCGAAGAAGCGCAACGCCGACATCGACTTCGTCGCCGTCAACGACCTCGGGTCGGTTGCCGCGATGGCGCACCTCTTGAAGTACGACTCGGTGCTCGGTCGCCTCGAATACGACATCAAGGTGCAAAAGGACGGCATCTCGGTCGACGGAGATCTGCTCAAGGTGTTGGCCGTGCGCGATCCCAAGACGCTGCCGTGGGGCGACCTCGGTGTCGACGTCGTTGTCGAGTCCACCGGCATCTTCACCGATCGCGAGAAGGCCGCGTTCCACCTCGAGGCCGGCGCACCGCGCGTCATCGTGAGTGCACCGTCCAATGGCGCCGACGCCACGTTCGTGTTCGGCGTCAACGAGGACACCTACGACCCGGCCAAGCATTTCGTCGTGTCCAACGCGTCGTGCACCACCAACTGCTTCGTGCCGATGGTGAAGGTGCTCGACGACGCGTTCGGCGTCGACAAAGGCCTCATGACGACGATTCACGCGTACACCGGCGATCAACTGTTGGTCGACGGCCCGCACAGCGACATGCGCCGGGCGCGCGCCGCGGCCATCAACATCGTGCCGTCGTCGACGGGTGCGGCCCGGGCGACCGGTCTGGTACTGCAGGCGATGAAGGGCCGTCTCGACGGCACCTCGTTCCGCGTGCCGGTGGCTGATGGTTCGATCACCGACTTCACCGCGATCCTCAGCCGTGACGTCACCATCGCCGAGGTCAACGCGGCGTTCAAGAAGGCGGCCAAGGATCGTCGACTGGGCAAGGTGATCGAATACAGCGAAGAGCCGTTGGTGTCGACCGACATCGTCGGTTCGCCGGCATCGTGCACGTTCGACTCGGGCTTGACGATGGCGATCGGCAATCTCGTCAAGATCTGCGGTTGGTACGACAACGAGTGGGGTTACTCCAACCGTCTCGTCGATCTCGTCTCCTACATCGGCAAAAAGTCGCCGAAGCGCAAGGTCGCCAAGAAGTGAGGGTTCCCCAACTCGAAGATCTGGGGGACATCACCGGCAAGAACGTGTTGCTGCGCGCCGATTTCAACGTGCCGCTCAGCAAGGGTGTGATCACCGACGATCTGCGTATGCGCGCCGCGTTGCCGACGATCGAATGGCTCGTCGAGCGCGGTGCCAATGTCACCGCGTGCAGCCATCTCGGCCGGCCCAAGGGCAAGCCCGATCCGCAGTATTCGATGGAGCCCGTGCGCGAACACCTTGCAATGCTTGCGCCCTCGGTCGGCTTGTTGGAGAACTTGCGTTTCAATGCGGGCGAAGAGAAGAACGATCCCGCGTTCGTACAGGAGTTGATCAAGGGCTTCGATCTCTACGTCAACGATGCCTTCGGCGCTTCGCATCGCGCGCACGCGTCGATCGTGGGGCCGCCACAGTTCTTGCCGTCGGCGGCGGGGCGATTGTTGGCCAAAGAAGTCGAGGTGCTCACGGGATTGCGCGCCCACCCGAAGCGTCCGTTCGTGGCGATCCTCGGTGGCGCCAAGATCAGCGACAAGCTCGGCGTGGTCGAAGCGTTGCTCGACATCGTCGATTCGCTGATCATCGGCGGCGGCATGTGCTTCACGTTCCTCAAGGCCCAGGGTTATTCGATCGGCTCCTCGTTGTGCGAAGCCGACATGGTCGAAACCTGTGCGCGGCTGCTGGCGTCGGGCAAGGTGATCCATCTGCCGAGCGACATCGTGGCGTTGGGCCCTGGCGGGAAGATCGGCGATCCATCGGCGGGCGGCGATGTTCGTCAGTTGGGCGTCAACATCCCCGACGGATGGATGGGCCTCGACATCGGCCCGGGCACGGCCGCCGAGTTCACCGATGTGATCCTCGACGCGCGCACGGTGCTGTGGAACGGTCCGATGGGTGTGTTCGAAGATCCGCGTTTCGAAGCCGGCACGCGCACCGTGGCGCAGGCAGTGGCCGATACCAAAGCATTCACGGTGATCGGCGGGGGCGACAGCGCGGCCGCGGTCAAGGAGTTCGGCTTCGCCGACCGGGTCGATTGGGTGTCGACCGGCGGCGGTGCGTCGCTCGAGTTGATCGAGCAGGGAGACCTACCCGGCCTCGAGGCATTGCGCACCGCATCAAACGCACCCGCATAGCGCAGAGACCCAGCAGTTCGACGCGAGGATGAACATGAGCGCCCGCAAACCGTTGATCAGTGGCAACTGGAAGATGAACCACAATCACTTCGAGGCGATACAGACAGTGCAAAAGCTGTCGTACGCACTGTCGAAGGACGATTACGAGGAGGTCGACGTCTCGATCCATCCTCCGTTCACCGACATCCGGTCGGTGCAGACCGTGCTCGAAGCCGACCACATCCCGGTGGCACTCGGCGCGCAGCATTGCCATTGGGAAGAAAAGGGCGCATTCACCGGTGAGGTCTCACCGGCGATGCTGGCGAAGCTGAACGTGCGCTATGTGATTGCCGGGCACAGCGAGCGCCGTGAGCTGTTCGGTGAGCTCGACCCGCACGTCAATCTGAAGGTGCGGGCGATTCTCAAGTGGGGGATGACGCCGATCCTGTGCGTCGGCGAGACGCTCGACGAGCGTGAGGCCGGCACCACCGAGGACAAGGTCAGCGGCCAGACGGTGAATTGCCTGGCCGACGTCAAGGCCGAGGACGTCGCCCGCCTGGTGATCGCGTACGAGCCGATCTGGGCCATCGGCACCGGGCTCAACGCCACGCCGGAGGATGCACAGGCCGTGTGCGGGCACATCCGGGGCATTGTCAAGGCCCGGTGGGGCGCCGACTGCGCCGCTGCGGTGCGCATTCAGTACGGCGGGTCGGTCAAGTCGTCCAACGCCGCGGCCCTGATGGCCATGCCCGACATCGACGGCGCACTCGTGGGCGGGGCCAGCCTCGATGCCGACGAGTTCGCCCGCATCTGCAACTTCCGCCTGGCGTAGCGGCTCCGCCAAGCTCCGGTAAGCTGACCCCCATGATGGTGTTTACCCTGATCCTGCACGTGATCGTCTCGCTCGCGCTGGTCTTCTTCGTGCTCCTGCACAGCGGTCGGGGCAGTGGTCTGTCCGACATGTTCGGCGGTGCGCTCGGTGCCACTGCTGCCGCGACGAGCGTGGGTGAGCGCAACCTCGACCGCATCACGGTCATCCTCGGTTTGACGTTCGCGTTCACGACGATTTCGCTCGCGCTCTTCTTGCGCTGACGCAGCGTCCTGCGGTTATCCGAAAGGGCCGTTCGGCCTACTTTGCTCGACCTCCATCGGTCCCGCGACTGTGCCGATGAAGAGGGGTGCGTCCCCGTCGTTTTCGACCGAATCTGCGACGTGTCGCGTCCCTTGCGATCTGTTGTGTCGCGGTCGCCGGATGTTCGAGCCCTAAACAGGGCGACGGCGCGGACGTCAACGCGAAGCGCGTGACGGAGGTCGAGAAAGAATCCGTGCACGAGGGCGGCACGTTGACCGTGGCGCTGACCGGTGTCGACACGCTCGACCCTGCACGCGCGAACGAAGCGTCGACCGGCCAGCGGGTCGTGCTCGACATGCTCTACGACGGGCTCGTGCGGTGGGACAGTGCCGCTTCGGCATTGACGCCGGCGTTGGCAAAGTCGTGGAGTGTCAGCGATGACGGTTTGACGTGGACGTTCGAGCTGTCGGCGAACGCGCAGTTCTCGACCGGACGGGCGATCACGAGCACCGACGTGAAGTTCTCACTCGAACGGCTCGCGGCGCGGGGCACGGCGGCGTTGTCGGCAGTGCAGCTCGCCGGGCTGAAGGGCTACGACGATTTCATGGCGCGGCGGACCGAAACCGTTGCCGGTCTGATTGCCACCGACCCGGCGAAGCTCGTCGTCGTGCTCGACTCACCGTTTTCGATGCTGCCCGAGCTACTTGCGAGTCCTGCGTTCGGCGTCGTGGCGAAGGAAGGCTTTGACGCCACGGGAGCTCTCATCGGTACACCGATAGCGAGTGGGCCGTTCACACTCAAGAATCGCACTGCCGACAAGCTCGAGCTGGTGCGTTCGCCGCGCTCGCGTGCGCTACTCGACGGCGTCAACGTGACGCTGTCCGCCGACGCCGCCGCGAGCTATGCACTATTCACGAAGGGCGACGTGCAGGTGGCATCGGCGCCGCCCGACCAGGCAATCGAGGCCTCGGTCGCGAACGTGCGATCGAACAACGGCGGCAGCTTCTTCTACGGCATGAACGTGACCGCGCCGGCGCTTGCCAACGCTGCCCTGCGCTCCGCGATCGTCAAGGCCATCGATCGTGAAGCGATACGGGCCAAGTACTTCGCACAGTCGGGCGAACTGGCCAACGGCTTCATCCCGTCGGACTTGCCGGGTTATCGCGACGATGCCTGTGCCGCGGCGTGCGCGTTCGATGTTGCTGCGGCCAAGCAGATGGTGACCGCCGCGCTCGCGGGCGCGCCGGCGCCGACGGTGCACGTCGATTACTACGTCGATGCCGCGGGACGCGAGGCCGAGATCGCAACGTCAATCGCGCAGTCCTTGGTGGCGGTCGGCGTGCCGGCCGAGCCGCGTAGTCATACGTTCGAGGAGTACAACACGTTCGTGGCGAGTGGCGCCGCCGAGCTGTTCCGCTTCGGATGGATCGGCACCTACTTGTCGCCCGACGCGTACCTGACACCGCTCTTCGGTTCGAAGACGATCGACAACGTCTTCGGGTTCAAGGATGCGCAGAGCGATCAGCTCATTGCTGCGGCTCGCAGCGCGGCCGACCCGGGCGCACGGGTGGCGAAGTACGTGGCGCTCGAAGATCGCGTGCTGAGCCTGTCGGCGGTCGTGCCGATCGTGCGGTACCGGTCGGTGTATGCGCTTGGCGCCACGGTGCGCGGCGTGACCAGCGACGCGGAAGGCCTGTTCGACATCGAACGGATCTGGCTCGCGCAGTAGCGTCGGCGGGGATGGACCGTCCGGAGTTCGACGCCGCGTACTTCAACCAACTGACGCCCGAGCATTTCGCCAGCTTCGTCGGGATGCGGGTCATCGAGGCGCGGCCCGGCTTCGTGCAGACGGCGCTCGACATCGAGTCGCACCACCTTGCGGCGAATGGCTTTCTTCATGCCGCGGCGGTGCTCACGGTGGCCGACACGGCGTGCGGGTTCGGCGTACGAACGATCCTGCCGGAGGGCGCCTCGAGCTTCACGACGGTCGAACTGAAGAGCAACTTCCTCGGCACAACCCGGGAGGGTGCGATCCTCTGCGAGGCCACCGTCGCTCACGCCGGGCGCACCACGCAGGTCTGGGATGCGGTGGTGCGGGCCGGAGAGCGCAAGATCGCGCTGTTCCGCTGTACCCAACTGGTGCTGTATCCGAGCTGAGCCTCGAAAGGCCGTGGGGCAGGGGAGGGGCGCCCGCTATGCTTCGAGGCCGCACCGGAAGCGGTGTCCACGTCGGAGTGGCGGAATAGGCAGACGCACCAGCTTGAGGGGCTGGCGCCCGCAAGGGTGTGGGGGTTCAAGTCCCCCCTCCGACAC
>JBDTLT010000219.1:0-9277 GCA_039934635.1 Acidimicrobiales bacterium
CACCGCCGGCCACGTCCGCAGAACGGCGACATTGACCGTCCCCAGCTTGAGTGCCTCATAGGTCTTGTCGCCGCCACTGTCCCCGAAGTTCACGAACTTCAGCCCATCGAGATAGACCGGACCATTCCAGTAGGAGGGATTCTTCTTCATCGTGATCGACTCTTTCGGCGAGAACTGATCGATGACGAAAGGGCCGGCGCCCACTGGCTTGAGGTTGAACGGACAATCACGCGGTGACTTCGCCTTGTCAGCCGGACACGCAGCCTTCAACGCAGTCGGCGACGGAATCATGCCGGACGACCCCGCCAACGCCGCGGGGAAAGTGGGGAACGGCTGACTCATCGTGACCTTCAACGTGAGCTTGTCGACGACCTGCACCGCCTTGAGGTTGCCACCCATGTACCCCGCTGAGGAGATCGCGTTGCGGGGACAGGCCCGTAGTTCCTCGCACGCCGGGATCCCCGGAATGAGGCCGGAAACGTGGCGCAGAATGCCGTATGACACTGCGTCAGCGTCGTAGTCGGTGCCGTCGGTGAACTTGATGCCCGGCTTGATCTTCACGATCCATTCGGTCGAATCGGCGTTGGCCGTAACCGACTCGGCCGTGCGCATCTCGATCTTGTTGGTCTCGGTGTTGTAACGCGTGAGCGTGTCGAAGATCGCCGCCATCTCGGTTCCACCCGTGATGCCGCCACCGGTCGAGACGATGGGATCGAGACCCATGGTCTCCTGATACGTCGCGACCGTCAACGTGCCGCCCGACTGCGGCACAAGCGATGTCGACGAGGCTTGGGATGTCCCAGAACCAACCGTTGTGTTCGCGGCGCCGCCATCTTTGGCATCACCACAAGCAGCTGCCACCAGACAAATTGCAGCTATCAACGCAACCCGCGAACATTTGCGATCACCGACCATTGGTTCACGCTCCCCGTCGCAGCGACAGGCCCAAACCTACAACAGCTCGCAGGTGCCTGTAACCGGACGCGTTTTCGTCGTGCGCGCCTTACCGGTTGCGCACCAACAGCGCCGCCAATTCAGCCGGTCGTGTGATCATCGAGTTTCGGCCGGCGTCGATCTCGAACACCTGAGGGCTGTGCAAATTCGCGATCATTCTTCGCTGTAGCTCAGGCGCGAACGACTGGTCGTGGGTCTGCACGATGTAGCTCACCCGCACATTCGGCGGCAGTCGACTCACATGGACAGGAGTGCGCGGTGGCTTGTGCGGCCGATCCTCAGGAGGAGTCAAGTGAGCGAAGAACCACTCCGCAGTCATCTCGTCCATGTCGGCGCCGTACACTTCGCGCTGCGGAGTCGCGGCGATACGTTCCCATTGGCTCGGCGCATCATCGAAACGAGTCGCGAGCATGTCGTCCGCGCTCATGCCTTCGTTCGGAACCATCCCGGCGAGAAACACAATGTGGGCAAGCCGATCCGTCAGGCTCGGCGCCGCTTCGATCACCGCGATGGCGCCCATCGCGTGACCCACCACCACGACATCGGAGAGTTCGTTCGCCAACACCGCGTCGACGACTGTGCGCGCCGAGTCGTGCAAGCCGATGTGACGATGATCGGCCAACCGGTTTGCTCCGTGACCCGGCAAATCGACGGCGACCACGCTGTTCACACCGGGCGCGTCGCGCAACAGCGGCACGAGCCGATCCCAGCACCACGCGCCCTGCGCTCCCCCGTGTACCAATACGTAACTCGTCACGACCAACTCCGCAATCGAAGATTCTCCGCGCTCATGATCCCAACGCGCGGACCACCGCGTAGGTGAGCGAGCCGTCGGAGAGTACAAGACGCCCATCTTGGTTGTGCACCTCGAATGCCGCCTCGACATTCGACGCCCGGTGGACAGTGGTGATCAGACGATCGCCGGGGACAACGGGATGCCGAAAGCGGGCTGCCATGCGCGTCATCGCAGTGTCCTCACCCGTCCAGTGCACCACTGCCCGGCCGGCGAAACCGAGTGTGCACTCGCCGGGGATGAAGGGAGGCCCGAAACCGTGCTGTTCGTTGTACTCCGGGTCGATGTGGAGCTCGTCAGGGAACGGCCGATCGAGCGACAGGTTCTCTTGGAGGCGCCACAGTGCATACTGCTCATCGCGTACCTCGTCTTCGAATCGAAACGCCTCTGCACGATCAGGACCGCCCGCCGAAGTGGATGCCGAAGGCAGACCTTCGATTGCAGAATCACGAACCCAGATCGTGTGGACGATGGAAGCGACGGACCTGGTGTCGATCGTCGTCGCGGCGAGCAGTTCGACCAGCAAGTGGCGACCCGCGTTGCGCAGGTCGCCGACACTCGCGAGAGTCGTTGCGTCTCCACACTCGGGTCGCAGGGTCTCGTAGGACTCGACCGAAGTGGAATACAAGACGGTGGTGAAGCCCGCTCGCATCAAGTAGGTGCCAAAGTCTTCGAGCGCTTCCCTCGCCAATCGCGTGGCAAATGTGGAGAGCACTCTGGGGCCATAGCGTTCGTAGACGAACGGCAGCTCGCGTGACGGTCGAGCGCCGACCGCCAGCGCGTAGAGCAATGTATCTTTCAACGTCCATGACGCGTCGTACGAACGCCCTTCCCACGCTCGCACCACTCGTTCGACGTTGTCCGTCGTTGCCATATGACCTCGTTCAGACGATTGAGCTCGCGGGCTGACTACTGCGGGCCATCTGCGTTGCGGACGAGACCATCGCGAGTCACGCGGATATCGGCCGAGCGACGATCCCACGCGCCGTTCGTCCCGATCGATCGCAGCAGGTCCTTGCGAATCTTGCCCGACGGGCTGCGCTCGAAGTCTTCGTAGACGAATCGGATGTACCGCGGCACCATGAAATGCGGCAACTGATCGACGAGATACTCGAGCAGGCCGAGGCCATCGAGCGTGGTGTTCGGGTGAACGACCACTATTGCCAGCACTTCCTGGCCGGAGTCCTCGTCGGGTACGCCGACAACGGCGCTGTCGACGACGTCTGCGTGCGCGTTGATCGCTGCTTCGACCGCATACGACGAGATGTTTTCGCCCCGGCGCCTGATCGAGTCACTCAGCCGGTCGACCAAGATGAACTGCCCATCCTCTGATCGTTGCCGAACGCCGTCACCGGTGTGGTACCAGAGGTTGCGCCACGCGGTGAGCGTCTTGTCCGAGTCGGCCGCGTAGCCACCCATGATGGTCCAGGGTTCACGCGGTCGGATGACCAGTTCGCCGACATCACCGAGCGCGACCGGTTGGTCGTCCTCGTCGACGACGCGCGCTTCGTAATCCGGACGCGGCCACCCGATCGCGAAGGGCACCAGCGCCGCGCCCAAGGGTACGCAAAGGGGCGAGGCCGCCTCGGTCGAGCCGTATCCGCTGCAACCCTCGATCCCGAAGCGTTCGAGAAACTCTTTCGTACGCCCGGAAATCGGCGCGAGGGCAACGCGGCGCAGCGATGTTGCGCAATCACTGGCCGATGCCGGTTCGGACAACAGGAAGTTCACCATTGCACCGACAAGCGTTGCGAATGTCGCCTTGACGCGGGCGACATCGTCCCAGAAGTCGGTGGTGGAGAACCGCGCCGGCACGTACGCGGTCGCGCCCGCGATGACAGCGGCGTAGATGCCACACATATGACCGCCCACATGGAACTGCGGCAGCGCGACATAGCTGACGTCCTCGTGCGTAGGCGCACCGAGAGCGACCGGCGTCGAGTAGTTGTACGCGTGCGCTTCGTAGGTGACGACACCCTTGCTCGGGCCGGTTGTGCCCGACGTGTAGATGATCCCCGCCACATCACGAAAGGTGTTGCGGTAGATCGCCGCGACGCCTGAGCCGCGGACATCGAGCCAGTCGATGATAGGTAGTGACGCCCGACCCGGATGCTCGCCCCGCACGATCGCGCGACAGAGCGCTGCTCTGCTCGAGAGCTCGTCGAATCGTGGGAGGTAATGACTCTCGGCGATCACGGTCGTGGCCCCCGAGGTATCGACGACATGCGCCAAGAGTGCGCCCTTGTACGCCGTGTTGACCGGAATCTCGACCGCGCCGAGGAGTGCCAAACCGAACCAAGCGAGAGCGAAGTCGACATGGTTGTCGAACATCAGAAGCACCCGGTCGCCCCGGGCCACGCCGAGTTGCGCCAACGCGCCGGCGGTTCGCATCGACATGTCGAGAAGCTCGCCGTAGGTCAGACAGGATTGCGTGTCGATGAGCGCCACCTTGTCCGGGTGCGCCTGTGCGCCACGCTCCAGGGTCGCCGCGATCGTTCGCTGCTCGAGCGGCGGCAGGTGGAAGTTGTCGAACATCGGTCATGTCTCCGAAGGCATCTTCGAATCCCAATGGTCGATGCACACCATCTCCTCGACGGGTCGGCGCCGGACGGGACCGTGCGCTCCCTTCGGGTAGCCGACGGGAAGCAGCGCCGCAATCACCCACCCGTCCGGAACGCCCACGAGTTCACGGAGTTCGGGTTCGCAGTGCCGGTACCAAGTGGTGACCACCGTCCCCAATCCGTGGGATCGGGCGGCCAGGATGAAGTTCTGCATCGCGGGATAGATCGATGCGCCTGTATAGAGCTCTTCCATGAACGGGGTCCGCTCGGCACAAAAGAGCACGTAAGCGGGGACGCGATCGAAGTTTTCCACGAGCTCGAACATGCTTCGGGTGAACCGCGCTCGACGCGAGTTGTCGTTCGGGTCGGGCTTGTCGAGGTTCATCAGATTCGCGTATTCGGTCCAACCGTTCTTGTATGTCGCGCCGAGCAGTTGACGAGCGGCGGCAGACCGCAATACGCAGATTCGCCACTTCTGTTGATTCGACCCTGACGGTGCGAACACCGCCGCTTGCAAACACGAGCGCAGCGCAGCGTCGGGAATCGGATCGGGACGGAATCGCCGGATCGCCCGACACGTCCGCATCGCTTCCAAGAGCTCCATCTCGCTCTACCTCGCCCGTTCTTGCGGTTGTGAATGTCCGACGTCCAGCCGAGCGATCCTTGCGTTGTGCCCGATCGGGTGTCAAGTGTTCGCCCGCACCGCGAATGGGTCGCGCAACCAGCTTGTGGATGCCCTAATTCGCAACAACTCGCGCGCAGCCAAGCCCTCTCTCGCGGCGGGCGCAGTTCGGTCGATGTCCCTCCGAAGACCAACGAGAGTCATTGAGCTACTGTCTGCCGATTCACAACCGGGGAGGCCCCGTTGAAGCGCACCCGCCCTTTGAGGTTCGTCGCGAAATTGACCCTGGTCGCTTCCGTGGCCGCGCTGTGCGCCGGGGTGATCGGGTCGGCGCAACCCGCCGCCGCGTTCACGAACTTCGGACGCACTGTCGCCGCCGGCGACGACTTCAGCCTCGTGCTCGGGTCCAATGGCATCGCCATGGGTTTCGGTCTGAACACCTATGGTCAGTTGGCCAACTCGGTGAACAACGGCACGTCGAATCCCAACCCGGTCCCTTCGGGGATCGGTCCGAGCAATTTGGTTGCCATCGAGGCCGGGGACAACTGGGGCGTCGGGCTCGACAGCTTCGGCAGGGTGTGGACGTTCGGTAACAACTTGTACGGCCAACTCGGTCGATCGGCCAACGCCGGCACCAATACGCCGAATCCGAGCTCGTCCCTGGTCGCCGGCCTCACCAGCGTGACCGCAATCGCTGCAGGGCTAGAGCACACGCTCGCGTTGCGCAGCGACGGCACCGTTTGGGGCTTCGGCACCAACGGCAAAGGGGAATTGGGCGAAGCGGTCCCCGTCGGCACCATGACGACGACACCGGTGAAGATACCGGGCTTGTCGAACATCATCTCGATCGCCGCGGGATCGGACCACAGTCTGGCGCTCGGTGCCGACGGCAACATATGGGCATTCGGCTCCAACTTCTACGGCCAGCTCGCCAACACGACCAACAGCGGTGTCGTCGCCAGCAATCCGACACCGACGAAGATCGAGTTGCTGACGAGTGTCACCGCCATCTCTGCGGGCAAGCAGTACAGCCTCGCGTTGACGTCCGACGGCGGGGTGTTTGCATTCGGTTCCAATGCCAATGGCGAGCTCGGTCGCACCGCAAACTCGACCGCCAATCCGTCGCCGACGCGCGTGCTCGGAATCTCCGCGGCAATCGGGATTTCCGGCGACGGCCATCACTCGCTCGTCCTGCTGGCGAATCACACCGTGGTCGGCTTCGGCCCCAATCTGTACGGTCAATTGGGCTCGTCCACCAACACCGGTACCGTGACCCCGGTTGCGCCGACACCGGTCACGGGCCTGACGAACGCCACCGGGATGGCCGGCGGCGACAACCACTCGCTGATTGTGCGAGGCGATGGCTCCGTAGTCACCTTCGGTCGCAACCTACGCGGCGAGCTCGGGTTCGCTGCCGACATCAATGCACACGCCGCGTTCACGCAAGTGATCGCATCGGGCATCGGTCAGCCGCCGTCGTTCGCTTCCATAGTGCCGGCGCGCTTGTTGGACACGCGACCCGGCGGGTCCACGATCGACGGTATCGACGATGGCGGCGACGTACGTGACGCCGACACCACGACTGCGGTGCAGGTCGTGGGTCGTGGCGGTGTGCCCATCGACGCAACCACAGTCGCGCTCAACGTCACGGTGACCGGTGCGCAAGGCACGGGTTACATCACCGTGTACCCCTGCGGCAGCACGCAACCGAACGCGAGCAACCTCAACTATCAAACTGGTTCGACCATCGCCAACGCGGTCATCGCCAAAGTGAGTGTCGGCGGCAACGTGTGTCTCTATACATCAGCCGCGACCCAACTCATCGTCGACGTCAATGCCTACTACCGCGACAGCACCGCGTTCGGCTCGCTCGTTCCCGCGCGGTTGCTCGACACGCGCCCCGACTCACCGACGGTGGATGGGTTGTACGAGAACCTCGGTCCGCTCGAAGCCAACGAGGTCACCCAACTGTCGGTTGCCGGTAGAGGTGGGGTCCCGGCCAACGCGACCGCGGTTGCCCTCAATGTCACGGTGAACCAAGCGCAGGCGCCCGGTTACATCACTGCCTACCCTTGCGGCAGTCCGCAGCCCAACGCATCGAACGTCAATTTCGAGGCGGGCGCGACGATCCCCAACGCGGTTGTTGTGAAGATCGGCGTCGCGGGTAACGTCTGTTTCTTCGCGTCGGCGGCGACGCAACTCATCGTCGATGTCAACGCGTACTTCCGAGACAGCTCGTCGTCGGCCTCGCTGGTGCCGGCGCGGTTGCTCGACTCGCGACCGGGCGCGGCCACCATCGACGGCGTCTCCGCCGCGATCGGGCTGCGGCCGGCCGACTCGGTCACCGAGCTGCCGGTGACAGGTCGTGGCGGTGTCCCCGGCGGCGCCACCGCGGTCGTCTTGAACATCACCGTCACCGCGCCGCAGGGCGACGCGTTCGTCACCGTCTTCCCGTGTGGATCACCACGCCCCAACGCGTCGAACATCAACTATTCCGCGGGTGTCACGATCGCGAACTTGGTCATTGCCAAAGTCGGCGACGACGGCAAGGTCTGCCTCTACACATTGGGTGCGACGCATCTGATCGCCGACGTGAACGCGTACTACTCGTAAAGACAGAGTCGTCGACGCAGCGAAGTCAGTCCCAGCTCGTTGCGCGCGTGGCGACACGCCCGTTGGGATCGGGCCGGAACAACACGTCGTTGTAGTGACAACCCGCGGGTATCCATTCGAACGTCTTCGGTTCGGCGAACTTGTAATAGAGCACGCGCCGCCCCGCATCATTCGACAGCGGCGGAGGCGTGGTGTGCATCGTGTCGCCATAGTGCAACGTGAGGTCGCCCGGCTCGGTGTCGAGGGCGACGACCGGTAGGTCGCCTTCTTGGCCCCGCATGAGCCAATGCTTCGCGTAGTGGTGCGATCCGGCGAGTACGAGCAACTGCCCGTTGTACGCGTTGGCGTAGTCGAGTTGCACGCCGGCCTGAATGAGTGGACACATCACGGGATGGCCGCCGACGCCGTCATCGACGTGCCACTCGAGATCGCCGTTGCCTTTCACGACGTCGGGGTTCTTGATGAACACCATCGGCCCGTCGAGGCGGTCGTCGCATACGCGAAGGTCGGGCCCCGCAAGTCGCGCGAACCGAGCAAGCCGAGGGTCGTGCGAGAACGCGGCGAGCACATCAGAGAACCGGTCGAGGTAGTTGATACGCGTGACGACCTCGCGCCCTGTCGAGTCGACCGACCACCACGAGAAGCCATCGTCAGGAGTTGTCGCAGCGCGGCAACGCTCGACTTCGGCACCCAGCAACGCGACCTCATCGGGCGTGAAGACGTTTCGTAGGTGGAGATAGCCCGCCGTCGTGAAGTATTCGCGGAGGTCATCATCGGAGTCGTCGACGGTGAACGAGCGCTTCAGGTCGAGCGGCTGTCCATTGCGGTCGACCAATTCCGCGGTGGCGATCGCAGAGGTGAAGATCTTGCGTCCGGACAAAACGGCTCGCAGCGACGGCTCCCACCGCTTCCAACCGGCGAGCGACCCCCGCACGATTCGTGCGCGACCAGTGTTGACCGCACCGCTCGCCATCAGTAGTTCGTTGACGACGTCGGAGAAACCCTGCGCGCTGATCTCGACCAACGTCTCGGCCTCGTCGTCGCCTACGACCACCCGCATCGACTCGTCGGTTGCGACATACGTGAACGTCGGTCCATCGGCGATATGGAATGCGAGAGGCGCCGCGCCGCGCAGGTCGCCATCGGTGAGGTGCCCGTTGCGGGCGATCAACCGTGGGAGCTCGCGGCGATGGAACGTCTCGAAGTCGTGCCGCGGGAACGAGTCGGCAATTTCGTCGACCCACGGCAGAGTGGTTGCGTCACCAATGGTTGCCATGGCACCCCCGTTGCATCGCCACGAGTGAGCGAAACCGCTCCCTCGATCTGCACAGTATGGCCGACCGTCAGGCCGCTCACGACCCCGTCGGCGCGGAATGCGTAGCCCATTCTCGCCACCCCCACCAGCTCAGGGACCACGTTGCCGCCACCCCCGGCCACCCCCGCCACCACGTTGCCGCCGATTGTTGCGGTGCCTGCCGCAGTGGCAGGCGCTCGAGCGTCCGCTGCACCTGCCCACGGCCCCTACGACCGAATGCCCGACGACTGCAGCAACACCACTCGGTCGCCAGCGGGTGCGGGGCGACGGGCCGATTCGGCTTCAGGCAGAGGGCGCGCCCTAATTGCAGGTGTTCAACTCGCGCAACGAGTTCAGTGCGCTGCCAACGGTCAAGCCCTTCTGGTTGTGGCAGCCCGACATGACGGCGGACGTACTGCTGCGCGGCGAAGACCTTGCGA
>JBDTLT010000220.1:0-9237 GCA_039934635.1 Acidimicrobiales bacterium
GATGTCGAGATCGACGTCACGGGCGAGGGCGGCGGCGTGACTCACTCGGTCGCGGAGTACATCCCGTTCCTGCGCGCCAACATCGAGCATGTGATCACCGTCCACCACGGCCACATGCCGGAGATCCAACTCACGTCGCCCACGACCGCAGTCGGCATCTGGGCGCTCGAAGACCAGCTTTGGTGGCCCGATGGTGCGCCGATCAAGTACATGCATGGGTTCGGCCACTACCACGAGACCTACGAGAAGCAAAGCGCCGGGTGGCGCATCAAGACGATGACCATCACGCGTCTGCATCGACTCGTCGACGTCTGACGCGCCGCGGCCGCGGTCACCGATCGGTCATGAACTGATCGGCGAAGCGTGACATCGAGTCTTTCTTGTGCTGCACGGTGGAGTACGGCTCGCCCTTGTAGAACCACGCGTAGTCCTGCGTCATCGTCACGCCGAGTTCCTCGAGGCGACGAATGCCGTCGAGGCTCACGCCCGCCTTTGCCACGGCGAATATTTCGAACGGCATTGATTCCCGGCCGAGTTCGCGCCGGTATCGATTGAGCTTGTCGATCAACGGGGGCAACTGCTCGGGCTCGTAATCGACGCCGAGCCAGCCGTCATGTCGCGCGGCGCGGCGTAACGCCACATCGCTGTCACCACCGATCATCACCGGCACGGGCTCTGCCGGTACCGGGCGCATGCGAGACGGCGGGAGGGTGAAGACCTCGCCTTTGAACTCGACGTTGCGGCCGGTGTGCAGCAGCCGGATGATCGCCAGCATCTCGTCGGTTCGTACACCTCTGGTATCGAAGCTCACGTCGACGAGGTCGAACTCTTCTTTGAGCCAGCCCGAGCCGAGACCGAGAATGATTCGTCCGGGAGCGAACACATCGGCGGTGGCCAACTGCTTGGCGACGTGCACCGGATGGCGCATCGGCAGCACGTAGACATAGGGCAGGAATCGCAGTCGTGAAGTGACTTGTCCCAACGCCGCGCTCGCGACCCACGCATCGGGATACGGCGGCGTCCACTCGTCGAGGTCCGCGGGGTCCCATGGCGGCCGACCATCCTCCGAATAGAGATAGTCGTTTGCGTACGCCGCCGGCTTCACGAGGTGATCTCCGAAGGTCACGCCCTCGAAGCCGAGGTGTTCGGCGTGGATTGCGAGTTCGGTCAATTGCTCGGGTTCGACACCGTGCAAACTCTGGAAGTATTTCATCGCACTCGAGAACATAGTTCCTTCGAAGGAGTGGACAATGCCCGCGGTTCTGCGTCTCAACATGACCCTTCCGGGCATCGACCCGGTTCAGCTCTCGGCGATGTACTCGGCCGCACTCGACATGGCCGAGTTCGCGGAGGCCAACGGATTCATGGCGGTGACGACCGACGAACACCACGGCGCAGACGACGGCTGGATGCCGGCGACGCTTGTCTTCACCGGGATGCTCGCCGCCCGTACGAAGACAATTGCGGTCAGCGTCCAAGCGCTGTTGTTGCCACTCCACGACCCGCTGCGCGTTGCGGAAGATCTCGCGGTACTCGACCTGGCCAGCAACGGCCGGGTCGCGGTGACTCTCGGTCTCGGCTACCGACCCGAGGAGTATGCCGCGCACCGCAAGGATTGGAATCGGCGGGGCCAGCTCATGGACGAAGCCGTCGAGGCGTTGCTGTCGGCGTGGACCGGCGAGCCGTTCGACTACCTCGGCACGCGTGTGCGAGTCACCCCAGTGCCACGCACGAAACCCCACCCGCCCGTGATGATCGGCGGTAGCGCGCGACCGGCCGCCCGCCGTGCGGCCCGGTTCGGCCTGCCCTTCGCACCGCCCGCGAGCCTGCCCGATCTCGAGGCGTATTACCTCGCGCAATGCGAGCAGCGCGGTCAGCCTGGGTTTGTTTTAGCGCCACCGCCGGATCTGACGCTCCTCTTCGTGGCCGAGGACCCTGAGCGAGCGTGGGCTGAGGTCGGGCATCACCTGCTCCACGAGGCCGTCACCTACGCCGATTGGCAGACACCCGACATCAAGTCGTCCGTGCATTCCCACGCACGAACGGTCGAAGATCTGCGGTCCGAGGGTCTCTACGAGATCCTCTCACCACAGCAGTGCCGAGACCGCGCGAAGGAGCGGGGCGCGGATGCGCTCGTGATCTTGCACCCGCTGTGCGGTGGCATGCCCATCGAGTGGGCCTGGAAGTGTTTGCAGCTCTACGCCGACGCAACGAAGGACTTGTGAACTGCCGCCAGTTCGTTCATGTACCGCCGCCGTCGGCCCAGATCGTGGTCCCGTTGAGATACGAGGCCGCGTCGGACGCGAGGAACGTGCAAACGCCGCCGATTTCGTCGGGCGTACCCATGCGCCCCACAGGGATGCGTTCGATCGTTGTGGCCCACTGCTCGCGATTCTCGGGCAATAGCAAATCGGCCATAGCCTCGGTCTCCACCCAACCGAGCGAGATGCAGTTGACTCGCACCTTGCGTCCCCACGCGACGGCCAGCGAGCGAGTCATGTGATTGAGTCCGGCCTTGGCCGCGCCATAGGGAACGAGCGAACCGCCGCCGCCCGTTGGCATCGACGCTTGACTCGAAATATTGATGACGCAGCCGCCGCTGTCCTGCGCGCTCATGACACGGTACGCCGCGGCGGCGAAGATCATGGGTGCGGTGAGGTTGAGTTCGATGATCGCACGGATGAAACGCGGTGAGACGGTCGCAATGTCAGCCGGCGGCTGACCGCCGGCGTTGTTCACGAGGACATCGAGGCGGCCGAACCGCTCGAGTGTGGTGGCAATCACCCGATCTACGTCCTCGTCGTTGCGGATGTCGGCTTGCACGTGCGTCGAGCGCGATCGCTCGTCGTCGGTCTCGGCTGCAGGACAGTGCTCGAAGGTCTTGCGGGCGCAACTCACCACCGACGCTCCGGCGTGGAGGAAGGCGCGGCTGATGCCCAGCCCGACTCCTTGGCTGCCGCCGGTGACGATGACGACCTTGTTCTCGTGGAGATACGACTCGGGCATTGCCGGGACTATAACGTGTTACTGTACTCAGTGCGTCGTCGCGGCAGACTCGGTCGCGCCGCGTCGAAAGGGGCTGTGATGGCCGACCTGCAGCGGATGAACGATCTGTTACGTCCGGTGGCGCCGCCGCGCGTGTTGGAGGGTGTGTATACCGAAGATCAGCACGACCGGATGCTGGGTGTCGTCAAGCGGCGCGGACCGTGGCCGACGATCACCGCTCATCACTTCAATACCGTCGAGGAATTGGTGGCGACGACGTCGGGGCCGATGCGCGAGGGTGAGGGAGCGCGGCTCACACTCGACGACATCGCGACCGCGAACTTCCGCGGCTATCTCGCGCAGCATTCGATCGCGTTCTACCCGGAGTTGCACGACTGCTACTACAACGCGCGCTTCCTCGAGATGGCCCGTGACTATTGGGGAGCGCAGTACGCGAAGCCGACGTTGATGCTGTTCAACTTGTGTGGCCCTCACCACAGCGGGTTGAGCGCGCATCTCGATGCGGTCACCTTCCGCGGCATCCGCATCGAGAACTCGCCGGTGTGGTTGCAAAACGTGATGGGCAAATCAGGATTGTTCATCGAGCATCTGGTGAAGATGGCGCAGGTGATCACTTGGTGGTATCTGGGCGACAACGGCACCTTTACGTACTGGCCTGATGGGCCGCTCGGTGCGCCACAGAAGCTAGAGCATCCGCTGTGGAACAAGGGCGTCGTCGTGCAGAACGAAGCAATGTTCCATCGCGGAGATCCGGTCGGCCGGCCGGAGGAACGCGACATCTCCGGCCTCAAGCATCGTTCTCTCATCGGCTATGACGCGGAGCGCGACGATTGGGCGATTACGACCGACGGCGAGGTCATCCGGCGCTACCAGCCCGACCAAATGCGCCTTCTCGTGCACTGGAACGCCGAAGTCTTCGCAGATATGGACGAGGTCAAGAAGAACATGGACCACTCCGACGACCTCACGCACGACATCGTGTTCGATCGGCTGCTCGCCGACATGCGATCCAAAGGCGTGGCCGTGGCCGAGCCGTCGGACCCTCTGCACGACAGCGACTTCATTCGTGCATTGATCGCGACGTACACGATCGCCCCGACGACCGACTGGATCGCGCCGACCGCGGCGTGAAGCAATGAGACGAACGAAGGACTGCAGCCGATGACCCACCATGACCGTTTTGCCGCGCACGAGTTCATCAATCGCTACTGGTTCAACTACGACGAGGGCAACCTCGATGTCCTCGGCGACCTGTTCACCGACGACTGCCATCTGAGCTCGCGCACCGAGACCGGCCAACACCCCCACGAGGAGTTCATCCGCTCGGACAACCACGGCCGAGAGACCGCGATGGCGTGGACGAAGGATCATCGCAAGCACAGCCCCTATCCGCTGCGGCACCACGCCGCGAACGTGCATGTGGTGGCCGAGCGCGATGATGAACTCGATCTGGAGTCATATCTGTTCGTCACACAGATCGTCGATCGCAAGCCGAGCGCCCTGTCGAGCGGGATGGTGCACTGGACGTTGAAGTTGACCGACGTCGGTTACCGCGTGCGCCGCAAGGACGTCGTGTTGGACTCGATCGAGTCCGCGCCGTTTCATCAAGTGGACTTCGTGGCCAACCGACAGCAACGCTGGTAGAAACCGCGGTTGGGGGAGCGCGCCATCGCGCACGAAGGAGATGACGTGATGTCGAAGGGTCTCTGTGCAGGACAAGTCGCGCTGGTTACCGGCGCGAGCCAAGGGGGCACGGGTACGGCCATCGCGATTCGTCTCGCGGCCGAGGGCGCCAAAGTAGCGATCACTGCCCGCACGGTCGAGGGACTCGAAGCGACACGTGCTCGCATCGCCGAGTTCGGTGGCGAGTGTCTGGTGCTGCCGTCTGATCTGAGTGACCCTCACGGTGACCGCACCAAGCTGGTCGAGCGAACCGAGGCCACGTTGGGCCCGATCGACATCCTCGTGAACAACGCAGCGGTCAACGGGTACATGCCGTTCGAAGCCGTGTCGCCGCAACGCTTGGAGCTCAGCTTGCAAGTCAACCTCTGGGCGCCCTGGGAGCTCATGTCGGCGGTTGTCGGCGGCATGCGCGAGCGAGGCCGCGGCGCGATTCTGAACTTGACGAGCTTCGCGGCCGAGTTTCCGCCCGGTCCACCGTTTCCGACGAACAAGCCGGCAAAAGGCGGGTTCGTGTACGGGGCGGCGAAGGCGGCGCTCAACCGACTCACCGTTAGCGCGGCCAGCGAATGCGAGGGTCAAGGGATTGCGGTGAACGCGCTCACACCACAAGCGGCCATCGCCACGCCCAGCCTCGTGGCCGGTGGTTGGATCGACAACGTGATGTTCGAGCCGCTCGAGACGATGGCCGAGGCGGCCGTCGCGCTGTGCACCGGCGACCCGAATGTGTTGACCGGTCGCATCGCCTACAGCTTGCAGTTGCTGGTCGAGCTACAGCGACCGGTGCTCGACCTTCACGGCGAGCAGCCCGTCGACGGCTGGCAGCCGCACGACCTTCCGGCGGTCATTGCCGCGCAAGAGGCCAACCTTGCGCAGCGCGGTTGGCCCGACCCCTACACATTCGGCCGCACACACAGCCCGCGCCCCTGACGGGGCGCCCTCGTTGCGGGTCACGCCCGGCGAGCAGCGGGCCGTCGCGCAGGAGCGTGTTTGGCGGCGGTGGCGGTGCGGCTCGCGGTGGCGGCGCCGGTGAAAAGTACGTGTACGGCGGCTTCGAGTTCGCGCCGCACCCACGTCGTGTCGTGGCCCCTGGCGAGCCAGCCGAGAATCGCGCTGTCCACCACGTGGCCGAGGGTGGTGATGACCGCGTCGCGGTTGTCAACGACGTCGTCACCGATCGCGGCGTCGAGCATGCTCGAATACGCGGTGCTCACCGACGCTTGCGCTGCGCCGACTTCGGGATCGAGTGAATACATGGCGCGCATGAGCGTGCGGGACAGCGGTTCGTCATCGAGCGCCTTCGCGAACGAACGCATGACACTCAACACTCGCGCTTCGGCCGTTGCCCCCCGGGGAGGGCGGGCCGAGATTCGCGTGCGCAACGCCTGCATGTTCGAAAGGTGGGCCTCGGCGATGAGGTGATCCTTGGACCGGCAAAACTGATAGATCGTCGTCATCGACAGCCGGCACGTCTCGGCAAGGTCGCGCATGGACACGGCGTCGTAACCGTTGCGGGCCGCCGCGCGTGTTGCCTTCATCAACCGCTGGTAGCGGGGGTCGGCCCGGCGGACCGCCAGCGCATCATCTGAATCGACGAGGGTCATCTCGTGGAGGGTAGCGCGCGGTCATTACCGAGCAGCTGTTGCGATGACGGAGATGCGGTGCATCACTCGTCGATCGGTGTAGTCGGCGGCCGCATGGTGCATGACGCTGCGGTTGTCCCAAATGAGCAAGTCGCCCTGTGCCCACCGGTGACGGTAGGCGTGCTCGGGGCGCTGCATGTGGAGATACAGGTAATCGAGGATCGCCTTGCTCTCGCCAGAGGGCAAGCCTTCGATGAAGCGGGTGTAGGTGGGGGATACGTTGAGCGCGCGGCGACCGTTGACCGGGTGCACGGACACGACCGGATGTGTGGCGTGCTTGTGCGCGAGCAACGGTTCGGCGAGTTGCTCGCCACTGCCGGTGCCGCCTTGCCAACGCATCTCGGCGATGCGAGACAGGTCGTGCACCGCCGAGAGCCCGTCGAGGTACTGCTGCAGTCTCGAGGACAATGTGTCGAAGGCTCGATGGAGGCTGATGAAGGAAGTGTCACCACCCCAGGACGGCAGCTGTATTGCCCGCGTCATCGTGATGATCGGAGGCGTTTCGAGGAAGTGTTCGTCGATGTGCCACATCGACGAACGATCGCCCCGCGCGGAGTCGAGGACCGTGATGTGCTCGAAGCCCGGGCCTTGATTCTCGAAGAACTCGTGATGCTCGAGCTCACCGAAATGCGCCGCTAGTTCGACGTGTTGCTCGGGGCGCATAGCGGCGGCGGCCACGGCGAGTACACCGTGGTCCGTGAGGGCCGCCTCGATCTGTTCGAGGTCATCGGCGTCGGGACCGGCGCCCCAGTCGATTCCGGTGACGCTGGCTGCCAGAGCGCCATTCAGTTTCATGACTTCCATACACCGCTCCTCGGCCGCACAGTCTCGCGCGTTCGCCGTGTCGCTGAACCAGTGCTCTAGCGACCGATGACCTTCGGCCCTTCAGTCGGGCGGCGTTCGCTGTCATCGTGGTCATTGGAATCGCATCGACCGGCGCAGAGAGGTCCGGCAAATGGCTGTCACGGCGAAGCGAGTTGTCGGTGCCGCCACCATCGCGGTGGGCGCGGCCTTTGCGTACATCGTGGCCCACGATGGTTCGCCGCTCTGGCAGATCGCACGCCTGCTTCTCGTATGTGGTGTGAGTTGGCTCGCGTACGGCGCCATTGCGCGCGGGCGCGCCGGCGCGCGAAGCGGCGTGATGTTCGCTGAGGGCTGTGTCGCAGTTGCGGTGGGGATCGGCATCGGGTTGCCACACCTGGCAAAAACCGGTCTCGGGCTGATGACCGCCGCCGGCCTCGTGGCGCTCGTTGCCGGGCTCGTGCTCGTCGGCGCGGGTGCGACCGGGCTTGTGCGTGCGACACCGCGCTGGCCGCGTCTGTTGGTCGTGCCTGCACAACTCGTCGTCGTGCTCCTCGTCGTGTGGTCGCTCGGTCAGGCGACGGCCGCCACGAACGTTGCTCGCTCGGCCCTCGGGTCGATCACTCCCGGCGACGTAGGGCTCGGCTACCGCGACGTGGAGTTCGACACGACCGACGGCGTCACCCTTTCGGCGTGGTATGTCCCGTCGACCAACACAGCCGCGGTCGTCCTGTTACATGGTGCCGGCTCGACCCGCTCGAATGTCCTCGACCATGCCGTCGTCCTCGCGAAGCATGGCTACGGCGTCGCCATGGTCGACGCACGCGGCCACGGTCGTAGCGAAGGGCGTGCGATGGACTTCGGTTGGTATGGCGATCGAGACGTCGCGGCCGCAGTGTCGTTCCTGACTGCGCAACCCGACGTCGACCCGTCGCGGATCGCCGCAGTCGGCATGTCGATGGGCGGCGAAGAAGCGATCGGCGCGGCCGCATCAGACATTCGGATACGCGCCGTTGTCGCCGAGGGAGCGACCAACCGAGTCACTGCCGACAAGGCGTGGCTCTCCGATGAGTACGGATGGAGGGGCACATTGCAGCGCGGCGTCGAGTGGATCTTGTACAACACTGCCGATGCCTTCACCGCCGCCGGCCCGCCCATTGCACTGCGCGATGCGGCGGCGGCGCCACGACCGATGTTGCTCGTCGCCGCCGGGGACGAGGCGGACGAAGCCGAGGCAGATCGCTACATTCAGACCGGATCTCCCGAATCGGTCGAGGTGTGGGTAGTTCCCGGCACCCACCACACCGCCGCTATCCGCACCTACCCGCTCGAGTGGGAACGCCGCGTCACGGCGTTCCTCTCCTCTGCGCTGAACGTTGCCAATGACCTTGGTCCCTAGCGACCTGGTCGACGCGGTGTCACATTGAAACTGCGTCAATCGCCACCACGTTCCCGAGCACGACGACCACCACGACCACGAGGGCACCGGCCACGAGCGTGGCCGACCCGCCGCCCGGACAAGTCACGGGAGTGGCCGCACGCACCGGCGGCGGCAGCGGTGAGGTCGTCCTGACGTGGACGCAGAGCCCGGAGTCCGACGTGGTGAGCTACCTCGTCAGCCGGGCGGCAAGCGCCGGCGGCGCTTCGACGCAGATCGGCACGATGACGCGCGCGCAGGTGAACGCGTTCCCGGTCGCGCCATACGTCGACGTGCCTGTTCGAGTCGGCTACTACCGCGTCCGCGCCGTTGACGCGGCGGGCAATCAAGGTCCGCCGTCGGCAGAGGTCTGCGGCGCCTCGCCGGGCAATAGCTGCTAGTGCCGCGACCGACAACGTTGCCGCTCGCGTTCATCCGCTCCATGGGAGTCCGGGTTGTCGGATTGGGGGGATGGTGGTTTCGGTGGTGCCGTCGGCGTAGCTGATGTGCAGGGTGCCGTCGGGTTCCATGACTAATCGGATTTTGGGGTCGTGGGCGGCGCGGTGGTGGTGGTATTTGCATAACAGGCAGCAGTTGCAGGGGGTGTTGGGTCCGCCGTTTTCTCGGTAGTGCAAGTGGTGGATGTCGCAGTGGATCGGTTTCTTGTGGCAGCCGGGCCATCGGCAGTGC
>JBDTLT010000221.1:0-9232 GCA_039934635.1 Acidimicrobiales bacterium
ACGAGGACCGAGGGTGGAGGATCGGCAATGACTTCGATCAGCGCGTCACGCCGGCCCTCCGAGAGAAGCCTGAACTGCGCGGTCAGCTGTCCGGAAGTCTGCGAGTTCGTGATTGCTCGCAGCAATCGATAGATCCGCCCGTAGGTCGTTGCGATCGACTGCTCGGCAAGCGCTGGCGGAAGCTGACCCGCGATCGCAGCGAGCGCGAGGTAGTCGTCGACAACGATCATGCGCTCGAGCTACTGACCGAAGTGTTCAGGATCCTCAACAGCCAGGCGATCGAAGACCTCGTCGAGCGATCGCGTGCGGATGATCTCCGCGACGACCTGGCGGGTCTCGTCGTCGAGGGTCACCGCGCCACGACGTCGGTGCGCCGCGAACTCAGCTCGAAGGTCTCGTTCCACGCCACAAGTGTGCCCGGCTCAGGGGCAGAACGCATCTCACTTCGAATACGCGGACAACCCCGGACATTTCGTGCCCCTCGCGTGCCCCTACGGGACGAAAAAGGGTCGTACCAAGCAGTACCAACCAACACCCGAAATTACGTCTGACCAGCAACTATTCACTAGTTGCCAGTTGGGGATAAGCGCTTGATTCGGCTTTGCAAGCAGGGGGTCGTGGGTTCGAGTCCCATCGTCTCCACCACCTACCCGTCGGGGGTCAGGACCCGACGGCTAAGCCCAGCCGAGCGGTGGGCGTCTCGGATCGCACAGGCACTTTTGATGCGCGCGCTGGTTCTGATCACTCTGCATGAGCGTCGAGATCTGACGAGGGCTCCATCACTCGGGGCATCGTTCGAGCGAAGTCGCAGTACTACGAGTCGTGCGATTGCTGCATGTCGGCGCGGACGAGGAACTCTGCGATCTTTGCGGTCACGACCGCGAAGGTGCTTATGCCAACGACCATCGTCACGACTCCGACGAGGCGGCCGGCGGTGGTGACCGGAGCAACGTCGCCGTATCCGACTGTGGTGATCGTCGCCGACGACCACCACAGTGCATCGAAGAACGAATGCAACCGACCATCCGCACCGACATCCTCCGCAAGGGTGAATGCAACGGCGGAAGTGATCCATGTGAAGCCGGCCATGCCGAGTGCGAAACCTGCAGCATGTCGACGCAGGATGGATCGTCCCTCGCGCGCCGCGGTGCCGCCGATCGTCATAATCCGCACCACAGCGGCGACTGCGCGGAACGCGCGTCCGGCGCGCAGGATACGGAGCACGCCAAACGCTGCGAGGGCCGGCGCTAGTGCTGCCGCCTGAGCGAGGACAATGAGCAGACTCGTCCATTCATGCCGCATGTAGCTGCGTCGATTCGATACGACCGCAAGTTCCACGATGTAGTCGACGGCAAATCCCACAAGGACCGCGACGTTCACTATGTCGAGGAAAACACGGTCGCCGTGGGCTAGGTCGTTTCGAGCCAGCTCGAGGAGTAGAAGCGGGAGAGAGCCGATCGCGAGGATCAGAAGCGGAGCGTCGGTACGCCTGCGCCAGGTGATCAGCCTTGGGGTGGAGTAGTCGTTCATGTACGCGATCGTCGCACCACGAGGCCAGACTCGTCGCCTTTCCTGAACTCACGCACCGTTCAGGGCGGTGAGGGCAGCAACATGCACGCGACTGTCAACCCTGTTGATAGTGCTTCGCGACCTGTTCCGCCGTCCACACCTCTGCCCACGGACCGTCAGGTTCCTCGCCCGGCGGCACGACCCGCTTGAAGAGGATGAAGCCTTTCTCGAGACCTTGAACCCAGTGCGACGCCTTGTCGAAGACGGTCTGCAACTCCCACCCGCGCTGACCAAAGTACGACAGGGTAATCCCCAGGTTTCTAGCCGCGTACGTACTTCCGATGCTCACAATCCGGTACTGCCAGCGCACGAAATCAGCCATGAACGCGACGTTACGAGCAGATCGAGTCACGCGTCAGGATCTCTTCGTTCCAGGCGCATGACGCCTAGATCGTGGAACATCAATAAGTGCACAACGCGCGCAAATCCTCATGAATCAATCCGAGCCGACCGTGGTACCGCCCCAATCTTCGGGAGCGACATCGGCGAGCGTCTCAGAGAAGGTCCAGTGATGGCCTGCAGGATCCTCCACAGTGAATTGGCGCTCGCCGTATTCGTAGTCCGTCGGAGACGAGACGACACGCGCGCCATGGGCGACAGCGCACTCGAAGTACCCGTTTGCATCGGCAACCCGCACCATGACTTGGTGGGTCACTTCTCCCGATCGTGGCCCGCGACGCTCACCTCGCACATCCCCGATGATGACGGCGCCGTCGCCAACCTTCAACTGCGAGCGATGGTCGTCGCCGATCTGCACTCGCTCCGCGAACCCGAATGCCGAGGTGAGCCACGCCACTGCCGCGCGGACATCGGGATAGATCAACACGGGCACCACAGTGGACGCAGGTATCGAACGGTTCGGTTGCAACACCGACCTCCCTTTCAATCATCGCCGCCGCGTACCAACGCGACCGCTTCGCGGTGGTTGAGCTCGGTGCCGGCCGTGAATGCGGCGTCGAAGACTGCGGGTTCGAGCGCTTGCACGACGCGCGCACGTAGTTCGGCTTCGGCACGTCTCGTCAAAGGCCACGCCCGCAATCCCGCACGGTCGCGCAAACCATCTACTGCACCGAGGGCTATCGCGGCCTGCCTCGCATCGCTCTCAACGAGCACGACTTGTGCATAGGAAATGAGGAGGAACGTCACGGGGATCGTACTGAGCTCGGCGCCTTCGACCGCGCCCACCGACTCGGCCAGCAATGCGCGCACGTCGTCGACGCGGCCGGCCCTGACCGCGATGGAAACGAGCGCAGTTCGTGCCGCCGCCTGCATCAAGTTGTTGCCGAACCGGGTGCCGAACTCGTTGGCCTCCGTGAGGTGTTCGCGAGCGTTGTCACGGCTGAGGATCATCTCGAGCATCCCGACGGTGAGCGCGGCAAACCCGACCATCGGCGACTGCAACGCACGGAGACCATCGAGTGCCGTCGACGCGGCGCGGAGCGAGCCTTCGAAGTCATCGACGATCGGAAGGATCCAGGAGACGGCCAGCTGCGTCGCATACTCGAGGAAAGGATCTTCCACGCGACCCGCGAGCCGCTTGATCGCGTCGAAAGCGATCAGCGCTCCCTCGTCGTCGCCGACCTCGACGGCGGTCACCGCACACACCATCGCCAGCTCGGCTTGCGCCCGCTCGTCCAATCCGTCGGCTCTCAGCCACACGTCGTCGATCCACGCCCGGCCTTCGGGCAATCGATCGCGCAGCTGCCAGTACAGCCAGAGGATGCGGAACATGTGTGGCAGCGGTGAGACATCGTGGGTGAAGAACCATCGGATCGCTCTGCGTAGGTTCTCTTCTTCGATCCGCCAACGCTCGGCCCACTCGGCCTGACGCGCTGCGGGCCAATCGCTGTTCGCCACCAGCGCGCCGAAGTACGTTGCGTGCCGACGCTCGACTTCGGCCTGCTGTGATCCGGCAGCCAAGCGTTCGGCGGCCAGCTCTCCTACCGATACGAGCATCCGGAACCGCGGACCCGCGGCAGTTGCGTCGACGTGCACGAGGCTGTGCCCGGCAAGCGCATCGAGTAGATCGAGCGTGCGGTCTTCGTCGAGATCGGCGACGTGCATGGCGGCATCGACGGTCCATCCGTCGACGAAGATCGACAGGTTGGCCAGCATGCGATGCTCCGCGTCGTCGAGCAGCCCGACGCTCCATTCGACGGTCGCCCGCAACGTGCGTTGCCGTTCGGGCAGATCGACCGGCCCGGACCCCAACGCGTCGAGGCTGCGCCCGAGCCGTGCGAGCAATGCCGATGGTTCGAACAATCGGGTGCGTGCCGCCGCCAGTTCTATTGCCAACGGCAGACCTTCGAGGCGGCGGCAGATCTCCACGATGGCCACCGCGTTGTCATCGGTCAACGCGAAGTCATAGCGAACGCCCTGCGCGCGATCGACGAACAATTGCACCGCCGGCAACGCGGCGACGAGTTCCATCGTGGGCCGGTCCGCGAACACCGGCACCGTGAGCGCGGCGACGGGATACTCACGCTCGGCACGGAGCCGAAGCACCGTGCGACTCGTCGCAAGAACCTGAAGGGCGGGACAGCGGGCCAGCAGCTGATCGATCGCCGGCGCGACGGCGACGACTTGTTCGAGGTTGTCCAACACGAGCAACGCAGACTGCTGCGAGAAGTGCTCCACGAGCACATCGAGCGGGTCGCGCGACTCGAGTGCCGCGCCGACGGCATCGGCGACGCGGGGCAGCACCAGTTCGGGCTGCACAATCGAGGCCAGCGGCACGAACGCCGAACCGTGCGGATAGCGGTCGTCCACGCGCTCCCCCACGGCGATCGCTAGTCGCGTCTTGCCGATACCACCAGGCCCGGTGAGCGTCACCAACCGGACCGATGGCGTCGCGAGCAACTTCGTGACCTCGACGATGTCGTGCTCGCGACCGATCAACGACGTCGATGTGAACGGCAGCGAGCGCGGGCTCCGCCGATCGGTGCTCGTCGCGGACGACGCGGAACGGCCGCCACTGCGCGCCATCGTGAATCGCTCGCTCAGCAGCAGCGCGAGATCGTCACGGACGAGTCGGCCGAGCTCACGCGCACTACTGAACGGGCGATAGCTGTCGACCGCCTCGGTCTCGAGGCCGTCGATCATCGCGGTGAGCCGCGGTTCTCGGTCGGGTGCCGGTGTCTTGACGTACATCAGGCGCGGCATCGAGTGCGACAACTGCAACTCGTCCTCGAGACCCGACATGTCCATATCAGGGGCGACCCAGCCGTAGCGTTGCCAGTACAACCCGATGAAGACGTCGGACTGCGCCAAGTACGCCCGGTAGAGCTCGCGCGGCGGGTGGGGGCGGGCGCCGAGCTCGAACATCACCGGCGTGAGTCGTAGCGACGTGATGGCTCTCGCCACCGCCGCCCGCTCTTCGGCGAGCTCGGCGAGGGTAGAGCTCACGAAGACCCGCAGGCGCTGGTCCGGAGTCCGGATCGCAGGCCCGTCTTCTTGCTCCGTCATGGCCGCCCTACAAGTCGGTCAACGCTCAGTGAACTCGAATCTTAGTGACGACGCGTCCGAGCTGTCGTGCGCCGACCCACTCGACCAAGTAGTAGCCGGCCTTCACGATGAAGTACTCAACCCTGATGAGGCGATAGAGGATGAACATTGCAGCAAGGCTCATCGGGGGCATGCCTGGATCGGGCCACGACCAACGCGACTTTGGATGCACGCAAGCTAGCGACGCCGAGGCGCGTTGTTGGGGATGGCTCATCATGCCCGCACGGGGTACTCCACCGTCGTGGCGATACCGCCCCGCACGGATTGAGTGAGACGAACCGCAACGTCGGCCACCGCGGGAGCGAACGCGGCGATGCCATCGTGCAACTCGACCGCGAGCGCCTCCGCGAACACCCGGCGATCCCTGAATCCGACGAGCCACAGCTTGAACGACTTGGATTCGATCGCGTGCGTCACCGCGGTGTAGCTGATCTCCGCGTCGTATCGGTCGGGTTGCACCCCTTGCACTGCCGGACACAGCGATTCCAACTCGGTGGTCCGGAAGGTGACCCGCACCGGCTTGGGTACCGCAAAGAACTCCAGCCGACCATACTCCTGAGGCTCGACCGGCCGCCCCAACATGGTGATCTCGGAAGGCTCAGGCACTACGCGTCCCATCGTCGTTCGACTAGGGCGGCGAGACTAGCCACCCACCATCGCTGGTCCGTGCACACGTTTCATACGTTCGTCACCGGGTACGGTGAGGCGTGCCTCCGCCGATGATTCCTCGCGTCGACGGGGGGTCTCGGTTCCCGAAGTTGCACCGCATCGACCTCGCGCTGTTTCGGCGCGCAACAGAGCGTCCTGCGCCCCATATCGATCGCGTGTTGTATCCGCTCAGTCGCGCGGCGAATCACTCCAAATTGTGGGTCGGCATAGCGGCGCTGCTCGCGCTGCGCGGTGGAAGGGCCAACCGGCGCGCGGCAATGCGGGGCTTATTGTCGGTCGGCGCGACGTCAGCGATCACCAACGCGTTGATCAAACCGGTTGCGGCGCGGGCCCGGCCGGCCCCGACGCCCTCGGCGTGGCTGACTCGGGTCGCGAAGGTGCCGGCGTCGACCTCGTTCCCTTCGGGCCATTCCGCATCGGCGGCCGCATTCGCCGTAGGCGTGGGAATGGAGGCGCCCTACCTCGCGGCCCCGCTCGGTCTGGCCGCCGCTGCCGTGGGTTGGTCGCGCGTCCGTACGCGGGTGCACTATCCGGGCGACGTCGTAGCCGGGCTTCTGACCGGCTCCGCGATCGCATTCGCAACGCGTTACTCGTGGCCGGTGCGTCCGCGAGAACCGGCCGCGGTACGGCCGGCGTCACCTCGCACTCCCCGCGCCGACACCGACGGCACCGGGCTCACCGTCGTGCTGAACCCATCTGCGGGATCCGCGCGAAGTGGTGATCCCATCGGCTTTCTGCGCGACGAACTGCCCCGAGCTTCGTTCAACGTGCTCGATGAGGGCGGCGATCTGATCGAGGCGCTCGATGCTGCATCGAACGGCGACGTCATCGGAATCATCGGCGGCGACGGCTCCATCAATGCCGCCGCCGACGTCGCGCTGCGTACGCGCAAACCGTTGGCAGTGTTTCCCGGCGGCACACTCAACCACTTCGCCCGCGACCTCGGCCTCGATACGCTCGACGGCACCGTCGAAGCAATCAGAGCCAAGTCGCTCGGTTCGGTCGACGTCGGCCGCATCGATGGGGCGCCATTCTTGAACACCGCCAGTTTCGGTAGCTACGCCGCACTCGTCGACATGCGCGAGCAACACGAGGAGCGATTCGGCAAGTGGTTGGCGATGGGCTGGGCGTTGATCAGGATTCTGCGTCGGGCCGAGCCCGTCGACGTGACCATCAACGGTACGCGCCGCTCGATCTGGTTGATCTTCATCGGCAACGGTGAGTACGGCCCGCCAGGGCTCGCGCCGAGCTGGCGTGAGCACCTCGACGATGGTGTCTTCGACGTGCGCTATGTGGAAGACACCGGCCCGTACAGCCGTCTGCGACTGATCGCCGCCGTGCTCACCGGCCAACTCACCCGTACCAACACCTACACGCGCGAGTTGCTGCCGACGATCGAGATCGAGTCGCACCGCGGCCCGCTACGACTCGCTCGAGATGGTGAGACGTTCGACGGTCCGTCGACGTTCACGATCGAAAAGAGCAGCACTCGTCTTGCGACCTACGTCTTGCCGAGAACGTGAGGTCGGTCGACGATGCGACCGACCGCATCAGCGTTAGGATCTCTTCGTGCTCGCACCTGGTGACCCCGCCCCCGATTTCGCACTGTTGGATCAAGACGAGCGCGTAGTGCGACTCGATGACCTGCGGGGCGCGTGGGTCGTGTTGTGGTGGTACCCCAAAGCGTCGACCGGCGGTTGAACGCGCGAAGGCCAGGGCTTCCGTGATCGAAGCCCACAGTTCGACGAACTCGGTGCCACGATCGTCGGAGCCTCGTTCGACACCCCCGCCGACAACAAGATCTTTGCGAACAACGAACAGTTCGGCTACCGCTTGCTCTCTGATGTCGACCGCGTCGCCGGCCACGCGTACGGCGTCGAGCGCGGGCCCGATGAGGCCAACCCGCTCTACCCGAAGCGCATGTCGTTCCTCATAGATCCCGACGGTGTCATCGCTCGGGTGTACGAAGTGAGCGACGCCGGCGCCCACCCCGAAGTCGTGCTCGAGGATCTGCGGCGGTTCACCTCGGCCGCGTGACATTCGCGGCGAGGGCGCGTTTGAATGCCGGCCACCCCGGGTAGCGGCAACACCCCATGGTGCAACTGCTGGGTACGCCGGCTCCCCCCACTCCCGAGGAGCCCCGGCGCCGGCAGACCTGGGCTGACGTTCCGTGGCGGACAATCGTCGCCACTGTTGGCCTCGTGGTCGCCACGGTTGCGACGATCGCGCTCATCGCCGTCACGGTGCGCATCCTCATATGGATGCTCATCGCGGGGTTCTTCGCCATTGTCCTTGCGCCAGCGGTGGCCCGGGTGCAAGCGCACGTGCGCGGGCGACGCGCGGTCGCGACGTCGATCGTCATGTTCTCGAGCGCCCTCCTCGTCATCGGGCTACTGACGTTGTTCGCCCTGCCCGTCCGCACTCAGGCGATCAGCGCCGCCACCGATCTCCCCGGCACCATCGACGCCGCGGCCGAAGGCAAAGGCCCGGTCGGGCAATCGGTGCAAAAGCTGCATCTTCAAAGCTTTGTACGAGAGCACCAAAGTGACATCGAAAAGTGGGCGGATGACCTGCAGGGCTCATCGTTTTCGATCGCCCGGCGGGTCATCAACATCGTCGTTGCCATCGTCACTGTGTTCGTCATCACCTTTCTCTTCCTCACTCAGTCGACTGCACTCAGTCAAGCCGCAATCCGCGTGATTCCCGAGCGACGAAGGCCCGCCGCGCAACGAGCCGCGGCCGACGCTTCGCGCGCGATCAGCGGCTACATGATCGGCAACCTCTTGATCAGTCTCATCGCGGGTATCGCGGCGTTCCTGTGCTTGCTCTTGCTCGGCGTCCCCAATCCGGTCGTTCTCGCGTTGTGGGTTGCCTTCGCCGACCTCGTCCCGCTCGTCGGAGCCACGATCGGCGCAGCACTCGCCGTCTTCGCCGCGTTCTTGCACTCACCAACTGCGGGAATCGTGGCGATCATCTTCTTCGTCGTCTATCAACAAATCGAGAACAGCGCGCTCCAACCATTGGTCATGAGTCGCACCGTGCAGGTGAACCCCCTCGTCGTCATACTCAGCGTGCTGATCGGTGTCGAAGTGTTCGGGATCACGGGCGCGCTCCTTGCAATACCGATCGTGGGTGCCCTGCAGGTTGCGGTGCGGGCAGCGTGGCACGAATACCACCAAGGGCATCTCCGCCTCGACGCCGACGGCTCAACCGGTTGATCAAGTAAAATTGCGTTCGTGATGCGATCCACCTTCGACTGTGCCGTCGTCACCGGGGCGGCCAGTGGTATCGGCGCCGCGTTGGCGCGCCGGCTCCACGGACGGGGCGCGCGCCTCGTGTGCCTCAACGCGGACATCGTGAGCACGCACCCTGGGTCCGTATGGGAAGCCCCGCACAGCGAGTGGCAACGCGTCATCGGTGTCAATCTCGGCGGTGTGGTCAATGGCCTCCGTGCGTTCGTGCCACGACTGCTGGCGGATGGTTCACCGAG
>JBDTLT010000222.1:0-9143 GCA_039934635.1 Acidimicrobiales bacterium
ATGACCGTCGTCTACGCTCGCCCCGTACTACCGGGGGCAGCGTATGCACGTCGATCTTTCAACTGAACAACGAGCACTCCAAAACGAGTTGCGCGAGTACTTCACCAACCTCATGACACCCGAGGTCAAGGCGAAGATCCGTTCGTCCGAAGAGGCAGAGAACAAGGAATACAAGGCGCTGATTCGCCAAGTGGGGGCCGACGGCTGGTTGGGCACGGGCTGGCCCAAGGAGTATGGCGGCAAGGGCTTCACGCCGATCGAGAACTACATCTTCTTGAACGAGGCGCAGTCGGCCGGATGTCCGATCCCGTTCCTCACGCTCAACACGGTCGGCCCCACCATCCGCGCGTTCGGCACAACCGAACAAAAAGACTTCTTCCTACCGAAGATCCTCAAAGGCGATCTGCATTTCTCGATCGGCTACAGCGAACCCGAGGCGGGCACCGACCTCGCGGCGCTCAAGACCCGCGCGGTTCGCGACGGCGACGAATGGGTCATCAATGGGCAAAAGCTCTTCACGAGCCTCGCCTACAACGCGGACTACGTCTGGCTTGCGGCGCGCACCGATCCCGAAGCTCCCGCGCACAAAGGCATCACGATCTTCGCCGTGCCCACCACCGACCCCGGCTTCAAGATCCAGCCTTACATCACAATGGGTGCCGGCCACACGACGGCCACGTTCTACGACAACGTACGGGTACCGCTCAACGCGGTCATGGGCGAAGTCAACGGCGGATGGAACCTCATCACCAACCAGCTCAACCACGAGCGGGTCTCGCTCCTGTCGTCGGGCGGCATGATCAATCTCGTCGATCAAGCCATCGCTTGGGCCAAGAGCGAACGCCTCGCCGACGGCCGCCGCGTGATCGACCAAGAGTGGGCGCAGATCAAATTGGCCGAATGCAAGGCACGCGTGCGGTTCCTCGATCTCTTCAACTGGAAGGTTGCCTACAACCTCACCAACAAGAAAACGTTGAACCCCGCCGAGGCGTCGGCCATCAAGGTCTTCGGCTCCGAGTCGTTCCGGCTCATCTACAAGCTGCTCACCGAAGTCTTCGGCGCCACCGGCCATCTGCGTCCGGGCTCTCCCGGCGCCATCCTCGCCGGGCGCGTCGAAGAGAGCTACCGCGGCTGCTGGGTGCTCACGTTCGGCGGCGGCACCAACGAGATACAGCGCGACATCATCGGCATGGCCGGCCTCGGTCTGCCCCGCGAACGACGCCGCAAGGACTAGAGGGCAACAGATCCATGGACTTCAATCTCGACGAGACACAACAAGAGATCGCGGATCTTGCGCTGCGCATTCTCGAAGACCGCGTCGACCACAACCGGCTCAAAGAAGTCGAAGCCGGCACCGACTGGTTCGATCGCGAAACGTACGCCGAGCTCGCCAAAGCGGGACTCGTCGGCATCGCACTGCGCGAAGACGTCGGCGGCGGCGCGATGACCCTCATCGAAGCCGGGCTCGTTGTCGAGCAACAAGGTCGCACCGTCGCGCCGATGCCGTTGCTGCCGACCATCGTCGCGGCACTCACCATCGACGAGTTCGGCACCGGACCACAACGCAAGCAGTACCTACCCGGCGTGTGCGACGGCACGATCGTGCTGTCGATCGCACTGCAGGAGTACCTCAACGACGACCCGCTCGCGCCCACCGCGACCGCCAAGAAGACCGGCTCGTCGTGGACCATCACCGGGCAAAAGGTGATGGTCGAAGGAGCCCAGCACGCGCATCGGATACTCGTCGCGGCCAAGGCAGGGCGCGGGGTCGGTGTGTTCCTCGTCGATCCAAATGGGCCGGGCGTCGACTTGGTGCGGGGCGTCACGAGCCGCAAGGAACCGGTGCACGAACTCCATCTCGACGGCGTCGTCGCCACCGACATCCTCGGCTCATCGGCCAGCGGGGCCGAAATCCTTGCGTTCGCCTACCAGCGCGCCCTCGGGCTTCTGTGTGCGACGCAGGCGGGTGTCACCGATCGCGAATTACGCCTCACTGCGAAGTACGCGACCGAACGCCATCAGTTCGGCAAGCCCATTGCCACGTTCCAAGCGGTCACCCAACGCTTGGCCAACTGCTACATCGATGTCGAGGCAGTCAAGCTCACGTCGTACTCCGCGCTGTGGCGCCTCGCCAACGGGTTCGACGCCACCGAAGACCTCCGCATCGCCAAATGGTTTGCGTCCGATCAGGCGCACCTCGTCGCTCACGCCTGCCAACACATCCACGGTGGGGCCGGCGTCGACATCGAGAACCCGCTGCATCGCTACACGCTCTGGAACAAGCATCTCGAAGGGTCGCTGGGCGCGGGCACCGCTTCGTTGCGCTCGTTGGGGCAACTACTCGCGGGCTAGCAGCCACCTTGCCCCCATCGCGGAGATCAATCTGACTGTGCAGCACTTCGATCTCGTCATCATCGGCGCCGGTTCGGGCAACACGATGCTCACGCCGTTCTTCGACAACTCGAAGGTGGCGATCATCGAGCGCGACCTCTTCGGTGGCACCTGTATGAACCGCGGTTGCATCCCGTCGAAGATGTACGTGTATGCCGCCGACATCGCCGACCTCGCGCGGTACGGTCCACGACTCGGGGTCAACACGCGCTTCGACGGCGCTGACTGGCCGGCGATTCGTGATCGCATCTTCGATCGCATCGACCCGATCGCGGTCAACGGCGAAAAGTACCGGTTGAGCCAACGCAACGTGACCGTCTTCAAGACCACCACGAGATTCGTCGGGCACAAGCAGCTGGCAGTCGACGACGAGATCATCACCGGCGACCACATCGTGATCGCGGCCGGCTCACGAGCCCGACTGCCCATGGCCCCCGGTTTCGACCGCCTGAGCTACGAGACCTCCGACACGATCATGCGGCTCGACAAGCTGCCCGAGCACCTCATCGTGATGGGTGGTGGCTATATCGCCAGCGAGATGGCGCACGTCTTCGGTTCTCTCGGCAGCCGGGTGACGATCGTGCACCGATCCCCCGTGTTGTTGCGTAACGAGGACGACGCCATCGCCATGCGATTCACCGAGGTCTATGGGCACCGCTTCGAAGTATTGACGTCGACACAGGTCCTCGCGGCGCGCCAGTCCGGCGGCGCGATCGAGCTCGATGTCTCCGTCGACGGCGATCACCGCACGATTCGCGGCGACTGCCTCTTGGTTGCCGTCGGTCGCATCCCGAATGGCGACGAGTTGATGGTGACCGCGAGCGGCGTGACACTCGATGGTTCTGGCTTCGTCGAGACCGACGAACATCTCTGCACCGCCGTCGACGGCATCTGGGCGCTCGGCGACATCACCAATCCCGCGATGCTCAAACACACGGCCAACGCCGAGGCCAAACTGATCGCGCACAACATCGAGCATCCCGCCGCGCGGCAATCGATCGAACGACGCTTCGTGCCCCACGCCGTGTTCGGCCATCCGCAAGTCGCCAGCGTGGGCGCGACCGAACGCGACCTACGCGATCGCGGCATCCCCTACGTCGCGTCGCAGCGCAACTACTCCGACACCGCGTACGGCTGGGCGATGGAAGACACCGAGAGCTTTTGCAAGGTGCTCGCGCATCGCGACACACGACAGCTGCTCGGCGCACACATCATCGGACCGCAGGCTTCGACGCTGCTGCAGCAACTCGTGCAAGGCATGCGCTTCGGTCAAACCGTCGAAGAGATGGCCTACGAACAGCTCTACACGCATCCGGCACTGAACGAAGTCGTCGAGCAGGCTCTGCTCGGCTTGTGCGAAAGGTAGCAACGAATGCGCGACCTCCAAGGTAAGACCGCGGTCATCACCGGCGCCGCCAGCGGCATGGGGCGTGCGTTCACCGACCGCCTCGCCCGCGCCGGCATGCGCGTCGTGCTCGGCGATATCGAGCAGGCCGCGTTGCAAACCGCTGTCACCGAACTCGAAGCGCAAGGCGCGACTGCGGTCGGTGTGGTGACCGACGTGTCGAAAGAAAGCGACATGAACGCACTTCAGGCTCGGGCGATCGAGCAGTTCGGATCGGTCGATGTGGTGTGTCTCAACGCGGGCGTCGCGGGTGGCACCGGCCCGATGGAGTCGCTCACCGTCGGTGATTGGCAATGGACGCTGGGCGTCAATCTCTGGGGCATCATTCACGGCGTGCACACGTTCGTACCCGACCTCAAGCGTCAGAACAGCGGGCACGTCGTGATCACCGCGTCGATCGCAGGGCTCACGTCGTTCCCGAATATGGGTCCTTACAACGTCACCAAACACAGCGCCGTCGCCATCGCCGAAACGCTGTTCTCCGAGCTGCGCGATCAAGGCTCGGCGGTGAGCGTGAGTTGTCTCTGTCCCGGCATCGTCCGCACGAACATCATCACGTCCGAACGCAACCGACCCGAGGCCCTCCGGCGTCCGCTCATGGAGCCCGAACGCACGAACGAAGACCTCGATCGAGGGCGCGCGTCGTACGAGATCTTCACGAACGCCAAGCCGCCCCACGAGGTCGCCGATCTCGTCCACGACGCCATCGTCGAAGACCGGTTCTGGATCCTCACCGACGAAGTTTTCACGCCCGAGATCAACCGCCGCCTCGAGTCCATCCGCGACCGCACCGAACCCACGGCACGAGGCACTTTGCTCGATGTCTACTTCAAGTAGAGGTCGAGACTTCAACCCTCGAGCACTGGTCGAGGGTCCGGTTTGGGGGGTGGTCTACGCCGCGGGTGCGGGACAACGCTTCGGCGGCTTCAAGCAATTCGAACGGATCGGCGAGGCTCGTTTGGTCGACCGCTGCCTCGCCGCACTGGCGCCCGTGTGCGATCACCTGGTGGTCGTGTTACCCGCTGCGGTCGTCTGGGACGGCCCGCGGGTTGACGCCGCCGTCACCGGAGGTGCAACGAATCCCGAGTCGGTCCGCGCCGGCGTCACCGCGGTGGCCGCTGACGCGGGTGTGATCGTGTTGCATTCGCCGAGTCATCCACTCGCTACGCCCGCGCTCGTACGGCGCGTCGTCGCACATCTCGCCGCGGGCGTCGATGGGGTGTGCGCCATCGCGCCGCTGCATGACGCGCTGCGCCGACTCGATGACCACGGCAACATCGTCGAGGCATTGCCGAAGGCGAACGTCGTATCGATACAGATGCCGTTGGCATTCCGCGCCGACGTGTTGCGCGCGGCGCTCGCCGCCGACACCTCAGACAGCGACGCGCAGACCATCGTCGAACGCCATGGTGGACGCATCGGCACAATCGTCGGTGAGCCGACCAACATCCACGTCACGACGCGTGGCGAGCTAGCGATGGCGCGACACCTCGCACCGATGCTCGACCACGTCGACTGACGTTCAGGTCACGCAGTCAACGGCGCCCCCGTCGACTCTGAGATGCAGACCGTTCAAATGCCAACCGGCGTCGCTCACGACAAACGCGATCACCCGGCCGATGTCCTCGGTGGTTGGCACCCGCCCGGTGGGATTCGGCATGGACTCGACCATCAGCGTCTGCAACGACGCCCAGTCGGTGGCCGTGCCCTTGCGTTCAGCGCGTTCGCGAAACGAGGCGATGACCTCATCGGTTGCGATGATGCCGGGACTGATTGTGTTCACCGTGATGCCCGTGCCTGCAAGCTCCTTCATGAGGCTCACGGTGGTTCCCGGTAGCGCAGTCTTTGCCGAGTAGTACGCGGGCATATTCGATCGAGGGCGCGTCGCACCGATCGTCGAGAGGAACACCACGCGTCCCCATCCGCGCTCGCGCATGCCGGGCACGAACCGCTGCACCATGCGAAACGCGGAGACGACGTTCTTGTCGAATTGTTCGTGCCAGCTCTGAGCGGTGTCGTCGAACCATCCCGCGCCTTCGGCGACGCCGTAGTTGTTGATCAACACGTCGACGTCATGGCCCAGTGTGCGCACTGCTTCGGCGACTGCATCGGCCCCCTCATCGGTGCAGATGTCGCCCACGACCGCTTCGGCCCGGCCACCGCGTTCGCGGATGTCGGCCACCACCTGCTCGGTGTTGGCACTCACGAATCCGTGAACCAGCACCGTCGCACCTTCGCCGGCCAACACTCGAGCCGTACCGGCACCCGTACCTCGACTCGCGCCTGTGATCAACACCACTCGCCCGTTCAAACCCAGATCCACCGTGCCCCCAATAACTCGATGATCGCCCGCTCGGCGCCCTATGCTCGCCGCACCGGCTCGTCGCCCGCCAGCTTGCGGGCGCTCGTACTCGCCGGCACCACATGACCAGCACCTTCGGCACGATCTTTCGCATCTCCACATTCGGTGAGTCACATGGTGGTGGCGTGGGTGTCGTTGTCGACGGCTGCCCGCCCCGCCTGGCCCTCACCGTCGATGAGATCCAACGCGACCTCGACCGCCGCCGTCCCGGCCAGAGCCGCCTCGTCACCCAGCGTGACGAAGCCGACCGGGTAGAGATCTTGTCGGGCCTCTTCGACGGCGTCACCCTCGGTACCGCCATTGCGTTGCTCGTACGCAACACCGACGCACGGTCGGGCGCCTACGAGGACATGCGTGACGTCTACCGGCCCTCGCATGCCGACTACACGTACGAGGCCAAGTACGGCATACGCAACTGGCAGGGCGGCGGAAGAGCGAGCGCGCGTGAGACGATCGGCCGCGTCGCCGCCGGCGCGATCGCCCGCAAACTCCTCGCGACCGGAGCGGGCATCGAGGTGCTCGCGTGGGTCAGCCAAGTGCACGACATCGATGCCACCGTCGATCCGTCCATGGTCACTCTCGGCGACGTCGAAGCCGGGCCGACGCGCTGTCCCTCTCCCGAGCACGCGGCGCGGATGGTCGAAGCAATCGAACGCGCCCGCAAAGACGGCGACTCGCTCGGGGGCGTGGTCGAATGCGTGATCCGCGGCGCGCCTGCCGGTCTCGGCGAGCCGGTCTTCGACAAGATCGATGCCGACCTCGCCAAGGCGATGATCTCACTGCCCGCAGCCAAGGGCTTCGAAATCGGTAGTGGCTTTGCCGGCACACGACTCACCGGCCGCGCGCACAACGACGCGTTCGAGACGGGCACCGACGGTCGTCCCCACACCGTCACCAATCGATCGGGTGGCGTCCAGGGTGGCATCACCAACGGTGAGCCGATCGTCATGCGCGTCGCATTCAAACCCACGGCCACGATTGCATCGGCGCAAAAGACGGTCAACCGTGCCGGCGACGCGGTGACCCTCGAAGCCAAGGGACGCCACGACCCATGCGTGTTGCCCCGGGCCGTACCGATGGTCGAGGCAATGGCGTGTCTTGTTCTCGCCGATCATTGGTTGCGCCAGCGCGCCGTTGACGTGCTGCGCTGACGAGGGGGTCGGCACTTCTGAGGTTTAGGGTGCCGGCCTTTCGGTTACTAAAACCGTTCGGAAGAAGCCCTTACCGCGCAGGTCGGGGGCTTCTTCCGTTTTTGCGCTATTTTGCGGCGAATTTTGCCCGATTGGTTCGCCCTCGATCTTGTAACTGAATTGTTAGTTTCGCTTCTGGTGGGGCTCGGGTACCAGTTCGCCAGCGTCGGCGACTGCCGGCTTTGGAGGCGAAATCATGTTGGGATTCATCATTGTCATGCTCATCGTGGGCGCGGTTGCGGGTTTCATTGCCCGTCTACTCGTACCCGGGCGTGACTCCATGGGCGTAGGGGCCACGATCCTGCTGGGTATCGTCGGCTCGTTTATCGGCGGATTCCTGGGCTGGGCGATCTTCGGCAAGGACCTTAACGAAGGCGCCTTACAGGCATCGGGCATCATCGGCTCGATCATCGGCGCGATCATCGCACTTTTGGTCTACAACGCCGTGACGCACCGGTCGAGTGGTCGCAAACACCTGCACGTCTAAGCGCACCACGTCATAGGAGAAAAGGGATCCTCTCACGAGGGTCCCTTTTCGCGTCCATGGCTCGACAAGGCCAGCCCTAAGCTGCGGACGCCGAATCGGAGTACCTGTGCCGCACCCATTGTTCTCGTTGTTCATCCCGCAGATGCGCATGCCGTTTGCGACGATCCTCGAGCGCATCCGCGCCGCCGAGGCCACCGGGTTCGACGGCGTCTCGCTGATGGATCATCTGGCGCCACCGGCGCTGCCGGCGAGCGACATGTACGACTGCTTCGTCACCGCCGCGGCGGCGGCAACCGCGACGACGACCGTCAGCATCACGCCACTCGTTACGTGCGCGTCGTTTCGTCATCCCGCCGTGTTGGCCAAGATCGCGGTGTCGCTCGATCACCTCAGCAACGGACGCTTCGAGCTCGGCATCGGTTGGGGCTCGGTGCCGGCCGAGCTCGCCATGTACGGCGTCCACGACGAGGCGCCCGCGGTGCGGTCGGCGCGGTTGGCCGAACAACTCGCGCTTCTCGAGCAGCTGTTCTTCGGTGAGCCGTTCGACCACGACGGGCACTTTTACCAGATGAAGGGCGCACAACAGCGCCCCCGGCCGCTGAACGGCCGCATCCCGATCTTGATCGGCGGCGCCGGCCCCAAGCTCACCATGCCCCTCGTCGCGCGTTACGCCGATTGGTGGAACGTGCCCGCAACCGACGTGCACCGACTCGATGAGATGCGCCCGTTGGCGGGCAATGCTCGCATCTCTACTCAACACGTGATCGGTCTCGCCCCCTCGAGTGCTGCACTGCCCGACGTCGATGCGCTCACGCGCAAACGGTTCGGCAATTGGCGCGAGGTGATCATCGGCACACCCGATCAGGTGGCGGACCAACTCATCGCCGTCGGCCGTAGCGGCGTCGAACGATTCTTCGTTCCGTTCAGCGACTTCGCCCCGCCCGCAACGCTCGCGCTCTTCGCGAGCGAGGTCATCCCGGCAGTGCGGGCCGCGTTGGCGGGTTAGTCAGCGCACCCGCACGCTGAGGTCATCCGGCGCGCCACGGCGAAGGCTCTCGAGGAAACCGTCGATCGGGGCCGGAGCCGCGACGTCGGCTTCGAGATCAACGGTGCGATCCCAGAACTCGCTCCATGACGGCCAGAACTGCTCCCATCCGCCGTCGTACGGCTCGCGGCCGGGCCAGCGCATCTTGCGCTTGCCGACCGGCGGTTGATTGAGGTCGGTCGCATACCAGTACAACGGCAAGCGGCGGCGGAAGTACCAACGACCGTCGATGCGCTCGTAGAGATCCCAGTACATCATCGTCA
>JBDTLT010000223.1:0-9136 GCA_039934635.1 Acidimicrobiales bacterium
CGTTCAAGATGCACGAGGGCGGCAAGATCGAAGTCATCTCGCTGGCACCGGTGCGCGACAAAGACGACCTGTCGATGGCCTACACGCCCGGCGTCGCTCGCATCTGCATGGCGATCCATCATCGCCCCGAGCTGTCCTTCGAGTACACGATCCGTAAGAACACGGTTGCCATCGTCAGCGACGGCACCGCGGTGCTCGGCCTCGGCGACATCGGCCCACTCGGTGCGATGCCGGTGATGGAGGGCAAGGCGCTTCTGTTCAAGACCTTCGGCGGCGTCGACGCGTTCCCGATCTGTCTCGACACCAAAGACCCCGACGAGATCATCGAGACGGTGGTGCGCCTGGCGCCGACGTTCGGTGGCGTCAACCTCGAAGACATCGCCGCGCCCAACTGCTTTTACATCGAAGAAGAGTTGAAGAAGCGCGTCGACATCCCGATCTTCCACGACGATCAGCACGGCACCGCAGTGGTCACGCTGGCGGCGCTCGTCAACTCGCTCAAGATCGTGGGCAAGAAGATGGAAGACCTCTACGTCGTCGTCGCCGGCGTCGGTGCGGCCGGTGTCGCGTGCGCCAAGATCTTGATGAGCGCGGGCGTGCAAAACATCGTCGGCTGCGATCGCCAAGGCGCCATCTTCGAGGGGCGCGACAATCTCAACTTCGCCAAAGAATGGTTCGCCAAGAACAGCAACACCGAGCGCAAGATGGGCACCATCTCCGAGATGATGGCCGGCGCCGATGTGTTCATCGGTGTGTCGGGCCCTGGGCTCATCACGGCGTCCGACATTCGCCGCATGGCCAAGGATCCGATCGTGTTCGCCATGGCCAACCCCGATCCCGAGATCCGCCCCGAAGAAGCCGACGGTCTGCCGGCTGTCATGGCCACGGGTCGCAGCGACTATCCCAACCAGATCAACAACGTGCTGGCCTTCCCCGGCATCTTCCGGGGCGCGCTCGACGTCGGCGCGACCGACATCACCGAGAAGATGAAGGTTGCGGCGGCCAAGGCGATTGCTGATTCGGTGGACGACGAACGCTTGTCGCCCAACTTCGTGGTGCCGTCGGTGTTCGATCGCGACGTGCCCTACCAAGTCGCGCAAGCCGTCGGCGAAGCCGCACTCACCGAGGGCATCTGCCGCCCGCCGGTCGCGCTCTATACCTAGTCCACTCGTGCGGCTCCGCCGCAACGGATGGGCGGTTGTGCTGCCAGAACGGACGGAGCGGCCGTTTCCGGCGCTGTTCGAAGGGGTACTCCGAAGGATCCCCTTTGAAGGAGGATTCACCATGGCGAAGCCCGATCTTCTCGATCTCTATTCCCGTGCCAGTGAGTGGGCCGTCGGCAAAGCCGACGGGGCGGGCAAGAAGCTCGACGCGAGGACGCCCTGCGACGAGTGGGATGTGCGCACGTTGATGAATCACATGCTCGACACGCAGAACTACTTCCTCGGCGCGGCCCACGGGACCAACGAGCCCTTGCCGTCGCCCAACCCGCCCGAGCGCATCAGTGACGACCCTGCGGCCGACCTCGCCCTCGCCCGCAAGGAGATGTTGAGCGCGTTCGCGCAAGACGGCGTGATCGAAAAGACCGGTCCGTCGCTCGGCATCGCCTTCTCTGATCAACTCCTGCACGGCTGGGACTTGGCCAAGGCGACCGGGCAGGACACCACGATGCCCGACGGCTTGCCCGAAGCCGCGTACGAAATGATCCACGGCCGCTTCACCGAGGAACAGCGCAAGGGCGTGTTCAAGCCTGAGGTCGAGGTCCCGGCGAATGCGCCCGCCCAGCAGAAGCTGCTCGCGTACACCGGCCGCAATGCGTCCGCGTAACCCTGCGTCGAGTTAGAGCAACACTTCGTTTATGCCTTGATCGAGATTCGTAGATTCACTACGTATTTCACGGCGCCTCCCTGTCACCCGATCCGGCTTCGCGAACGTCTGTAGGAGTTCAAGACTTCCACGCCGAAGCGGAGCTGACAGTGTCGATCGATCTCGCCCCACCCTCGACCGTGATCGCAGCAGCGGCGCGCCAACGGATACTCCCGATCGTCGCGATCGGCGCGGCGGGCGGGTTGGCCCTCGGTGTTGTCGCTCGAGCGTGGATGCGATTGATCAGCGAAGATCCCGGCTTCACGTGGGGCGGAACGCTCTTCATCGTCATGGGCTTCACGGTCTTCGGCCTCACGCAATCGATCGTGGCGGCCGCCCGTCGCCGCGACGCACGGCGTTCGAGGTTGACGGTCCTGCGGGTCATCGGCATTGCTGGAATGTTGCCGCTATTCGTCGCGGCCGGCGCGGTGATGTTCCCTACCGTGATCGGAGGCGGGCTCGCACTTGCACGCGACGAGTGGCGCAGGGTCACCCGCGGGATCTGCCTCGTCGTCGCGGCGCTGCCCGTGCTGTTCGTGGGCAACGATCTCGTCGACTCGTTCGGGTGGTCGTGGCGCAGCTTTGCGGGATTCCTCGGGATGCTCGCGATCTACGCCACGATCATCGGGGCGACGCGTTTCACGTTCACCCGCCAAGCCGACGGCTGGCGCTCGCAGCGCAGCAAGACCGTCGTCATCGCAGTCGTCGTGTTCTTGTTGTTGCTCATCCCGTTGGCCGCCGGAGGCATCAAGTAGACGCCTATGGATTGGCGCGGTTGTTGTGAGCTCGCTGTCGGGCGATCGCGAAGATGCGAGCGCTCAGGCGACGCCGCAGAGATCAAGGATGCGTTTGGCGCGATTCGACGGCGACCGCAACGTCAGCATTCGTGATTGCGCCGCCAGCAACCGACGGATACCGACGATGAGATCGACGGTCGCCGCACTCATGAAATCCACCCCACTGAGGTCGACCACGATGTCGGAGTGTGAAGACGCGATCGCAATTGCGAACAATTCATTGTCCGCCGGCAGCGTCGCGACGTCATGCTCGCCCGTCAGCGTGATGATCGTCGCCTCGGTCTGACGGGATCGTGGGGTGCTCGGAGGTTGCACGAGAGCCATGACGTCTCCATGCACCGCCCCCTGAGGGAGCGTGCCACCCCGACTCAAATCCACTGACGCACCTAACGCAAGGGTCCTAAGTCACTTACCGATCCCCTCGGTAGCCGTTGAGATCCGAACGCTCAGAGCAGGCCGAGGTAGGCCCCGCCGTCGACCTGTAGCGCGACGCCGGTGACGAAGCGGGCGTGCTCCGAACACAAGAACGCGGCAACGTGGCCGAAGTCCGCGGGATCGCCGAAGGAACGTGACGGCAGCGAACGCTCCGCGCTTTCGATGTTGTCGCCGTAGAGCTGACGCAACCGGTCGGTCGCGTGCAGACCCGGCAACAGCGAGTTGACCGTGACGCCGTCGGCCGCGACCTCGAGCGCCAACGTCTTCAGGAAGCCGGTTGCGCCGGCGCGTGCGGTGTTGGACAAGATGAGATGCGCGATCGGTTGTTTCACCGCGATCGAGGTGATCGCCACGACCCGGCCCCACTTGCGTTCTTGCATGGCGGGTACGGCGGCTTTGCACATCGCGACGACCGACAACAGGTTGAGGTCGAGTGCCGCCTGATACGCGTCGACCGCCGTCGACGCAAAGTTGCCCGCAGGAGGTCCTCCCGCGTTGGTCACGAGGATGTCGATCGCGCCGAGCGCGGCGTGGGCCTCGTCGACGAGTCGGGTCGCGCCCGCGGTGTCGGACACGTCGGCGATGATCACCGTTGCACCGGGCACCGTTTCGGCGGCGACCCGCAGCCGGGCTTCGTCGCGACCCGAGATCACCACGCGACAACCCGCGGCGGCCAGTGCTTGCGCGGTAGCCAGGCCGAGCCCGGCCGACGATGCCGCAACCAGTGCCCCGCGTCCTTCGATACCAAGGTCCATGAGTGTGAACCTAGTGGTTGCCCGCGGCGGTCACGGGCGGCCAGCCCGCAACGCCCTCGTCGAGCTCGACCCCGCAGCTGTTCAAGATGCCCGAGACCATGCGATAGAAGAGCGTGGCGGCCATGTACTCCAAGATGTCGTGATGATCGAAGTGTGCGACCAGGTCGCCCCATGTCGGGTCGCTCACGCAGTCGTCGCGATAGAGGTCGTCGACCATCTCCAACAGCGCGCGCTCGGGCGCACTCCACGAGCCCTGCTCGAGCGGCCGGGTGAGCAGATCGATCTCGCCCTCGGTGACGCCGACGGATTTGGCCATCAGCGTGTGTTGACCGAACTCGTAGCGCGACTGGCACTGCCAACCCATACGCAAGATCACCATCTCGCGCCCCCGCGCGGGGATCGTGCCCTCCTGCAACAGCGACCGTCCCATCGCCGCCATACCCGCGGCAACGGTCGGATTGGTGGCCAACGTGGATCGAACGTTGTGTGCGTTCATCGCCGTGGTGAGGCTCGGCGGACGTTGCGAGGTTGGTGGAACGCGGGGACTATCGGGACGGCGCATTCCCGTATTCTCACCTGATTCCCACCAAGCGCGCACCGAGAACTCACGGACCTCCTCGACACTAGGAGTGACCAGGAGCGGTGAGATTCAGGTGAAAACGACTGACGATAACGTGCATGCCCATGACGGCTGGGTTATGACTAAGACCGTGAACACGCCGACGCGCTCGCGCATTTTGATGGCCGAAGACGACCGTGCCACCCGTGAGTCGCTCGTTCGTGCCTTCGAATTGGAGGGGTACGACGTCCAAGCGGTGGGCGACGGCGCCCTGGTGCTCGAGGCTGCGTTGACTGCCGCGCCCGACGTCATCGTCCTCGACGTGATGATGCCCAATCTCGACGGGCTCACCGCGTGCCGGCGTCTGCGGGCGCGCGGCGATCGCACGCCGATCCTCATGCTGACCGCTCGCACCGAAACATCCGATCGTGTGTCGGGGCTCGACGCCGGCGCCGACGACTATCTGTCCAAGCCGTTCGAACTCGACGAGTTGCTGGCCCGCATCCGCGCGTTGCTGCGCCGAGTACGCGAAGACGATCCGTCCACCACGCTGCGCATCGCCGATCTCAGCATGGACCCGCGCGGCCGCCGCTCGTGGCGCGGCGATCGCGAGATGGAGCTCACCAAGACGGAGTTCGATCTGTTGGAACTCCTCGTGCGCAACGCCGGTGTGGTGCTCGATCAAACGACGATCTACGAACGCATCTGGGGTTTCGACTTCGGCCCCGATTCCAAGAACCTCGCGGTGTACATCCGCTACTTGCGGCTGAAGACCGAGGACGCGGGCGAACCCCGACTCATCCACACCGTGCGGGGCGTGGGTTACGTGGTGCGTGAGTTGTGAACCTGCGGGTGCGCTTCGCGCTGGCGCTCTCGGTGCTTGCGGCAGCGGCCACGATCACCGCCGGCGTCACCAGCTATCTCTCCACCCGTGACCGCCTCAACCAAGAGGTCGATGCCGCGCTGCAAGAGACGGCCAGTGTCGCGAATCGCGACTCGCGGTTCGACCGCGGGTCGCCGGCCATCGACCGCTTCGGAGATGTGAGAAACCGAGGCCCGGTGCCGTTGCCGAGTTCGCGCATCGAGCTCTACAACGTGCAGCGCCTCGATACCGAAGGCAAGGTGGTCACGCCGACCGGGTTCGTGGCGCTGCCGATCAGCAACGGTGACATCGAAGTCGCCCGCAATGGCGGTTCGGCCGTGCGCACGATACGCGTCGACGGCACGCCCTATCGCATGCTGACGACGGCGGCCGCAGGTGGCGGAGCCCTGCAGATCGCCCGCGAGCTCACCTCGACCGAAAGCCTCTTGAATTCGTTGCGCAACCGCTACGTCGTGCTCAGTGTGTTCGTCAGCGCCGCCGCCGCGGCGGTCGGTTGGGTCATCGCCCGGCACTCGACGCGATCGTTGATGCGGCTCACCGCGGCGGTCGAAAACGTCGGCGCCACGGGCCGTCTCGACCTGGCGGTCGGCGTCGAGCGGAGCGACGAGGCGGGCCGGTTGGCCTCGGCCTTCAACGGCATGCTCTCGGCGCTCACCAGATCGCGAGAACAGCAGCAACAGCTCATCCAAGACGCGGGCCACGAGCTGCGCACCCCATTGACGAGCATGCGGACCAATGTCGCGTTGCTCAAGCGCGGCGGCCGCATGACGCCCGAAGCCACCAAGAGCACGATCGACGACCTCGACAGCGAACTCGGCGAGCTCACGTCGTTGTTCAACGAACTGGTCGAGCTGGCGACCGACAGCCGCGATGAAGAACCCCAACAGGATGTGTCCCTGCAGCGCATCGTCGAGCGGGCCGGCGCACGACTCGAGCGCCGTACCGGACGCGCGGTTCTCATCGACGGCGATGGCGGCATCCTCACCGGTCGCCCGCTCGCGATCGAGCGCGCGGTGCGCAACTTGCTCGACAACGCGGCCAAGTTCGATCCGACCGGCTATCCGATCGAGGTCACGATCCGTCGCGGCCACGTCGAGGTACGCGATCGCGGGCCTGGCATCAGTGCCAACGACATCGCGCACATCTTCGATCGCTTCTACCGATCCGACGCGGCGCGCAATCAGCCCGGGTCCGGGCTCGGTCTCGCCATCGTGGCCGACATCGCCGCGGCGCACGGCGGCCGGGCATTCGCGTTCAATCACTCCGAGGGCGGCGCCGTCGTAGGCTTCGACCTCGGTGTCGATCGGGAGGATTCGGATGCGTCGCCTTCAGCCAGTGACCGTGGAGTCGGCGGCTGACATCGTCGCGATCCAGCAGGTGCTCTACCACTATGCCTACGCGCTCGACGCCCGCGACTACGACGCCCTCGACGAAGTGTTCAGTGCCGACGCGAAGCTGCACACGAGCGGGGGCACGTTGATGTCGCCCGCGCAGTACAAAGCGATGTGCGAGACCGAGTTGGCCAAGCTCGATGCCACCCATCACATGGTGACCAACACCGCCGTCATCGTCGACGGCGATCGCGCAACCGCACGGGCATACTTCCAAGCGCAACATGTCAAGCGGTCGTTGCACCCCGAACCGCATTTCCTGATGGCTGGTTGGGTCGACGACGAGTTCGAACGGCGGGGCGAAGGGTGGCGCATCGTCGATCGCCGCTGGCACTCGTCGTGGTCGACGGGCAACCCGGCCGTGCTCGGTCGCTGACTCCGCGCAACGGCGCGCTACGGCGCGGTCGGCGCGGTCGGCGCGATCTTCTCAACTGTTTCTAAACTTCACCGTCCGTTCGCCTGAACTTCGCCCTGGTACCGTGGCCGATTCCGGGGGAGGGCTTGGTGGTCCAGAGCGATCTTGCGACGATCCGTACGTTCAACCGGTACGAGTTGAAGTACTTGGTCGATCAACGGTTGCTGTCGCGCGTGCGCCCCGAGCTGACGGCACGGCTCGACCACGACGCGCACGGTGACCTCGGCAGCTATCCGCTATGGAGCCGCTACTACGACACCTCCGATCTGCGCTGCTACTGGGAAAAAATCGACGGCATCAAGTTCCGGCGCAAGCTGCGCATCCGCCACTACGGCCCGCCCCATACGTTGTCGGCCGACACGCCGGTGTGGGTCGAGATCAAGCAGCGCATCAATCGGGTCACGCAAAAGCGACGAGCCCGATTGCGCTATAGCCAGGCCATTGCGTTGTGCGCCGGTCGCGAGATCGAGGGTTGCGAGCCGGGCGACGAAGCAATGATCGAAGAAGTCGAGCGCCTCGTGAGCGAATTCGACCTACGGCCGAGCACGGCTATCGGCTACGTCCGCGACGCGCTCGTCGGCCGTGAAGAGGACGCCGGCCTGAGGGTCACATTCGACGCGCGTATCCGGGCCCGCGACCGCGATCTCGACCTCTCCCTCGAAGGAGAGAACCGCTTCATCGTGCACCCTGATCTGTGTGTCGTGGAGGTCAAGGTCAACGAACGGGTGCCCTACTGGTTGACCGAGCTCATCGGCCGCAACAACCTTCAACTCGTGCGGATGTCCAAGTACTGCCAGAGCGTCGACGCCTTCGACGGCAAACCGCGTTCGCTGTTCCATTCCCTCGACGAAGACCTCTACGAAATGGAGTCCGGATCATGACGTTCGCGCAAGCGATCTTCGATGGCTTCGAAGACCTGACAGGCACGTTCAGCGTTGCTGACATCACGATGGCGATGGTGTTGTCGTTCGTGCTCTGCGCGGTCGTCGGGTTCACCTACCGAATGACGCATCGGGGCATTTCCTACAGCCAGAGCTATGTGCAGACGCTCGTGCTCATGGGCATGGTGGTCTCCCTCGTGATGCTCATCGTCGGCTCCAATATCGCACGGGCCTTCTCGTTGGTCGGTGCGTTGTCGATCGTTCGATTCCGCAACGCGGTCAAAGAGACGCGCGACGTCGGGTTCATCTTCCTCGCGATGGCCATCGGCATGGCCGCGGGCACGCGCTTCTACACGTTGGCCGCGGTGGCAACCGTTGTCATCTGTGGTGTCATCGTGATCATGGATCGCTTCGACTGGTTCAAGCTCGATGTGCAGAGCCAGCTCGTCAAGGTCCAGGTGCCACCCAACACCGATTACACCGCTCTGCTCGACGATGTCTTCGTGCGACTCGCGGCGCGCCACGATCTCGTGAGCGCAGAGTCGATACGCGGCGGCGCGCTGATCGAGTTGCTCTACAGCGTCAAGCTCAAGTCCGACACGCGACCCACCGTTTTGCTCACCGCGTTGCAAGAACGCACCGGCGGCCAAAAGGTCAGCGTGCTCACCGGCTACGACCGTACCGATCTCTGATCGCGAGGCAGTGATGTTCACGTTGCGCTGGCGGCGAAACTGGAAACTGGTCGCGGTCTACGTCGCGGGTCTCGTCGCGCTGGTCGGCTTCTTCGGCAGCGCGCGTGTGGTCGCGGTGACCTCCAGCGATCGCAACGGTAGCGATCCGACGAACGACAAGAAGAACATCAGCGGCACGGTCGACCTGTGGGATAGCGACGTGCTCCACACGATCGAGGTGCGCTTCGAAGCGGCGGACTACACCCGCATGCTCGCGACGTTTCGCGCCGACGGGTCGAAGACCTACATCGAAGCCGACATCACCATCGACGGTACCAAGATCGAGTCGGTCGGGTTGCGGTTGAAGGGCAACTCGACGCTGCGGTCGACTCTGGGCGGCGGCGGTGGTGGGGCCGTGCCGGGCGGCGGTCAGTTGCCCGGTGGTGGTCAGTTGCCCGGTGGTGGTCAGTTGCCCGGTGGTGG
>JBDTLT010000224.1:0-8932 GCA_039934635.1 Acidimicrobiales bacterium
ACAACCACGTACTGCGAGATATCGACCTCACGGTCGCGCGGGGCGAGGTCGTCGTCGTGCTCGGCCCGTCGGGATCCGGCAAGTCGACGCTGTGCCGCTGTATCAACCGGCTCGAACGCATCGATTCGGGAACGATCACCATCGATGGTCAACCGCTGCCCGAGGAAGGCCGCGCCCTCGCTCGGTTGCGCGCCGACGTCGGCATGGTCTTTCAACAGTTCAACCTGTTCGCGCACAAGACAGTGCTGCAAAACGTCACCATGGGCCCGATCCACACCCGGGGGCTCGGCAAGGCGCAGGCCGATGCGCTCGCCCGCGAGTTGCTTGCACGGGTAGGCATCGCCGACAAGGCGGCCGAATTTCCGGCTCGATTGTCCGGTGGTCAGCAGCAGCGCGCCGCGATCGCACGCGCCCTCGCGATGAACCCAAAGCTCATGATGTTCGACGAACCGACGTCGGCCCTCGACCCCGAGATGATCACCGAGGTCCTCGACGTGATGCGCGATCTCGCCACGGGTGGCACGACGATGATCGTGATCACTCACGAGATGGGCTTCGCCCGCTCCGCAGCAAACCGGGTCGTCTTCATGGACGAGGGTCGCATCGTCGAAACGGGCGCACCGACGGACTTCTTCAATCGACCGACCACAGAACGTGCCGCCGCGTTCCTGTCGAAGATCCTTTCTCACTGACCCGCAAGTAACGACCCTGGAGGTTCAAGTATGAAGCAACGATGGATTGGCCGGCTGGCCATCGCGATTGTCGCGCTGACGGTGATTGCCGCGGGGTGCGGTGACGATGGTTCGACCTCGACATCGACGCCCAGCGCCACCACTGGCACGGCCACCGGTCCGCCGCAGTTCGCGGCCGGGACGGCGATGGCCACCATTCAGTCGAAGGGCAAGCTGGTAGTCGGCACCAAGTTCGACCAGCCATTGTTCGGCCTCAAGAACCCGACCAACGGACAGGTCGAGGGATTCGACGTCGAAGTCGCCAAGATCGTGGCTCGGGCAATCTTCGGTAGCGACATCACCAACAAGGTCGAATACCAAGAGGCAACCTCCAAGGTACGCGAGACCGTCATCCAAGACGGCAAGGTCGACATCGTCGTTGCGACGTACACGATCAACGATGAGCGCAAGAAGGTCGTCGACTTCGCCGGACCGTATTACGTCGCCGGTCAAGACATCCTCGTAAAGAAGGCCAACACCACCATCACCGGCGTCGATTCACTCGCGGGCAAGAAGGTGTGCACGGTGCAGGGCTCGACGTCGCTCACCAATGTGCAAAAGAGCGCGCCGACGGCCGACGTGTCGATCACGTTCGACAAGTACTCGCTGTGTATCGAGGCGCTGAAGGATGGTCGTGTCGAGGCAGTGACCACCGACAACGTGATCTTGCTCGGCTTCATCAACGATGATCCGGCCAATCTCAAGCTGGTCAACAAGCCGTTCACGAGCGAGCCGTACGGCATCGGTCTCAAGAAGGACGATGCGGCGTTCCGCACGTTCGTCAACGACACCCTCGAGAAGGCCTACAAGGACGGATCGTGGAAGAAGGCGTGGGACGACACCGCGGGCAAGACCGGCCAAGCGGCTCCGACCCCGCCGGCCGTGAACCGGTACTGATCACTGGCGCCGAGAGAATTGTGTAGGCAAAGGCCGGCCCGGATGTGAGCGTCTTCTTCGACAACCTCGACATCTTCTGGGCCGGCCTGCGCACCACGGCGGCGTTGACGGCGCTGTCGTTCGCCTTCGCTCTCGTGATCGGCACGGTGCTCGCGTCGTGCCGCGTCAGCCCGATCAAGCCGTTGCGCATCGCGGCCATGACCTACGTCGAGACCGTGCGCAACTGTCCGTTGACGGTGCACATCCTCTTGGCCTTCTTCGGATGGCCCAAGCTCGGCTTTCGCTACAGCCCATTCGTCACCGCAGTGATCGTGTTGTCGTACTACACGGGCGCGTTCGTGGGCGAGACGATCCGGGCCGGCATGAACACCGTTGGGCGCGGGCAACTCGAAGCCGCGCGGTCGATCGGGCTCGGCTTCTCCGACACCCTGCGGCTGGTCGTGCTGCCGCAGGCGGTGCGGACGGTGATCGCACCGCTCGGGTCGCTGCTCTCCGCGCTCGTGCGCAACTCTGCGATCGCCTACACGATCTCGGTGCTCGACATCATGGGTCGATCGGATCGACTCATCACGACCACGGCACAGCCCTTGGCAGTACTGGTCGGCGCCGCGCTCACCTACTACGTGCTGACGATCCCGCTGGCGTTTGGCATCAACGCCATTGATCGACGGCAGAGGATCGCACGATGAACGAGCTCGTACTCGGCGATGATCTGGGGCCGCGTGGGCGTCGCCGCGTCGCGATCGCCACGGCAGTGTCGCTCGTCGTGATCGTCGTCGCGGTGCTGCTGGCGGTCAAGCGATTCCACGACAAGGGCCAGCTCGATCGCAAGTTGTGGGAGAGCATCTTCACTCGCTCGACTGCTCGCTTCATGTTCACCGGTCTGCGCAATACGTTGACCGCGGCGCTCGTCGCGATGGCGATCGCGCTAGTGCTCGGGATGATCGGCGCGTTCGGGCGGCTCGATCCCCGCCGGTCGGTGCGAGGCCCGTCGATCGTTCTGATCGAGCTGTTCCGTGCGACACCACTGGTGTTGCTGATCTACTTCGCGGGGGTCGCGGTGCCGCGTTACCTCTTCGAGCTGAGCTCCTATTGGTATCTGGTCGTGGCGCTCGCGCTCTACAACGGCTCGGTGATCGCGGAGGTCTTCCGCGCCGGGATCCTCGCGCTCGGACGGGGTCAGCGCGAGGCCGCGCTAGCGATCGGCTTCACCGAAGGGCAAGCCTTGCGCCGGGTGCTGTTTCCGCAAGCAGTACGGAGCATGGTGCCCGCCATCATCAATCAGCTCGTCACGTTGCTGAAGGATTCGTCGCTCGGTGCGTTGGTTCTCGTGCCGGCGGTCGACGATCTGTTGCGGCGCGGCCGTCAGGTGGGTGAGTTCAACCGCAACCCGCTGCAGGCATTGCTCGTCACCGGCGTCGTGTACATAATCGTGAACTTCGCGCTGACGAGCCTGGCGCGGCGCCTCGAGAGCCGTCAGTCCCGAGTGGAACGCGCTCGCCTCGAGCTCGAGTGGTCGCAGCTGCAACGCAGTATGGCCTGATCATTACACTGCGGTCGTGGAGATCGGTCGGGTCGGGCAACTCTGGTCGTATCCGGTCAAGTCGTTTGCCGGCGTCGCGGTCGATGTCCTGGCCCTCGCTGACGAAGGGCCGGTTGGCGACCGTGCATGGGGCATCTATGACGTCGCGGCGGATGTGGTCCTGTCGGCGAAACGCGTCGGGGCGCTGTTGTACGCATCGGTGGCCGGCGACATTGCGACGCTCCCAACGGGCGCGTCGGGGCGGCTGGGGGAACCGTCGCTGGACAAGGCGCTGAGTGAATGGCTCGGACGTTCCGTGCGTATGGTGCACGTCGACGACCAGCCGACGCTGCGTCAAGAGATGCATCAGGACAACGAAGACGACGCTTCGCTCGTCATCCGGTGGCGCACACCGCGCGGGCGCTATGTAGATCTCTTCCCCCTGCATCTGATGGCGACGGTGTCGCTCGAGCAACTCGCTCGATCGCACCCCGATCTCGATTGGGATGTCCGCCGGTTTCGACCGAACGCGGTGATCGACACCGATGTGCCCGAAGAAGAATGGCTGGGGCGCATGCTGCGCATCGGCGCGGTCGAACTCTCGGTGCCCGACCAGCTCACCGAGCGTTGCGTGATGACGACGCGCGCGCAACCGTGGTTCGATGAGCAGCGTTCGCTACTGCGTACTATCGCTCGTGATCGGCGCGGCTTCGAAGGCCCGCTCACCGCCGGCTCTGCGGGCGCGCAACTGGGCTGCTACGGCGAGGTCGCCGCGCCGGGTGAAGTACGCGTCGGCGATGCCGTGGAGTTGGTCTGACGGAGGCGAGTTACTGTGCGACGGCAGGCTCGGGCACGAGGGCCGGTGTGGCATCGAGTGCTTTGGAGTATCCCGGACGGACGATCCGCACGATGGCGAGCACGACCAATGAGAGCGCAGCGCCGGCGACGGTCACGCGACGGAGGCCGTAACGGTCGCCGAGCTGGCCTTCGACGTTCACCGAGAACGCGTACATCGTGCCCAGGATCACCTGGTTGAGCGAGACGATGCGGCCGCGGAGCGCGGCGGGCGCTCGAAGTTGCGCGGTCGTCGAGAAGCTCGACAACGCGGCGAAATAGAGGGCGCCCACGAACAGGATCGCGATCGCGGCGACGGCGATGTTGGGCGCGAGGCCATAGACGATGAGCGCGATCGGCCCGGCAATGATGGCGACCAACATCACCCGACGCACGCCGTATCGACGCGAGAGCGGCCCGAACGAAACGCCCATCGCGACCGCGCCCACACCTTGCGCAGTGATCAACCAACCGACGTCACCCTTGTCGCCGTGGAGCACCTTTTCTACGACCGAGGGGATGAGGCCGATGAACGGTGCGACACACAGCGTGTTGAGGCACAGCGCCAGCATCGTGATGCGCATGCCGGGCTCGCTCCTCGCAAACCGGAAGCCCTCGGCGATGGCCCGCAGGATCGGCGCGTGCGCGAAGTGTTGCCTCGGCAACGTGATGGCGACGAGGGCAACGACAACGGCGAAGAAGCTGGCGGCGTTGATCGCCATCACCCAGCTGATGCCCAACTGTTGGTAGACGAAGATGCCGGCGACCGGGCCGATGACGCGGCCGAGATTCCACGATGCCGAGCTCAGACCGATTGCGCCTCCGAGATCGGCCGTCGGCACGAGTTCGGGGAGGATGGCCTGGAACGACGGGAACGACAGGGCGAAGATGCAGCCGTTGGCCAGCGCGTAGAGCGCGATCACCGGAGCGCCGGGAGTCGACGTCGCCATCGCAAGGGTGAGCAACGACGCGAACACCGCTTGCGCGAGTGTCGCGGTCATGAAGATGGCCTTGCGCGAATAACGGTCGGCCATCGCGCCGCCGAGTGATCCGAGCAGCGCGGTGGGGGCGAACTCGGCCGACGCGACGGCCGCGCCCCAGCCCGAGCTGTTGGTGAGATGCACCGTGTAGTAGCCGAGCGCGGCGGCTTGCATCCAGGTGCCCACGTTGGAGACGAAGGAACCGGTCCACACCACGGCGAACTTGCGGTGGCGCAGTGGCGCGAATGCGCCGGACAGGTTCATGGCGATCGACAGTAGGCGACGGTGCGCCGAATACCGCCGGTGATTCGCTGTGCCGCAGGTGAGAAACGGTCAGAGCTCGTGTTCGGCCAGTTCGCGAAATGCGTCGGGAACCGAACCGTGTGCGGAGAGAACGGTCGATGCGTAGCCGACCGCCGAGTGGCCGAATCGTCGGCGCACGGCGTCAACAGACTGATCGATCGCCCATCGAGTGGCGCCGAGGCGCGAGCCGGGTCGGATTGCGTCATCGGGCGGCGCGGGTGCCAGTGGCAACTCGAGTTGCAGCACCGGTTGGTCGACGAGATTGGAGACGGAGATGGCGAGCAGCGAGAGATGTCGTTCGCCCGGGTGGTCGGACAAAGCGATCTGTACGAGCTCCTCGGCCACCTCGGTGAGGGTCAGCGTGGTCGCGATGGCAAAGGGCAGCGTGCGCGAGCGGGTCACGGCGCGCATGTTGGCGAAGCGCACCCGCACGGTGACCGTGCGTCCCGCGCGGCGTTTGGCCCGCAGTCGCCCGGCGACGCGATCGGCGAGGTGGCCCAACACGGGATGGATGACGTCGGCAGTGGCACCTCGGCGACCCATCGCCGATTGTGCGCCGACCGACGACGCACGAGGTGACGGCTTCACCTGCCGCTCGTCGTCATTGGCGGCGAGCGCGCTGACCTTGGCCCCGAGAACCTGCCCGAGCAATCCGCGCAGTGAGTCGTCGGGCGACGCAGCCAGTTCACCCACGGTACGAATGCCCCGCTCGGCGAGTTTCTTTTGCGTCACAGGACCGATGCCCCAGATGAGGCCAACCGGCAAAGGGTCGAGAAAGGCGCGCTCATGGTCGGGGTGCACGACCACCATGCCATCGGGCTTGGCGACTTGCGACGCGACCTTGGCGAGATGCTTGGTACGGGCCGCGCCGACCGAGATGGGAAGACCGATTTCGTCGCGCACTCGGCGACGGATCGCGTGCCCGATCACCTCGGGCGGGCCGAAGAGATGCACCGATCCCGACACGTCGAGAAACGCTTCGTCGATGGAGATGCGCTGGACCAAGGGCGTGAAATCGTCGAGCACCGCCATCACTTGATCGGCGATGCGTTGGTAGTTGGAGAAATGGCCGTTGACGAACAGCAACTGCGGACAGAGCTTTTTGGCCTGCCATCCGGACATGCCGCCGGACACCCCGAAGCGCTTGGCCTCGTAGGACGCCGCGAGCACGACGCCACCGCCGACGGCGATGGGTCGTCCTCGCAGCGACGGGTCGAGCAACTGCTCGACCGACGCGTAGAACGCATCGAGGTCAGCGTGCAGGATCGTCGGGGAGGAGCGCACTGCGCGGTCAGCCTATGCGAACACGTGTACCCCTCGCAAGAACGAGTTCGTGCCCGTCGTTACGCTGCCTCGGTGAATCGCTGGCCGGATGGTCCGGGTGTGGTCGAGTTCCCCGACGGCCGACGAGTGCGCGGTCGAGGGTTACGCCGACCGTTACCGACCGGCCCTCTGCCGGACTTCGGGGTGTACCTGGTCGCGCGCGATCCTGGTCCATTCGACTGGGATTATCGATGGGTGCTGTGGCGCGACTTCCGCACACCGGCATCGACCGACGATGCCCTGGACGCGTTGCGAGACGCCTTCATCCGGGCGGCAGAAGAGAGGGTCGAAATTGCCTGCGGCGGAGGTGTCGGGAGAACTGGCACCGCCCTCGCCGCGATCGCGGTGCTTGCCGGAATTTCGAGCGCCGATGCCGTGACGTGGGTGCGGAACCGATACGAAAGACGAGCGGTCGAAACCCCGTGGCAACGTCGCTGGATCCGCGAATCGGTCGACTAGGTCCTTCTCGCAGCACGAAGTCGGATTTGTCCAGGGCGCACTCGGACGCGTTGCTGCGAGTTCGTGTCAGGACCGACGATCTGTTCGAATGCCGTCATGGATTTCGGTGTCTACTGCCCCAACATGCATCACGGGATCGGGCTCGACGCGTTCCTCGGTCGTCCATTCCCGCCGGGTCTCGCGATCAGTCGCGAGACGATGGCCGCGGTCGCCGAGCTCGCGGAGGCAACTGGCTTCGACGCATTGTGGTTCGGTGACCACGTCATCTTCCCGAGGCACACCGGCTCGTCCTACCCGATCGTCGACAAGCCCAATGGTACGGAAGTCCGCGCCGAGCCGGTGTTCGATCCGCTGGCGGTGATGGCGTGGCTCGGAGCGCGCACGCAACGCATCCGTCTCGGCCTGAGTGTGTTGGTCGTGCCGTATCGCAACCCGGTGGTGACGGCGAAGTTCTTTGCGACACTCGACGTGCTCACCGAAGGGCGCGTCATCATCGGTGCCGGTGTCGGGGTGATGGAAGAAGAGTTCGAAGCGCTCGCCGCACCGTATGAGGCCCGCGGCGCGGTCACCGACGAATACCTGCGGCTCATGCGCGAGCTGTGGACCGCGGACGAGCCGTCGTTCGAGGGTGAGCACTACACGTTGAAACCCGGGCTGCGCTTCTTACCGAAACCTGTGCGCGGCACCATCCCGATCTGGATCGGTGGTAACACCGGGCGCGCACTGCGGCGCACTGCCCGCCTGGGCGATGGGTGGCTCGCGGTGTACATGAAGCACGACGACCTACGGGCAAAGTGGCAACAGTTGCAGGATCTGACCATTGCGGAGGGCCGCGACCCGGCCACCGTGACGCTGGCGCATCAGATGCGGTTCTTGATCAACAATGAGCACTATCCCGATGCGCCGCCCGGTGTGGGCCCGGTGGCCAAGGTCGTCGACGACATCGCGCGCATGGCCGAGATCGGTGTGCAGCATCTCGAGTTGGCGATGCCGCCGGGGCCGACCACAGAGGCCATCTTGGAGCAGATGCATCGTTTCGTAGAAGACGTGCGGCCGCAGTTGCCGGTCAGTGCGCTGAGCAAAGTGGAGGCACCATGACCGAATCCAGCGACCTCGAACGACGAGTGCGAGTACTCGAGGACCGGCGCGAGATCGAAGACGTCATCATCCGCTACGCCACCGCCGTCGATAGCCAAGACGACGACTTGCTCGAGACGTGCTTCACGCACGACGCGACCGCCAGTTTCGCCGGTGTGCCGGCCGGCCCGGGCGGTGCGGCCATCGTCGCGTTCCTCGCGTCGTTGCGGGGCGCCCCGATCATCGGGAGCATGCATCGCTTCGGCAATGTGGTCGTGACGCTCAACGGGGACGAGGCGGACGTCAAGAGCAGAGCCGTGGTGTTCGGTGTTCGAGGAGAGCCGTTGCAGTTGCGAGAGCGGGGCATCAGCTACCACGACCGCTTCGTGCGGACAGCCGCGGGCTGGCGTATCGCGCACCGAGCCCACTCACCCTCGTGGGAGGGTGCCGCTGAAAACGTGCCACTCACCCCGATTCCTGGGCCGACGAAGGATGGGACAACAGATGCAGGTTGATGTCATCGTCGTGGGTTCGGGCGGCGCGGGTATGAGCGCGGCGTTGACCGCGGCCGTCGGCGGCGCAGAAGTGTTGGTACTAGAGCGCACCGATCGCTTGGGTGGCACGACGACGTATTCGGGTGGCGCCTTGTGGATACCCAACAATCGCTTGATGGCCGAGGCCGGTATCAAGGACTCGCGCGACGACGCGCTGACGTATCTGCGCACGTTGACGAGTGGCTTCGTGCCAGAGTCGATGTTGTCGACGTTCGTCGATTCGGCGAACGAGATGGTCGAGTTCTTCGAGAC
>JBDTLT010000225.1:0-8931 GCA_039934635.1 Acidimicrobiales bacterium
GCGAGAACGGGTCAAGGCGCGGGTGAACGAGGGGAATTGAGATGCCGGATGCACTAGTCGAGCGCGACGGGCGCACGATGATCATCACCATGAATCGGCCCCAGCGCTACAACGCGCTGACGGGCGCCATGCTCATCCGCATGCACGATGCCATGGTCGAGGCGTCGGCCGACGACGATTGCGGCTGCATCATCCTCACCGGAGCCGCCGGCAACTTCTGCTCGGGCGCCGACCTCAAGGCGATGGCGGGCAACGCTGACGACTCCGACCCGGACATCGACGTGCGGGCCCGCATGGCACAAGACCCCGACCTCGCGTGGAAGGGTCTCATGCGCAAGTGGCGCCCGACCAAGCCGATCATCGCCGCGGTCGAAGGGGTCGCCATTGCGGGCGGCACCGAGTTGTTGCTCGGCACCGACATTCGCGTCGCCGGCGAATCGGCTCGCTTCGGCATCAGCGAAGCGCGCTGGTCGCTCTATCCGATGGGTGCATCGGTCGTGCGGGCCCCCCGCCAGATCCCCTACACGATCGCGGCCGAGCTCTTACTCACGGGCAAGCACATCAAAGCGCCCGAGGCCAAAGAGATCGGCCTCATCGGGTCGGTCGTTCCCGACGGCTCCGCGCTCGACCGTGCGCGCGAGATCGCGGCCACCATCGGTGACAACGGTCCACTGGCCGTCGAGGCCATCCTCAAGACGCTGCACACCACCGAGGGCATGACCGAAGAGGAAGCGCTCGAATGGGAGTTCCCCTTCGGCCAGGCGATCTTCCAGACGCAAGATTCCAAGGAAGGCCCCAAGGCGTTTGCGGAAAAGCGCAAGCCCAACTTCCAACGCAAGTGACCTGACCCGTGCGGCGCGTCGTGGTGCTCTCCGACACGCACCTCCGCGCCGGACGTTCCCGACAGCTCTCCGACGGAGTGTGGGCGGCCATCGCCGCCAGCGACTTGGTGCTGCACGCGGGAGATGTCGTCGACGCGTCGCTGCTCGCCGAACTCGACACCCGGCACGTGCCGTATCGGGCCGTGCTCGGCAACAACGACCTCACGCTGCGCGACACGCTCCCCGAGCGACTCGAGTTCGCCCTCGAAGAAGTACGCGTCGCGATGGTCCATGACAGCGGCCCGACCAAGGGGCGAGCGGCGCGGCTGCGCAAATGGTTCCCAGACGCGCAGATCGTCGTGTTCGGGCATTCGCATACGCCGGTCAACGAGTGGCACGACGGTCAGTTGTTGTTCAACCCCGGGTCTCCCACCGAACGCCGCCAACAGCCGACGCGGACGTTCGGTGTGATCGAACTCGACGCCGGGCGCGTGACGGCCGCCGAGATCAGGCCGACGGAATGACGCCGCCGGCCTTGATCCAATTGCTGATGACCTGCTGCGCTTCACGCGGGCTGTAGACGTCTTCCTCGTAGCTCCACTTGCCGTCGCCGGCGTAGTGCAGGATCGTGTTGACGTCGAAGCCGAAGTAGCCGTCAACACCCGGCGGCGGCGGCAAGATGTTGGGGATCAGCGCCGACACGCGATTGCCGTCGATCAACGCGAACGTCGGCGGGAACTCCATCGACGGGAACGGCTGCATCACGTCGTGGATCCATTGGCGGATCTCGGCCTGCGAACGGAAGTAGCCATAGTGATGCTCGCGATAGTGGGCGCCCTCGGTGAACTGATCGGCCCACTGATCCCAGTCGCCCGTCGCGACAGCGAGGGACGCACGCTCGCGGTAACGCAGGAACTCGCGCGCGACCTCTTCGCGCGGGTGCGCGGGTGTCGGCGGCAACGGCGACCAATCGTCCATTCCCTGTAGCGAATGGTCGGGCGGCGTGTTGCGCTTGCCGCCGGCATCGAGCCATGACCGGAAGACCCGCTCGGCATCGTCGGGGTTGTAGTAGTCGGCCTCCCACTTGAACTTGCCGTCACCGGCATATTCGAGGAACGTCGTATTCGGGAAGCCGAACCGGCGACCTTTGCCCTCAGGGTCGGCCCAGTTGTTCCACAGGTACATGCTCACGCGGTTGCCGTCGATGAAATACCACTCGAGCCAAAAGCTCGACCCCGTGTAGTCCTTCATCGTGCTCGTGATGAAGTCCTTGATCTCGGCACGCCCGTGGAACGTGCCGAGGTAGTGCTCTTCATAGAGCGCATCCTCGGTGAACATGTCGGCCCACGCGTCCCAATCGTGGGCCTCTTCGCCGCGCCGGCGAAACTCTTGGAAGGCCGCTTCGACTTCTTCGCGAGGAAAGACCGTCGCGTCAGTACTTTCGGATCCGCCCACTGTGCCCCCTTGGTCGCCGACTTGTCGGGACACTACCGCCCGCTAGCGTGCGGTTCATGACCGCTCGCCCCCTCGATGGAATTCGTGTCATCGAAAGCTCGCTACTCGAACCGGCGTCGCTCGGCGCGATGCTCGCCGATCTCGGCGCCGACGTCATCAAGGTCGAGCCGCCCGGCGAAGGCGACTACGTGCGCCGCATGGCCTGGCCGATCATCGACGGCGTCTCGATCCTTCACTGGCACTGCAACCGGGGCAAGCGCAGCCTGGCGCTCGATCTGCGCAAGGACGAGGCAGTGGCGCTCTATCTCGACCTCGTCAAGGGCGCCGATGTCGTGATCGAAGGCATGCGCGCGGGAGCGCTGGCGCGCCGCGGCCTCACCTACGAACGCTTTCAAGAGGTCAATCCGGCCATCGTGTTCGTGACACTCTCGGGCTTTGGCATGACAGGCCCGTACCGGGACATGCCGTCGCACGGCATCGCGTTCGACACGTGGGGTGCGGTGGCACCCGTCGTCCGCGACGAGGACGGCTTCACGTACCTCGGCGACCACGTCTCGGTCGGCACCAAGACCGCGCCGGTGTGGGCCGCGCTCGGTGTCGTCAGCGCGGTCTTGCGGGCGAAGCTCACCGGCGCCGGTGCTCGCATCGATGTCGCTCAGACCGATGCCGCCGCGGCCGCCAACTGGTTGAAAATCGAAGGCTTCCGCGCCCACGAGCGGCCACAGTCCGAAGTCACGGGCAACCCCAGCGACAACTTCGTGCGCCGCGAGCCAGGGGTGGCCGGAATGAAAGACGGCGTGCGCTACCAGGTGTACGAGACATCCGACGGCTACATCCTCTTCATGGCGTCCGAGCGCGAGTTCTGGGAGAACTTCTGCCGCGGCATCGGCCGACCAGAGATGTTCGAGGCCAATCCCGGGGAACAGTATGCGGATCACGCGGTCGGCGACCTCGCGTTGCGGCGCGAGTTGCGCGACATCTTCGCCGGCCGCACGACGCAAGACTGGATTCGCTTCGGCGTCGAAGTCAACACACCGATCGCTCCGGTGCACGACGCCAAGACCATCGTGCACGATCCGCAGTTCCAGGATCGATTCCCTTGGCTACCCGCGGCGGAGCACGGCACCGACCTCATGCCCAACCCGATCAAGTTCGTCGACGAGGGGCTGCCCGCGCCGCGCAAGGCACCGACTCCCGGACAACACAGCGACGAAGTTCTGCGCGAGCTCGGTCTCGACGACGCCCGTATCGCCGCGCTCCGCTCGTCCGGCGTGATCTGAGGGTCGCGGTAGAGTCAATCTCATGCCTGTCAAAGACCTCGGATTCGACCTGTTCGATTGCCATCACCACGTAGGCGACGTCAAGGCCTTCATGGGCGACGCCATGCCGCACGAAGGACCGACGTCGAAGGAAGCGCTCGCCGAGGAAATGGCCGAGCGCGTCCGGATCATGGACGAAGGCGGAGTGCGCCAAGCGGTGGTCATCCCCGGCCACGGGTACCCCCGACCCAACGGGCTGGCCGACACGCGCGCGGTCAACGATCGCATCGCGAGCTACCGCGACATGCGCATCGACCGGTTCCCCGTCGCGGTCGGCGTGGCCGAACCGCTCTACGAAGCCGACAGCCTCCCCGAGCTCGACCGGTGCAAGAACGAGCTCGGCATCGCCGGCATCAGCTTTCACACCCGGTTCCAGGGCGCGTCGATGGACAGCCCGTGGATCCTCAAATACGTGGCCCGCATGGGCGAGCTCGACATGGTGCCCGTGCTGCACGCGATGACCGAATCGCCCGACGAAGCATTGTGGAAGACCGCACAGATCGGCCGTGCCTTCCCCGACTTGAAGATGCTCGTCCTCGATTCGTTCTCGACGTTCGAGGGCACCAAAGAGAACAGTGACATCGCCGAATTGTGTCCCAACCTGCTCTTCGACACGAGCCTGTCCTACAACTTCGACTTCATCGAGATCTTCGCCAAACGCTTCGGCGCCGAGCGAGTGGTGTTCGGCACCGACCTCTACTCGCCGCCACTCGGCAAGCGCATCAGCCACCTCGTGCCGCAGATCATCGAGTCGTCGCTCTCGCACGACGACAAGGTCAAGATCTTCGGTGCGAACCTCCGTCAACTCTTCGGCGTGAGCTGACCCGACCTCGTATGCCCGGCACCGATCTCGAACTGCCCAAAGGTGGACGCGTCCGCGCGTCGGCCTCGTATCACCGCTCCGAAGACGTGCCCGAGCGCGCGTGGGGCCTTTACATGGATTCCTACTGGGCGCCGACGTGGCCCTCGCGCATGTTGCCGTGGGAGAACATGGCCTTGCCCTACGACTTCGACGAGGCGGTCGAAGCCATCGAAGAGGCCCACAAGATCGTCGCCGACGGCGGGATGGTCGAGGTCGGCTGCCAGGGCGGCATCGGCCGCACGGGCGTGGTGATCGCGTGCTTTGCCATCATCGATGGCATCGCCCCCGGCGAGGCGGTGCAATGGGTACGCGATCGCTACATCATGCGGGCTGTCGAGACCCCGATCCAGGAGTGGTGGGTCGAGTGGTTCGGCGCGCAGCACCATGGCACGATCGCCCCTCCGCGACCGAAACGATGACGCGATGATCACCGAAGCAGAGTTCGCACAAAAGGTTCGCGACTTCCTGGGCGCGCACGCGCGGCGCAAGGATCAGCCGGGCGAAGACCAAGAAACGTTGGCAGGCGACGCCGTCGGACGCACCAAGGCGTTTCAAAAGGCGCTCTTCGATGCCGGGCTCGCCGGCTTGACCTACCCCGTCGAGTACGGCGGCCAAGGTCTCGGCCGCGGCTATCAAGAGATCTATACGCGTGAGGCATCGGTCTTCACACTGCCGACCAACGCGATCACGATCTCGCACGGCATGTGCCTGCCCATCCTCAACGATTTCGGCACACCCGAGCACAAGGCACGACACCTGCAAAGGATCATCAGCGCCGAGGAGATCTGGTGTCAGATGTTCTCCGAACCGGGTGCCGGCAGCGACGTCGCGTCGTTGCAGACGCGCGCCGAACTCGACGGCGACGAGTGGATCATCAACGGCCAAAAGGTGTGGACGTCGGGCGCGCAGTTCTGCGATTACGGCCTGTGCCTGGCCCGCACGTCGGTGGATGTACCGAAACACGAAGGCATCTCGATGTTCATCATCGACATGCGAGGCGCGGGTGTCGACATTCGACCGTTGCGCCAGATCACCGGCGACGCCGACTTCAACGAGATCTTCTTCACCGACGCGCGCATACCGAAGAGCGCGCTCGTCGGCGAACTCAATCGTGGTTGGAACGTCGCCGTCGCGATGTTGATGTACGAGCGCGTTGCGCTCGGCGCGGGCGGTGCCGGGCCGATGGCGTCGCGGCGCTTCGATCGCCTCTTGGAGATCGCGCGCAGCCGCTCGCTCACACACGACGCACCGACACGACAAGCGCTCGCCGACTTCTACATCCGCGAGACAGTCTTGCGCTACGTCGGCCTGCGCATGCGCGACGCGCTGCGCGCGGGGCGTGCGCACGGTCCTGAAGGTTCGATCGCGAAGCTGGCGAGCGCGCAACTGGCGGTGCTCGGCGCCGACGTGGCGGCGCGCATGGCCGGCGCGTCCGCCATCGCGTGGGCCGATGACGTCGCCGGGGGTGACCAGATCGCTCGCGGCGTGCTCGGCGCGCCGGCGATCGGCATCGCCGGCGGCACCAACGAGGTGCAGCGAAACATCATCGGCGAGCGCGTGCTCGGCCTGCCCAAAGAGCCGTCGGCGGACAAGGGCGTGGCTTTCAAGGATCTACTCGTGGGAACGCAGCGCCGTGGATGACACCGATCTGGATCGCACCGCCGAAGTCGCGTTCCGCGAGCACGTGCGGGCCTTCCTCGCGCAACATTGCCTGCGCCGGGTCGAGAGCCGCGACACCCCGATGCTCGACGACCGCGCCACGGCGATGTCGTTCCAGCGCAATCTTTTCGACGCCGGCCTCGCCGGCATCACCGTGCCCCGCGAATACGGCGGGCAGGGGCTGACGCGTCGTCACCTCGAGATCTTCAACGAAGAAGCCGTCGACTTCTATTTGCCGATCGGCCTCTACACGATCACGATCGGCATGTGTGTACCCGTGCTTCTCGAGCACGGCACGGACGAACAATGTCGACGGCACATCCCCAACATGCTGGCCGGCCACGAAATTTGGTGCCAGATGTTCTCCGAGCCCAACGCCGGTAGCGATGTCGCCTCGCTGCAGATGCGTGCCGAACGCGATGGCGACGAATGGGTAATCAACGGGCAAAAGGTTTGGACGTCATCGGCGCACTATGCGTCCTACGGCATGTGCGTCACCCGTACCGACGTCAACGTGCCAAAGCACCAAGGCCTCACGATGATCATCGTTCCGATGGACGCGCCGGGTGTCACCGTGCGGCCACTCATCCAAGCGACGGGCGATCACGGCTTCAACGAAGTGTTCTGCGACGACCTGCGGGTGCCGCTCGCCAACGTGGTGGGCGAGATCAACACGGGCTGGCGCGTCGCTCTTTCGATGCTCATGAATGAACGCGTTGCATTGGGCGCGTCGGGCAACTCGCTGGTGTCGGGTCGCGCCGATGTATTGATCGAAGCGGCCAGAGCACTCGGCGCCACGACCGATCCGGTGATGCGACAAGCGTTGATCGACGTGTACGTACGCGAGCAGGTGTTGCGCTACGTCGCGCTGCGGGTGCGCGCCGCGGTCGAATCCGGGCGGGCGCCGGGCGCCGAAGGGTCGATCGCCAAGCTCGCCGGATCCGAGCTCGTGCGCCGGGCGGCCAACGTGCACGTGCAGCTGCTCCAGATGCGCGGCACCGCGTGGCTCGAGGGTGACGAGGACGCCCGCAAGGCCGTCCGCACGTTCATCCACGCACCTTCTTTCTCGATCGCGGGTGGTACAACCGAAGTGCAACGAAACATCATCGGCGAACGTGTCCTCGGGTTGCCGAAGGACATCGAGGCCGACCGGGGCGTGCCCTTCAAAGACGTGCTCGTGAACCGGTGAAGCACGCTCGGGCGAGCCCGATCTCACCCGCCATCCGACTTGCCCGACATGGATGACAAACTCATGACGAAGTGGTAAACCTCGTACATGGACAAGCTTGTCGAAACAGCCTTCGGCCCGGTCATCGGATGCTCCGGTGACCGGGTTCTTTCGTTTTTGGGCATTCCTTACGCCGCTCCCCCGTCGGGCGCATTGCGGTGGCAGCCGCCGCAGCCACCCGAGCCGTGGACAACCGCGCGTCAATGCACTCGGTTCGGTCATGCGCCGTGGCAATCGCAGACCGGCCCCCTCGATGGCATCGTGCCGGGCAACCGCGTCACCAACATGGGCAGCGACTGCCTCAACCTCAACGTGTGGACGCCATCGACCGAAGGACAACGTCCGGTAATGGTGTGGATACACGGCGGGGCGTTCCAACTGGGCGCGTCCTCGCTCGGCGCGTACAACGGCGAAACGTTGGCCCGCCGCGGTGACGTCGTCGTCGTCACGATCAACTACCGATTGGGTGCATTCGGCTTCATGGTCATCGACCATCCCGACGCGGCAGCAAACTGCGGTCTGCTCGATCAGGTCGCCGCGCTCGAATGGGTGCGCGACAACATCGCCGCGTTCGGTGGCGACCCATCGCGCGTGACGCTGTTCGGCGTGTCGGCCGGCGGCGGCAGTGCCCTTTCGCTGATGTCGATGCCGCACACCGAAGGACTGTTCCACCGAGCCATCGTGCAAAGTGGCGCAACTTCACTGGCACCCACGCGCGAAACGGCGCTCACCGTCACCGAGGCTGTCGCCGCGGCCGCCGGCGTCGATCCTCACGATCTGTTGGCGTTTCAGGCGGTGCCCACCGACGCGTTGCTCAAGGCGCAGGCCGAGGCCGCCGCCGAGTTGAGCAGCAAGGTCGGCATGATGCCGTTCCATCCGGTCATCGACGGCACGGTGATGACCCATTCGTGGTTGGACGCCCGCCTCGCCGGTATGCATGCCAATGTCAGCCTGATCATCGGCACCACGCACGACGAGATGGGTTTGTTCCGATCGCTCGATCCGCAGCTGAAGACGATGGACGACGAGCTCTTGCTCCAGCGCTGTGCGAGCGATCCCAATCACGAAGCGTTGATCGCCAGCTATCGCAGCGTCTACCCCGACGTGTCGCCGTCGCATTTGTGGACCGCCATCACCAGCGATCTGGCCATGTGGCTTCCGGCGCTGCGTATCGCAGAGGCGCATCAAGCGCATCAACCCGCCACCTACATGTACCGCTTCGATTGGCCGGCGGCCGACGACGACATGGGCTCGCCGCACGGCATCGACATCCCGTTCGCGTTCGACACCATCGACGTCGAGGGGTGGGACGAGTTCATCGATGGCCCCGAGCGCGCCCACCTGTTGGCCAAGGCCATGCAGCACGCGTGGGCCGCATTTGCCTATTCGGGCGATCCGACCTCGCCCAACCTCCCCACGTGGGACCGATTCGATCCCGACCGCCGGGCGACGATGATTCTCGGGCCGCGTTCACGGCTGGTGCATGACCCTCGCAGGCCGATACGAGAGGCCTGGATGGCAGGCGCCACCGCATGACCGTCGTCTACGCTCGCCCCGTACTACCGGGGGCAGCGTATGCACGTCGAT
>JBDTLT010000226.1:0-8867 GCA_039934635.1 Acidimicrobiales bacterium
GAGCAGGACACTCAACATTCATGCGACACGCTCTGTCAGCCCACGTTCGACAGCGAGAACCGAGGGGTTAACGTTGCGACGGTTGCCCGTGCACGAGACGGCGGATCTCGACGGCGGTGGGCACCGGTAGGCCGCCGAGGCCGGGCCGCCAACCGGCTTCGATCTTTTCCATGGCGGGGCCTCCGTCGCGCCACACATGACAGGTGTTGCGCATGAACGGCGTAACGACGATCTCCCGCGGCACCGCGCCAGAGGTGATGCGCTCGTATCCCTTCGCGGACTGCGCGGCCTGAACGACAGCGGGTCCGAGCGCACGCGCCATGAACTCGAGGTGCGTACAGCCGGCAATGCCGATGAACCGCTCTTGCACCGCGCGGTTGTAGCCACGGGCGATGCTCACACCGACGAGCTCGCCGAACTTGGGCGTGATGTCGGGACACTCGGCGTGGGGGAACCGCACCATGCGAGCTTCGGCCCGGGTGATCACGAGGTCGGCTTTGTGCACATCGATCTCCAGCTCCATCTGGTGCACGACATGGTGATCAGTGCCAACGGCCCAGGGCCGCTCGTCGCGGAAGTAACAGATGAGCTCGAGATGGTCCGCGGCGTCGAAGGCCTCGATATCGATCGAACGCCGATGGATCGGGACGCGGCGAGGAGCGGGATCTGGTTGGCTCATCCGGCCAGGGTAGGTTCGGCGTACCCGCGGCGTCGCTTTGGGCCGCGACCGGTGACGACGTACGATCCGCCGGACGAGTAGGGGAGGATCCATGCAAGCAGCGGTTCTGCGTTCGAGTCCCGGGCGCCTCGAGATCGAAGACGTTGCGATCGACAAGCCGGCATCGCGCGAGGTGTTGGTGCGCACGGCACACGCCGGACTGTGTCACAGCGACCTGCATTTCATCGACGGCGTGTGGCAGGTCGGCGGTGCATCGGTCATGGGCCACGAAGGCGCGGGCATCGTCGAAGCAGTCGGCAGCGACGTCACCCACGTCAAGCCGGGCGATCACGTCATCACGTGCCTGTCGATCTTCTGTGGCCAGTGTAAGTACTGCCTCAGCGGTCGCCCACACCTTTGCTCGAATCGCAACCAGGTCGTCGCCCGCGACACACCCGCACTACGCGACAGCAAGGGCCAGGCACTGTCACCGTTCGCATCGCTCGGATGCTTCGCCGAGCAGATGCTCGTGCACGAGCACGGGATCGTGAAGATCCGCGAGGACATGCCGCTCGACACCGCGGCACTGATCGGTTGTGGTGTGACGACCGGGTTGGGCGCGGTCATCCGCACGGCGGCCGTCAAGCCGGGTTCGTCGGTCGCGGTCATCGGCTGCGGTGGCATCGGCCTGGCCGCGGTGCAAGGCGCGCGACTGATGAGCGCGGCGCCGATCATCGCCGTCGATGTGTCGGCGGCAAAGCTCGAAAACGCCCAACGCCTCGGCGCGACGCATGCGGTCAACGCCCTCGAAGTCGACGCGGTGCAAGCCGTCAAAGAACTGACCGGTGGCGGCGTCGACTATTCGTTCGAAGCGATCGGCACCAAGAAGACGTCCGAGCAAGCGTTCGCCATGCTCGCTCGCGGTGGTACCGCCACGATCATCGGCATGGTGCCGATGGGGGTCGCGCTCGACATCCCCGGTGCCGAGCTGTTCATGAACGAGAAGCGCATCCAGGGTTCGTTGATGGGATCCAACCAGTTCCGCACCGACATGCCGTGGTTCATCGAGTTGTATCTCGATGGTCGCCTCAAGCTCGACGAGATGGTCAGCGCGCATCGTCCGCTCGGCGAGATCAACGAGGGCTATGACGCCATGCGCGGCGGCATTGGTACGCGTACCGTCATCGACTTCGAGCGGTGACCAAGACCGACTGGAACCCGGTGCTGCGCGCCGAGTTGGCGAAGCCGTACTGGGAGCCACTGCAGAAGTTCGTCGCGGAGGAGCGGGTACAACACACGGTGTACCCGCCGCCCGACGAGGTGTTCTCGGCGTTGTACCTGACGCCGTTCGCCGACGTGAAGGTGTTGATCCTGGGTCAAGATCCGTACCACGGTCCGCGCCAGGCGCACGGGCTTTGCTTCTCGGTGCGCGCTGGAATCGAACGGCCGCCGTCGTTGGTCAACATCTTCAAGGAACTGGAGGAGGATCTGGGCCTGCGCCCACCGAATCACGGATGCCTCGAGGGGTGGGCCCAACAAGGTGTGCTCTTGTTGAACGCAGTGCTCACGGTGCGCGCCAACCAAGCCAACTCGCATCAAGGCAAAGGGTGGGAACTCTTCACCGACGAGATCATTCGTACGGTCAACGACAAGAACGACACGGTCGTGTTCATCTTGTGGGGTGCCTACGCCCGCAAGAAGAAGGCGTTGATCGACACGGCGCGCCACGTAGTCATCGAGTCGGCGCACCCCTCGCCGTTGTCGGCCCACAACGGGTTCTTGGGCAGCCGCCCGTTCTCGCGCGCGAACGCCGCGCTCATCCAAGCCGGCCGTGATCCCGTGGACTGGTTCCTGCCCGACCGGTGAGTCGCGCCCCTGTGCTCACCGCGTGAACGTCGGCCATTGTTACAAGCGGCCAACCGCAGTGCGGGCGAGGTTGGTGAGCGGCGTGTTGTAGGGATCGGGATCGTCGAGTCGAACGAGGTGGATCGCCAGCCACGTCGTGCCCTTGCGGGTGAATATCGTGAACTCTTCGAGGTGCGCCTCGTCACCGAGGCCGGCGACGGTCGTGAACTGGTGGCCGAGCTGTACGTCGATGTCGTAGTACTTCTTGGCGCCGTCGCCGGCGAAGATCTCGACCTGCGCGGTGGGGCCGTTGGGCAACCCGGAGTACGTGCAACTGGGGTCCTCGCCCTCGACGAGCACGCCCGCCTGCAACGTCGTGCGCGCCAGCGTCTCGGCCTCGTCTCGGGTGACGACCTTGCACGGATCGATCTTGCCCTTGGCCCCGGCAACGGTCGTGGTCACGCCGCCCGAACGAGTTGTGACGCCCGCAGTGGTGGCCCCGGGCGCGGTGGTCGCGCCGGCCAGTGTGGTGCCGCTCGATCGTGTGGTGGAGGCCAGCGGCGGGAGCGTGACGCCCGATGCGACGTCACCGTCGCCGGACGACCCGCAACCCGCCGCGGTTAGCGCGACGAGCGCGAGGGCGATGACGAGTCGGATGCGATTCGGTGGTCTCATCCGGACGACCCTACTGAGTAGCAAAGCCCGGCGGTATGGCAAAGCCGCCGAGTCCGCGCTCGGTCAACACGCTGTCGATACGCGACGCGACATCGAGGGCAAGGCGGTCGTTGCCCCACGATGCAATGACCTGCATACCAACGGGTAGACCGTCACCCGAGCGCCCGACGGGGATCACGACCGACGGCAGCCCGAGCACATTGATCGGACCGGTCCAACCGATCGTCTCGGTTCCTGCAACCTCTGCGCCGTTGATGTTGATGCGACGCTCCGCGATCGGCCGCTCGTCGTGGCGCGGCGCGGTGGTCGGCGACACGGGCCACAACATCACGTCGTGATGCTCGAACCATGCGGCCCATGCATCGTGCAGCGCCACCCGCTCGGGACTCGTGTATGCCTCGGGGCCGCGGAGGCCGTGCCCGATGACCGGGCCGACGAGCGCACGCGCGTCGCGCAGGCTCGCCGCGGGACGCGACGAGTTCATACGCGCGCCCGCATCGGTGGTGGCATCCGCGGCACGTTGCAGTCGGTCGAGGACCGGCGCGTCGACCGGGCACGCGTCATCGTCCAACCACGCACCGATGCGATAGTCCGCGAGCGACAGGCGCGGCTCGGCACCGCGGTCGGGATGAAACGCGATGATGCCGAAGGCGGTGACAAGGTCTTCGACACTGCGCGCGATCGGGCCGAAATGATTGGCGTCAACGTCGTATTGGGCTTCGCCGACGCGATCGACATAGCCCCGTTGCGACACCGCGCCGAAGGTGGGCTTGAACCCGTAGACACCACAGAAGTGGGAGGGCAAACGAATCGAGCCCCCGAGGTCGGTGCCGATCTCGAGCGAGCTGAAACCGGCGCTGATGGCCGCCGCAGCACCACCCGACGACCCGCCGGGCACGTGGTGTGGCTGCCACGGGTTGCCGGTCGTACCGAACACCGCATTGGTGGTGACGTAGTCGAGCGACCACTTGGGCACGTTGGTCTTGCCGAAAACGATCGCGCCGGCATTGCGCAACCGTGCGACAACCGGAGCGGACCGCGTGGGCACGTAGTCGCGCAGTTCGACGGCACCGCCGGTGCTGCGGATGCCGGCGACGGCGAGCGCGTCTTTGATGGTGATCGGTACGCCGTGGAGCGGACCCCACGACACGCCGCGCGCGGTGGCGTCGTCGGCCGCTTGCGCGCGACGGTGTGCTCTGTCGACATCGAGCGTGACGACTGCGTTGACCGAAGGATTGAGCCGTTCGATGCGGTCGAGATACACGTCGAGCAGCTCGCGACTGGATACCTGCCCTGTGCGCAGCAGCGCCGCATGCTCGGACGCCGACTGGAACGCGAGCGGTCGTGTCACAAGATCCATCCCGGCGCACCCATTGCCGGTAGATGATCGACGAGCGTGAATTCGAAACCAGCGCGTTTGGCGTAGAGCTCGTCGACGATGGTGTCGCCGATGTGGTGGTAACGCAGGCATTCGAACTGCGCGCGGATCTCGTGCAGATGGTGTTTGTGGCTGACGAAGTCGACCTTGATGTTGTTGTTGTCCCACAGCTGCTGTTGGTCGCGGCGCGTGCGGTCGGACGCACTGCCGATGACGTAGCCCAGCTCTCGGGCGCGGTGCACCATCTCGAAGGTGACCGGGCCCGGGGGGTCTCCGACTTCGAGTGTGCCGTCGATATCGAAGCTCACAAGGATCATGCCCGCCCGACCATACCGGTGCCTTCCATCTGCCGACAACGCTGTTCGGACCGTGCTACAACATCGCCGCAGACGTTCGAGGGGAGCTCGTGTGCCCGACAAGCCAGCGCTGGTCTATCCGCCGACGTTCTGGGCCCTCATAGAGCAGGTGGCGGCGACGGAGCCCGAAGGGGTCATCCTGACCGACGACCGCGGCCGGCGCCTGACCAATCGTGGGTATCACGACGCCTGCGAGGCGACGGCGGCGGCACTGTTGCGCATGGGCGTCGGCCCCAGCCACGCGGTCAGCTGGCAGTTGCCGACGGTGCTCGAATCGCTGGTGGTGGAAGGCGCACTGGCGCGCCTCGGCGCGCGGCAGAACCCCATCATCCCGATCCTGCGCCGCCGCGAGGTCACGTTCATCACCAGCCAGACCAAGGCCGAGTTATTGATCGTGCCCGGCGTGTGGCGCGGCTTCGACTACACGGCCATGGCCGAGGAGATCGCCGCCGACGTCGGCGTTGCCGTATTGACCCTGCGGGCCGACGATCCCCCCAACGAATTCGGATTGGCCTTGCCGGTCGGCGACCCGGCCACGCTGCCGTTGCCCCCTCCGCACCTCGCGGCCGCCGATCTGCCCGACCGCTGGATCTACTACTCATCGGGCACGACCTCTGACCCGAAGGGCGGCCGCCATACCGACCAGAGCGTGATGGCGGGCGCCAGTGGGATGCTCGGCAGCATGGGAGTGCGGCCTGACGACGTGATTCCGGTGCTGTTCCCGATCGCGCACATCGGCGGCATCTCGATGCTCACCACTGTCTTGATGGCGCGCTGCACGGTGGTGCTGGTCGAAGTCTTCGACGCCGAGCGCACGCCGTTGTTGGTGGCCGAGCGGGGCGGAACGTTGTTGGGGTCGGCGGTGCCATTCTTTCACGCCTATCTGGCGGCGCAACGCAAGCACGGGTCCGAGCCGCTGTATCCGCATGTGCGCGCGTTCATCAGTGGTGGCGCGCCAAAGCCGCCCGAGCTGCATTACGAACTGCAGCGCGAGCTCGGCGGTCGGGGCATCGTGTCGAGTTGGGGTCTCACCGAGTTTCCCATCGCGTCGTACTGCACGTTCGACGACAGTGACGAGATGCTGGCGATGACCGAGGGCCGGGCCTCGCCCGGCGTCGACATTCGCGTCGTCGATCTCGACGGGCGCGCCTGCGGTCCCGGCGAGGAAGGGGAGTTGCGGCTCAAGGGCCCTCAGATGATCCGCGGCTACGTGGACGCGACGCTCGACGCTGATGCCTTCGACGGCCAGGGCTACTTCCGCACCGGTGACCTCGGCGTGGTCGAGCCGTCGGGGCACGTTCGCATTACGGGCCGGCTGAAGGATGTCATCATCCGCAACGCTGAAAACATCTCCGCGCAAGAGATCGAGAACGTGCTGTACACCCATCCGAAGATCGCTGACGTCACGGTGATCGGGCTGCCCGACGCCCGCACCGGAGAGCGCTGCTGCGCGGTGGTCGTGCTCGCTGACGCCGCGCCACCATTGACACTGGTCGATCTCGCGCAACATTGCGCCGACAACGGTCTCGCCAAGCAAAAGGTGCCGGAACAGATCGAGTTCGTCGACGCGCTGCCGCGCAACGCAATGGGAAAGATCCTCAAACAAGAACTGCGCGCTCGCTACCGCGAGACGCGCTGACGACATTCAGGAGCCGACGGTGGGTCAATTCGACGGTAAGGTCGCAATCGTCACGGGCGCGTCCTCGGGCATCGGTCGCGCATCGGTGAAGCTGTTCGCACAACACGGTGCCGCGGTCATCGCGAGCGACGTCGACGACGCAGGTGGTGAAGAGACCGTCGCGCAAGCGCGCGCCGCGGGCGGTGAAGCAGCGTTCGTGCACGCCGATGTGTCATCGCCCGAACAGGTCGAAGCGATGGTGACCGCGGCGATCCGCAACTATGGGCGCCTCGACTTCGCGCACAACAACGCGGGCATTCCAGGTGCGGGAACAACCGTGCCCGATACGTCGATCGACGACTGGCGACGCGCGATCGACGTGATGCTCACCGGAGTGTTCCTCGGGTTGAAATACCAGATCCCGCGGATCCTCGAACACGGTCAGGGCGGTGCCATCGTCAACACCGCGTCCGGCGCCGGCTTGATCGGCTTCCCGGGCATGTGCGGGTACGTCGCGTCCAAGCACGGCGTCATCGGCCTCACCAAAACCGCGGCGCTCGAATTCGGCGCGCAGAACATCCGTATCAACTGCATCTGCCCCGGCACGGCCCGCACCGGCATGGTCGAGGCGTGGATGGGCGACGACGCCGCACTAGAGGCGCAGGTGGTCGCGTTGCATCCGATCGGACGCATCGCGGAGCCGATCGAGATCGCGCAGGCCGCGATCTGGCTGTGCAGCGACGCCGCCAGCTTCATGCTCGGCGCAGTGATCCCCGTCGACGGTGGCTACACCGCGCAGTGACGCACCACTACCTCATGATGTAGATGGGCTCACCGTAGGTGATCATCGACGGGAAGTACTCGGCGATGTGCATCGGGATGCGCACGCAACCGTGTGACGCGCCGACGTCGGGCACGCTAGGGCTGCCGTGGATGGCGTACGCGGGCCAGAAGTACACCGAGTTGTACATGGCGCCGAGCGGGCCGTTCTCCCAGCCGTCGATCTTCATGATCGCGGTGAAGTCTCCGATGGGCGTGACCGCGTCGCCGCACACGCCGTTCTCACAGAACGGAATCTCTGAGCCCGAGGAGACGTGCGTGACGATGACCGGCGCGCCGTCTTTGTAGAGGACGAGCAGCTTGCGGCTGACGCTCACCTCGACGCGGTTCGGGGGACCCTCGGGGCGCATCGGTTCGACCTTCTTGGGATGGTCGAACGCGGCCATCGTGAGCGGCCCGACGACGCCATCACCGTCGAGGTCGTTGATCCGCTGGAAAGCGCGCACTGCGGACACTACGGCCGGCCCGTATTTGCCGTCGATCTCGCCCGGGTCGTAGCCGCCATCCTTGAGCAGTTGTTGCACGTGCTCGACGAGCAGCCCCTGATCGCCCGGCTCGATCAGGGTCTTGGTCTCCTTGACCGGTGGCACCGTGGTCGTCGGCGCAGTGGTTGCCGCCGAGGTCGACGTGGTCGGTGCGATGAAATTGCGCACAGTGGTCGTCGACGCGATCGCATCGGTCGTCGGCGCGGGCGCCGTCGTCGTGGGCGCCGGCGACGACGTGGTGGTGGAGTCGCTCGGCCCGCAAGCGGCCAGCCCGACGCCCAGCACGAGACCGATACCGAGCGTCGCAACGACCGACGTGAACTTGCGCAACTGGTACCTCAGGGGCGGGGTCGGACGGCAAAGTGAGAGTGTGGGGTTGCGAGCGGCGAATCGCAACCCCAGTGGTAGTTGGACGTATCGTTCCGGCGATCTGTTCCCGGATGTCGGTGGATATTTTCGGGGTGGATGAGGAGAAACACAAAATGGCGACCGACCTGCGCAGCCGTCCGGAAAATCTGGACATCTACGACCCTGATCGCTACATCGCGGGCGTGCCCCACGAAGTGTTCGACTACCTGCGGGAACACGAGCCCGTCTTCTGGCAGGACATGCCCGACGGGCCGGGTTACTGGGCGGTGCTCAAGCACGCCGACGTCGTCGAGGTGGCCCGCCAGCCCAACCTGTATTCGGCGAGCGAGGGCGGGGTCGTGCTCGAAGACCTGGCTCCTGACCAGCTGTCGATGATGCGCGACATGTTGCTGGCGATGGACCCGCCCCGGCACACGGGCTACCGCCGGCCGCTGGCGCAGAGCTTCAAGGCCCGCGTGATCGGCCGGCTCGAGATGCGGGTGCGCGACATCGTGGCCACCATCCTCGATCAGGCCCAGCAGGCGCGCGACGTCGAGTTCGTCCATGACGTGACGTCGTTCCTGCCGTCGCAGATCGTCGGTGAGTTGATGGGGCTGCCCAAGGAAGATCTGCCGCAGATCAACCGCTGGGCCGAGATGAACAC
>JBDTLT010000227.1:0-8866 GCA_039934635.1 Acidimicrobiales bacterium
AACCGGCAAGAAGACGATCGTTTCCTGGCGGCGTTGAAGGAGATCCTCACATGACTCGCAAAGCGTCGCGCACGCGCACGACCAAGGAGACCGAGATCGCCATCGATCTCGAGATCGACGGCACCGGGCGCAGCAATGCGTCGACCGATCTTCCCTTCTTCGATCACATGCTGGCGCAGCTGGGCAAGCACGCGAAGTTCGATCTCTCGATCTACGCCAAGGGCGACCTCGAGATCGACGCGCACCACACGGTCGAGGACACCGGCATCTTGCTCGGCGAGCTCGTACGCGAAGCGCTGGGCGACAAGGCGGGTGTGCGCCGGTTCGCATCGGTGGCAGTGCCGCTCGACGAGGCGTTGATCGAAGTTGCCCTCGACCTTTCGGGGCGGCCCTACCTGCACTACGACGTGACGTTCCCCGGCGAAAAGATACTGGGCGACCCGCCGTTCGATCCGCAGCTGTGCGAAGAGTTCTTCCGCGGGTTCACCATGGCCTCGATGTGCACGCTGCACATCGTGTGCGTGCGGGGCAAGAACACGCATCACATCATCGAAGCGTCGTTCAAAGCAGTTGCTCGCGCGCTCTACGACGCGGTGCGCATCGAAGGCACCGATGTGCCGTCGACGAAAGGCATGCTGTGAGACCGGTGCGCATCGCGGTGCTCGACTATGGCATCGGCAACCTCCGCTCTGCGCAAAAGGCACTCGAAAAAGTCGGTGCCGACGCGCACCTCACCGCCGATCGCGGGCTCATCGACGACGCCGACGCGGTTGTGTTGCCCGGCGTCGGCGCGTTCGGTGCGTGCATGCAGGCATTGCGAGCAGCGCGGCTCGACGATGTGGCCGTGAGTGCGGCCGCGTCAGGGCGGCCATTCCTCGGCATCTGTGTCGGCATGCAGATGATCTACGAGGGCAGCGACGAGTCGCCCACCGTGCCGGGCCTGGCGCTGCTGCCCGGTCGCGTGCGCCTGCTCACGGGCGACGTCAAGCGTCCGCAGATGCAGTGGAACCGCCTCGTCGCGCGGCGCGCCCTCGACCCGTTGCTCGAAGGGCTGACGCGCAACGCATGGATGTACTTCGTCCACTCCTACGCCACCGACGACATGTCGCACGCCATCGCCACCTGTGACTACGGCGGTCCGGTCGTCGCCGCGGTCGGGCGTCTCAACGTGTGGGCGACGCAGTTCCACCCCGAGAAGTCGGGCCACGACGGGTTGCACCTGCTCCGCAACTTTGTGTCCATCGCGCAACGCGCCCGCGATCATGTCGGCGCGGTGAGCGGCTGATGCAGCTCTATCCGGCGATCGATCTGCGCAACGGCAAGTGTGTGCGGCTCTATCAAGGTGACTACGCCAAAGAGACGGTCTACGGCGACGATCCCGTCGCGCAAGCGCGCACGTTTGCCGCGGCCGGCGCGCCGTGGATCCACGTCGTCGACCTCGACGGCGCGCGTACCGGCGACGGGTCGAACCGGGCGGTCATCGCCAAGATCGCCGCCGCGGTCGACGTGCCCCTACAGGTCGGCGGGGGCATACGGACGCGTGACGCGGCAAAGGCACTGTTCGATGCCGGTGTCGCACGGGTCATCATCGGTACCGCGGCGCTCGAGACACCCGCGCTCGTGCGCGAGTTGGCGGTCGATCATCGCGTCGCGGTGGGTCTCGACGTTCGCGGTCGCGAGATCGCCGTGCGGGGCTGGACCGAAGGGTCCGGTCGTGATCTCCACGACGTGGCCGCCGAGTTGGCCGACGCCGGTGTCGACGCGCTGATCGTCACGCAGATCGCACGGGACGGCACGCTCGAAGGGCCCGACGTCGAGGGGCTGTCGGCCTTGCTCGGCGAAACCGCGATTCCGCTCATCGCCTCGGGGGGCGTCGGTACGCTCGATCACCTGCGCGTACTCGCTTCCGTGGTTGCCGGTCGCGGCCAGCGGTTGGCGGGCGCGATCGTCGGCCGAGCCCTCTACGACGGACAGTTCACGGTCACCGACGCGCTGGCTGCAGTCGCAGGGCGCAGCGTCTGATGTTCGTGGCACGAGTGATCCCTTGCCTCGACGTCGATGCCGGCCGTGTCGTCAAAGGCGTCAACTTCGTCGGGCTCCGTGATGCCGGTGATCCGGTCGAGCTCGCGGCGCGCTACGACATCGAGGGCGCCGACGAGTTGGTGTTCCTCGACATCACCGCGTCGAGCGACGCCCGCGAGACGATGATCGATGTCGTGACCCGCACCGCGGAGCAGGTATTCATTCCGTTCACCGTCGGTGGTGGCATCCGCAGCGTCGAGGACGCGCGACGAATGTTGCGCGCCGGTGCCGACAAGGTGAGCGTGAACACGGCCGCGGTCGACCGGCCCGAGTTGATCAGTGAGATCGCGACAGAGTTCGGCGCGCAGTGCGTCGTCGTCGCCATCGATGCCCGGCGCCGCGAGCAGGGGTTCGAAGTCTTCACGCACGGCGGGCGCACACCGACCGGTCTCGACGCGATCGAATGGGCGGCACGGGCCGAGTCGTTGGGCGCAGGCGAGATCTTGCTGACGTCGATGGACCGCGACGGCACCCGTGACGGGTTCGACATCGAGTTGACGCGCGCGATCAGCGAACGCGTGAACATCCCGGTGATCGCCAGCGGCGGTGTCGGCACACTCGATCACCTCGTCGACGGTGTCCTCGAAGGCAAGGCCGACGCGGTGCTCGCGGCGTCGATCTTCCATTTCGGTGAACACACCGTGCACGAGGCCAAGCAGTACATGGCCGAGCGCGGCATCACGGTGCGGCCGTGACCTCGTCGACGAATCGGCCGAGCGCGTCGACGACCGATTGCGTGCCCGCGCCGAAGAAGTGATCCGTCATCGCAGCCACCTCGATGGTGGTGGACTTCCAGCCGCGGGTCGACTCGCGTACGGCCACCGGCGGCGCGTATTGGTCGTGTTCGGCGACGACGATGCGTTTGGGTCGCGGGTCGGTCGATGCCACCATCTGATCGAACGGGAACATGCGGAACACCGGCGAGACGAGAAACCATCCGAGCGAACGTGAATCGTCGACGGTGAGTGCGGTCTCCGCGCCGAAGGAGTAGCCAGCGATCGCCAGCGGTAGCGACGGGGACTCGGCCGCGCAATGGTCGAGCACCGCGCGTAGATCATCGCGCTCGCCAGGCCCGCCATCGTGGTGGCCGGTGCTCGCGCCGACGCCGCGAAAGTTGAAGCGCACCACCGCCGCGCCCAGGCCAGGGGCGCTACGGAATACGGCGCTCACGACGTTGCTGTGCATGTCGCCGCCGAATTGTGGGCTCGGGTGAGCAACCACGATGGTGAGGCGGGGCTGTGCCGGCGATTGCATCTCGGCTTGGAGGGTCACGCCGTCCGCCGACGAGACGGTGAAGCGGCGCAGTGAGGGCGAGTCGTCAGACATCGGTCGGGCACAGTACCGTGGCGGTGTGACGACAGCCAGTGACGGCGAAAAGCTGCCGATCAAGATGCTCAACGATCGCATCCTCGTCAAGATGGATGTGGGCGATGCCGAACGGCGATCGAGCGGCGGCATCTTGATCCCGGCGACCGCGCAATTGGGCAAGCGGCTCACGTGGGCCGAGGTCGTGGCGCTCGGTCCCAACGTGCGCACCATGGAAGTCGGCGACCGGGTGCTCTTCTCGCCCGAAGATCGCTACGAGGTCGAGGTTCGCGGCGACGATTTCTTGATCTTGCGTGAGCGCGACATCCATGCCGTCGCGGCCAAGCGGCTCGACGTCGGTAGCGGCACGGGCTTGTACTTGTAGCGACTGCTCGCCGACGTCCCCGCGGGGACGTTTTGTGGTCCAGCGAAGCCGACGCCGCAGGTTCTTCAGCCTGGCGCGCCCGACTCGCTAGTTCTCGCACGGTTTGACACCACATAGTGAGGTCAAACCGTGCGAGATCGACTTCGCTATCCGAACATTCTCTGGCAAACGAAACGACTGCTACCCGTTGATGTCGTACACGTGGTGGACGACGTCGTGGAGCAGATAGCGCGCGAACGTGTCGACGGTGAATTGCGCGCCGTCGCTGCGGTTGCCGGTGCGTGACCACTGCTCGTCGCGCACCGAGGCGAACCGCGCCGCGATCTGATCGGCCGCGGCTTGCAACTCGTTGGCGACCACGGTGGGGTCTTGCTCGTCGTAGCGCTCATCGATGGCTGTCTTGTCCTGGTCCCAGTTCGGATACGTGGGGTCGTCGGTGTCGAGGATCAGGCCGAGGCGGTAGTCGTAGATACGGAAGACGTCGCGGATATGGCACGCGTACTCGAGGGGCGACCAACGACCGGCCGTCGGTCGCTGACGCACGTCGCGGCGCGTCAGTATCTGTTGCCACGACGCCGCATTGTCGAGGATCATCGGCGCCACTTGCGTGCGGGTGACCGTGGCCGAGTCGTACCCACATTCGGGGCACGGCCGGTGCAGCACCCAGGTCCAATCTTTGTCGTCGGGGATGATGCCGTCGGGGGCGCTCGCCATGGCCGCACCGTAGCCTCGGGCGCGGGCGCGGCGGCCCAAATTTCGGATGCGGCGCGACGGCGAGGCCGTAGGCTGTCACGATGCCTGCAACAACACCGATCTCGGCTTCGGACGCCGAACTCGCCACTGTGAAATACAACGAAGACGGGCTCGTCGCCGCCATCGTGCAAGACGCCGCGACCCGCGATGTGCTGATGATGGCGTGGATGAACGCCGAGACGCTGCAGCAATCACTGACCGAGGGCCGCACGGTGTTCTGGAGCCGCAGCCGCCAAGAGGTTTGGCGCAAGGGCGACACATCGGGCGATCGCCAATTCATCCGTGAAGCCTTCTACGACTGCGACGGCGACACGCTGCTGTTCGTGGTCGAACAAGAGGGCAAGGGCGCGTGCCACACCGGTGCCTGGTCCTGCTTCTTCCGCCCCTTCGGCGCCCCGTCGTAGTGCTGCCGTGAACCCCTCATGATCAGTCCGTCGCGCGATCGCTTCTGTGAGTTGGCGCGCCAGCATCGTGTGGTGCCCGTGTGGCGCCATGTGTTGGGCGATCTGACCACGCCCGTCGCCGCATTCGCGCGTGTCGTCGGCGACGGCTACGGCTTCTTGCTCGAGTCGGTCGAACACGGCGAGCGGTGGAGCCGCTGGTCGTTCATCGGCCGTCATCCACTGGCCACGCTCACCTTGCGCGATGGCGTCGTCACCGTCGAGGGCGATCTCCACTGCGACATCCCGCTCGACAAGGGAATGCTCGTCGCACTCGACGCATTGCTCGCTGCCTATCGGTCGCCCGAGTTCGAAGAGCTCCCGCCGTTGCACAGTGGCCTCCTCGGCTACCTCGGCTACGACATCGTGCGCGAGGTCGAACATCTACCGGACGTACCGCCCGACCCGATCGGTTCGCCCGACGCGGTGATGTCGATCATCGGCGAATTGGCGGCGTATGACCATTGGCGCCAGCGCGTCACGCTCGTGGCCAACGTGTTGGTGCCGCCCGATTCGAGCGACGCCGAGATCGACGCCGCGTACGACGAGGCGATCGAGCGCATCGAGTCGATCGCCCGCGACGGCACCCGGCCCATCGACGAACCGTTGGTCGAGCCACCTCATCTGGATGACCCGCTGCCCGCGGTCACGTCGTCGATGGGCAAAGAGCTCTACTGCCGCGCGGTCGAAGTGGCCAAGGAATACATCCTCGCCGGCGACATCTTCCAAGTGGTGCTGGCGCAGCGATTCGGCCTGTCGCTCGATGCCGATCCATTCGACGTCTACCGGGTGTTGCGCCAGATCAATCCGAGCCCCTACATGTACTTCGTGCGCCTGCCCGAGTTGACGATCGTCGGCTCGTCGCCCGAACCGATGGTGCGCCTCACCGGCAACCGCGTCATCTCGCGGCCCATCGCCGGCACGCGTCGCCGCGGTAAGACCGAAGAAGACGATCGCCGTCTCGCGGGTGAGCTCACCGAGCATCCCAAAGAGCGCGCCGAGCACGTCATGTTGGTCGATCTGGCCCGCAACGATGTCGGCCGCGTCGTCAAGTTCGGCACCGAGCGCGTGGACGAGATGATGACGCTCGAGCGGTACAGCCACGTGATGCACATGACGTCGCAGGTGTCCGGTGAGCTGGCGGCGGGCAAGACGCCCATCGACGTGTTGCGGGCGACGTTGCCGGCGGGCACCGTGTCGGGTGCGCCCAAGGTGCGGGCGATGGAGATCATCGACGAGCTCGAGCCGGTCAAGCGGGGGCTCTATGCGGGCACGGTCGGCTACATCGACTTCAGCGGCAACATCGACACCGCCATCGCCATTCGCACGATGATCGTGCAGGGCAACAATGCGTGGGTGCAAGCCGGTGCGGGCGTGGTCGCCGACAGCGTGCCCGAGCAAGAGCACCTGGAGTGTGAGAACAAGGCACGAGCGTTGCTCGCCGCAGTTCCCGGTGCACGCCGCATGACCCAACAACGCCGGGCTCTGAGGGGATAGCAATGACTGGCACCGTGTACAAACTCGATCGCGACATCATCCGCATCGCCGGCCCCGACGCGATCTCGTACTTACACGGACAGCTCAGCCAAGACATTGTGGGTCTCGCGATCGGCGCCAGCGCATTCACGTTCCTGCTCGAACCGCAGGGCAAGGTCAGCGCGTGGGGCCGCATCACGCGGGTTGCCGACGATGCCGTTCTGTTCGATGTCGACCATGGCTTTGCCGACGTCACGATGGCGCGACTGAACCGATTCAAGTTGCGCACCAAGGCCGACATCGAGCAGCTCGATTGGCCGGTCTTCGCGGTGCGCGGCGATAGCGAAAACGACCTCACCGACACCGGCGTGGTCGCCCAATTCGACTGGCCCGGCTTCGAGGGCGTCGATCTCATGGGCGGCGACCCCGCGTTCAGCACCACCGTCGGTGATTTTGCGGACTACGAGCGTCTGCGCATCGAAGCGGGCCTGCCCGCGATGGGCCACGAGCTCGACGCGAACACCATTCCCGCCGAGGCCGGTGACGTGATCATCGACAAGTCGGTCAGCTTCACCAAGGGTTGTTACACCGGCCAAGAGCTCGTCGCGCGCGTCGACTCGCGCGGCAACAACACACCCCGACGCTTGCGGCTCGTGCGCATCGACGACGGCGTTCCCCAAGAGGGGAGCGAGCTACTCGTCGACGACAAGGTCGTGGGCAAGCTGACGAGCGTGGCCGCGTCGGGCAACGGTGCGGTCGCGTTGGCCTACGTGCAGCGGGCGGTGGCGCCACCGGTCGATGCCGTGGTGGTCGATCAGGCCGGCCGCAAGTACACGAGCATCTGCGTGCCCCTTGCCGGTCCCTCATCGGCCGTGGGCACCGGCGAGCGCGCCGCGACGTGACCGCCCATCGCGCCGACCAACTCGCGCGCGATGGCCAACCCGAGGCCTGATCCCGACTCTTTCGGTGTCGGCCGCGCCTTGGCCACGTAGAGCCGTTCGAATACGTGCGGCAAGTCGTCGGCCGCGATGCCGTCGCCATCGTCGGCAACGCTGATCGTCACCCAACCTTCGTGCACGAACACCGACACATCGATGCGCGTGTGCGCGAACTTCAACGCGTTGTCGATGAGATTGGAGACCGCCTGATCGAGGCGCATGGCGTCGATCGCGGCGAAGATCGGCGGAGCATCGAGAATATTCAGCGCGATATTTCGGTCAGACGCTTTCGGTACGAACGCGCGGGCCGTTCCCGCCACGACCCCGACGACGTCGCCCGACACGACGTCGAACGAGAACGAGCGGGCGTCGAGGCGGGCGAGGTCGAGCAAGTCGGTGACCAGTCGGTTCAAACGCTGTGACTGCGCGATGATGGTCTCCGCGGCCTTCTTGGGTTCGATCGCTTCGTCGGCCAATGCTTCCGCGTAGCCCTGGATCGACGTGAGCGGGGTGCGCAGGTCGTGCGTGATCGACATCAGGAACTGGCGCTCCAGGCCGCGAGCCCGTTCGAGTTGCACGGCCATCGAGTTGATCGAACGCGAGAGGTCCGCGACTTCGTCGGAGTCGCCGGTGCCCGGCTCGGGAACCCGGGCGGACAAGTCGCCCGACGCGATCGAGTGCGTCGTGGCTTGCGCGGCGCGCAGACGATTCGTCAGCCCGCGCGAAAGCCACAGCGCGATCACGAACCCGAGCGCGATGGTGCCCGCCGATGCGACCAGGAACCAGCCGAGCGCCGGACGCGCGTCCGACTCGGGCGGTCGCGCCACGACGACCACGTACTTGAGTGCGCGTTGTTCACCGACCGCCGCGGCGTACACGACGCGGCCGCGGTTGCCCGAGACAACGGTGTTGGGCGTCTTGAGCCGCGCGAGATCATCGGCGTCGAGACTGATGTTGCGCGGCGTGGTGCCGTCGAGGTTCTGCAGCGAGGTCCCGACGAGGATGCCGATGTCCTCCTCGCTCAGGTTGGACAACCCTTTGATGCGGTTGATGACAGCGCGTATCTCGGCCTGACGCGCCACCGCAGTGGTCGGTGCGGTGGCCCGGAACAAGATCGTCTCGTCGAGGATGGCGACGAGCGATGTTGCCTGGCGTTCGAGTTCACGTTGCGTCGTCTCGCGGGCGCTGAGTCGATCGAGGACGAACGTTCCCGCGCCCGCGATCACGAGTGCGGCAATGACCGACCCGACGATGGCAAAGGTGATGCGACGGCGCACGGTCAGCCATCACGCCAGGCGATACCCGACACCCCATACGGTGTCGAGCGGCAGCGCGTCGCCGAACTTCTTGCGCAGCTGACGGACATGTACGTCGACGGTGCGGTCGTCGCCGATCCAGTCGAGGCCCCAGACGCCGTCGAGCAGTTGCCGGCGCGACAGCGCGCGGCCCTGGTTCTCACACAGGTACTGCAAGAGGTCGAACTCGCG
>JBDTLT010000228.1:0-8841 GCA_039934635.1 Acidimicrobiales bacterium
TGCCACCACGCACACAGAGTGCCGCAGCGGCGCGTCCGGATCGGCGGTTGCCCAGCACGTGGGTAGTTCGCCGATGATGTTCAGGGGGCCACGCGATCTGCAGATGATGCAGCCCTCGGCGGTCAGTCGACGCGACCACTCGTCAGCGTCGGACCACACCACACCGCCGGTGGGTCCGAGGTCGACCGGCTCGTTCACGCAGATGTGGCTTTCGGCTTCCAGCCATCTGGCTTTTCGCACGGCACGGTGCCCATGCGCGCCGGAATCGTGATCTCGAGGCCGGCGATGTCATCGGATGTGCGGAGCTCATTGTGCTTGACGCCGCCCGGTACGAACATGACGTCGCCCGCTTCTAGCCGCACCTCGGTGCCATCTTCATATTGCAGGTCGATCCAACCCTTCATGATGAAGCCGATCTGCATCTCGCACTCGTGGTAGTGCCAGCCCGTCTCCGTCACCATGGCGCCGGTGGCCGTCGACAGCGTGGCGCGTACCCGCCCGCCGCTCGCTTCTTCGAAACCAGCATCGAGATACTGGAGCCAGTCGCGGCGACCGGTCACGAAGCGCGAATTTGCTTTTGTCGCGAAATGCGGTGACATCGGTGTCAGCGGCAGCGTGGCGTTGGCGAGTTCAGCCGCCCGTATGACGTGAACGGCTTCGGGTGCTTCGGGTTTCTTCGCGTTCATCCGTACGTCTCCTCGACTTGTCCCTGTCGCCGATTGCCGAACGGTAGTCGATGCGTTCCTAACCCTTTCCGACAGTCGGTTGACGAGACGAACGTCTGTTCGATATCGTGTCGCACATGGACAATCTCGAATCCCTCAAGGGCGAGCTCGAGCGTGAGCGCCGATCCCTCGCGATGCTGCCGCCGACGTCGCCGATCTCACGCGAAAAAGCCATCGACCTGATTCGTCGATGCCAAGCGGCCATCGCTGCCGCGCAGGGCCGCATCGGTTAGCCGAAACCCGTCGACGCGTCGCGCTGATCTGCGCTGAACTGGCGACCGTGGTGGCGGATGTGGCAGTCGAGGTGATCAGACATCGTGCGCGGCGCGAACGCGACGATGCGCTCTCGCGTTGGCATCTGCTGATCGACGGGGATCGCTTTGGGGACCTCGACGCATGGGCGTCTCGTCTTGCCATAGCCGGTCGGGTCACGCTGAATTTCCATCCTGATCGTGTGACCCGTTCGGGGGCTACCGTTTCGGCCGGACTGTTGGCCGACGGCCGTTACCTGAGCCAGTGGATCACCGGCATATCGAGCGGCAGCCGATCGGCTGTCGCGGGCGGCGAACGGCAGCGATTCGAGCGGGCGTTGTTCGATGGTGTGTACGACACGGCCGATCCGTCGACGCACGAGTTCCCGGTGTACGGAGCGCTGGATCTCACGCGGGATCCTCACGGCGCATCGCCCCGCTTCGGATCGAGCTACTTCGTGCTCGAACCGCACGTGCGCACCCGCACCACACTGTGCGTAGGGGACAGTCATCTGGGTCCGCGTGATGTCGGCACGTTCGACGCGGCGTGCAGCGTGCTTGCCGGGCTCGTCGAGCAGGCTGCGGCAGGATCGTTGCTCGAGCGCGGGCTCGGCATCGACGACTTGTTCCACATGCTCGACCCCGGGACCGAGCCCGCCGTGCCGAGTCGTTGCCTCGACGGCTATGTCGAGGCCCAAGTACACGGAGGCGTCGACCTCGCGACCGATGTCGAAGCGATCGTGCTCGATCCGTCGTTCGCCGGCACCGATACCGAACGGGATATCGCTGCAGCGGCTCGTCGCTATCGATTCGAGCTCCGTTGGCATGGTGGATCGCGCCTCGCAATCGATGACGTGCCGCCTGACTTTCGCGGGCCGACGATGTCGCCGCTCGCGCGACGAGTCGCACGCCACGACGGCGTCGTCGATGCGTGCGCGATCGGGGTCGCGGCGCAACGGATCCGGATCGATCGTCCAGCACCGGGCGGCGATCCGCCCGACAGCGAACTGCAGCAACTCAAGTACCTCTGGCACACCGTGCTGGCGCACGGACACGACACGGTTCGAGCGCAAGGCTGACGCGACGAGGTCGGGTGTCCGCGGCGTTGGCTATGGTCGTCGATATGGGTTGGATCGATCCGGTCGACGTGTACGCATTGCCGCCGCGACTGTCGGACCCCGAGACGCGGGTCGTTTGGGCGGGAGCGTTCGAGCATTCGGGGGACACCCGTTGGGAGCTCTTCGACGCCGAAGTGCAGGCGACCTCGCTCGCACTCGATCGATGCGACGCGCTCGAGATCGAGAACTCCACACTCGATGGCGTCACCTTCGCGGGCCAACCGATGCCACGGGTGAGCGCATCGCGAACCGTTCTGATCAATTGCGATCTCAGCGGTGCTCGATTCGACTCATTGCGCAATGTGCGGTTCGTGGACTGCAAATTGGTTGGAGCCGACTTCGCGGCCGCGCAACTCGTCGACGTCTCGTTCGAGCGCTGTGTGCTGCGCATCGTCAACTTCCGTATGGTCAAGCTGCGCCGCGTGCAGTTCGTCGACTGCACGTTGTTCGACGTCGACGCCCTCGATCTCGATGCCGAAGACGTGGCCTTCAGCGGTTCGGATCTCGAGAAGGTCAACATCGATCGGCTACGGGCACGCCGGGTCGATCTCCGCGGTGCCCGCCGTCTCGGGCTCGAACGGGTTGGCTCGCTGAGCGGTTGCCTGATCGAGGACCGTCAACTCGCGCCGTTGAATTTCGCACTGGCCTTCGCCGCCGGTCTCGACATCGAGCGCTCGGCTGGCTGAGCGCAGGAGGAGGCCTATCGGTGGGCCGTCGGCAGCAGTTCCAGCGCCTGATGAATGTCGATGAGGTCGTCGTGGTTGATGGCCTCACCTTGCGCGGGACGCTCCGCGAACTCCAGTGGAAGATTCCAATGCTCGACGGGCACCCCAGCGCGCAGCAGCAGCGTCACGGCGCCCATGCCCGCGTCTTTGACCGAGGTCATCGCGCAGATCGGGCAGCGGAACCGGTAGGAGTGGTGCCTGGTTTCGACGCAGCGCCGCACCGTGACGTCGTCACAATGGACCTCGATGTCCCCACAATCGGGGCATGACGCACGCACGACGCCGATCAGCATCGTGAACGAATCGGACGCCGACGCCGATCATTAAGCCTTTCTGTCGCCGGATGTTGTCGACGAACGGCGAGGTGGTGGTGTCGACCACCGTGCGGTGAATGGGCGCATTCTCACTGTGGCTGATGCCCTTTCATGCCCCCTGACCTGGATGAATCGAGCTTCAAGAAGCGACAAGAAGGATTGGTAGCCCTGGCCGTCGTCATTGGTGCGCTGTCATTGTTTGCGACGCCGGTGAGAACTTCGTGTGAACGCACGCGCGCGAACCAATTTCTCGGCGTCGCAATCGTTACCCTTTGCGTTTCGTGGACAGCGGATGGAGATGAACCGTGGCGCAGCACACGCGTTACTCAGGCGAGACTGTTGAGATCTTCGGTTGGACGCCGTCAGGTCAACCAATTCCGTGCCTACGTTCGCACGACCTCGGTGAAAATGCCGGAGATCAGGCGTTCGTCGACGAACGCGCGATGTATTGGGACGGCGACGCTTGGCAACCACTGCTGTGGAAAGACTTCGCGGTGTGGACCAAGGCCGACGCCAGTCCGAAACGACGTGCGTCAGACGTTCAAGACGTCCAGGTCGAACTCGATTTCCCGGTCGACTTCCGTGACGAGATCGACGTGAGGATTCCCGCCGAGTAGCACCCGGGCGGATCAGCGAAAGTCTCGGCCCACCCGCGGCGGCCAACGACTCCTTGACGGGCGACCATTCCGTTGCGAAGGTAATGGAGGGCCGCCCGGGGTGAGAATGGTGGGGAAATGGCCGTGACATCGGACATCATCATCGAGCCGCTGGCGGCGACTCTCGGCGCCACGGTGCGCGGGATGCGCCTTGCCGCGCTCGACGATGCAACGTGGCAGGTGGTCGAGGACGCATTCAACACCTACGCGCTCTTGTTGTTCCCGGATCAATACCTGAACGACGACGAGCAGATGGCGTTGGGTCGTCGCTTCGGTCAACTCGAGCAGGGGCTGACGCTCGCCGCGTTGAGCAACGTGACGCCGGAAGGCGGCGTGCGCCGCGCGGACGGTGTGATCATGCAGATGCTGCGGGGCAACGAGGGCTGGCACACCGATAGCTCGTACATGCCGCTCGCCGCCAAGGCATCGATGCTGTCGGCACACGTCGTGCCACCGTCGGGCGGCGAGACCGAGTGGGCCGACATGCGCGCGGCATACGACGCGCTCGACGACGCGACAAAAGCGCGCATCGCACCGTTGAGCGCCTTCCATTCGATCCGCTACTCCCAGGCCCAGCTCGGCTTTGCCGACATCGTCAACTCGTATGGCTACGACGTGGAGGACCCGCCCCTGCGACCGCTGGTCAAAGTGCATCCGGTCACCGGGCGTCCCGCGCTCTACATCGGCCGTCACGCGCACGCCATCCCGGGGCTCTCTGCCGATGAGTCACAACGGCTGCTCGCCGAGCTGCTGGACTTCGCGTGTCGAGCTCCGCGTACCTACCGGCATCGATGGGCGCCGGGCGATATCGCGGTGTGGGACAACCGCTGCGTGCTGCATCACGCGTGCACCTACGACTACACCGAACCCCGCGTGATGAAGCACACGCGTATCTCAGGCGAGGCCACCGAGGTGGCTCCCCACTGTGGCTACGCGACCGCGTCGTGATCGGGCTGTCGCGGAGGTAGCGGGCGAGCGGAATCCACCAGATCGCGTGGCTTCGCGCGATGCTTGCGGCCATGGCTACGACCAGCAAGGTGCCCCCGAAGCGTCGCCGAGGCCGCCGGCGCAGCCTGCCCCTGCCCGTACTGGTGCTCGCACTGGTGGCGATCTCGTTCTTCGCGCTGCCCTTCGTCGGCCTGCTCTGGCGGGCGCCGTGGCGCGACGGCTGGTCGCTGCTCAGGTCGTCCGATGCGCTCGACGCGTTGAAGTTGTCGATCGTCTGCTCGCTGTGGTCGACCGCGTTCTCGGTCGTCTTCGGCGTGCCGCTGGCATGGCTTTTGGCGCGGGCCCGATTCCCGGGCCGCAGTGTGGTGCGCGCGTTGTGCACACTGTCGATGGTGCTACCGCCGGTCGTCGGCGGTGTCGCCTTGTTCTTCGCGCTCGGGCGGCGGGGCTTCGCGGGGCAGTGGCTCGACCGCTGGTTCGACATCCGCCTGCCCTTCACTACGGCCGGTGTCGTCGTGGCGCAGACCTTCGTGGCCATGCCCTTCTTGGTGATCACCGTCGAGGGTGCGATACGCCAACTCGATCCTCGCTACGAAGACGCGGCGCACACCCTCGGCGCGTCGCGCTGGTATGCGTTCCGCCGCGTCACGCTGCCGGCGATCCGACCCGCACTCATCGCGGGCGCGGTGCTGGCGTGGGCGCGGGCACTGGGTGAGTTCGGCGCGACGATCACGTTCGCCGGCAACTTTCCCCGCACCACGCAAACGCTGCCCCTGCTCACGTACCTCAAGCTCGAATCGAACCCACCCGAAGCGATCATCACCAGCCTCGTGTTGATGGCGGTGTCGTTCGCAGTGCTGGTCGCATTGCGCGAACGTTGGCTCGGTGGCATCGTACGGCCGCCCGCCGGCTGAAGAACTGACACTGCCGAATGCAACTTGTTGCCAACGTACGTCTCCGCCTCGGCTCGCTCGACCTTGCCATCGACCTCGACGCCAAAGCCGGTGAGGTGGTCGCGATCCTGGGTCCGAACGGTGCCGGCAAGACGACATTGCTGCGTTGTCTGGCCGGTCTGCAGCCGATCGACGACGGTCGCATCTCGCTCGGCGACGTGGTCCTCGACGAGCCCGCGACCGACACCTTCGTCGCCGCCGAGCACCGGCCGGTCAGCGTCGTGTTCCAGGATTACCTTCTGTTTGCGCATCTCAACGCTGTCGACAACGTGGCCTTCGGGCTGCGGGCCCGTCGCGTGCCCCGCAATGAGGCGCGCGAGCAAGCGCTCGAATGGCTCGCCCGACTCGGGCTCGCCGACCACGCGCAACATCGGCCGGCGATGCTCTCCGGTGGGCAACAACAACGAGTTGCACTGGCACGGGCGCTCGCCACGCATCCGAAGCTGCTGTTGCTCGACGAGCCGCTCGCGGCGCTCGACGCGGCAACCCGCACGTCGGTACGCCGCGATCTGCGCGACCACCTGGCGCGCTTCGACGGTGTCCGCATACTCATCACGCATGATCCGCTCGACGCGTACGCGCTCGCCGACCGAGTGGTCATCGTCGAAGCGGGCGCAGTTACGCAAGCCGGCACTCTCGCGGGCATCGCGGCGCACCCGCGCAGTCGCTACGTTGGCCAACTCGTCGGCACCAACTTGCTGGCGGGCACGATCACCGGGACCACATTCACGACAGCGCGTGGCGCGACACTGGTCGTCGACGCCGAGGCCGACGGCGCGGCGTATGCCGCAATCGCGCCAAGCGCCATCGCCCTTTATCGCACGCCGCCCGACGGAAGCCCGCGCAACGTGTGGTCGACCACGATTGCCGACATCGACCGCGCCTTCGACCGAGTACGGGTCAACCTCGGCGAGCCGCTGCCTCTCACGGCGGAGCTCACCACGGCCGGGTTGGCCGCGCTCGACCGGCACCCGGGCGACGCCATCTGGGCCTCGATCAAAGCGACCGAGATCAACACCTATCTCGCGTGATGCTCAGATGTCCTCGGCGGAGTCGATGCCGGCTTCGTCGATCGGCGCATTCGACCCGAACACGGCGGGCGGCTCGCGCCATGGATCGACAGCACGGCCTGACTCGGCGGCGCGAATCGCCGACCAGACGCGTTCGGGGGTGCAGGGCAGATCGAGGTGACGGATGCCGAGATGTGACAGCGCGTCGATGACCGCGTTTTGCACTGCGGGCGTGGCCCCGATCGTGGCGGCCTCGCCTATGCCCTTGGCACCGAGCGGGTTGAGCGGTGAAGGCGTCTCGGTCGACTGTGTGTCGAAGTTGGGGAACTCGGCGGCCGACGCGATGCCGTAGTCGGCGAAGTTGGACGTGAGCAGATTGCCGTCGTCGTCGTAGCGCACTTCTTCGAAGAGCGCTTGCCCGACGCCGGCCGCGATGCCGCCGTGTTGCTGACCTTCGACGAGCAGCGGGTTGAGCACGGTGCCGCAATCGTCTACCGCCACGTGGCGCACGAGACGAACCGCGCCGGTGTCCGCGTCGACTTCGACCACTGCGATGTGCGCGCCGAACGGGAAGGTCGCGCCGCCCTGGTCGAACACGAAGTCGGCGGTGAGTGGCTCGGGCGAGACTTCGGCGAGCTTGGCCCACGTGAGATCCATCGCGGGCACGCCGGCGATCCCGATGGTCCCCGCCGCCGTGTCGACCACGACGTCGTCGACCGCCGCCTCGAGGAGATCGGCGACCAACTGCTTGGCTTTCGCGACGAGCGCCTCGGTCGCTTTGTGCACGGCCGACCCGCCGATCTGCAACGACCGCGACCCGCCGGTGCCACCGCCGCGCGGTACGCGGTCGGTGTCGCCGTCGACGAGCGTGATGCGTTCGATGGGGATACCGGTCTGCTCGGACACCAGCATCGCGAACGACGTCTGATGCCCTTGGCCGTGCGCGGAGGTGCCCGCGAAGACCGTGGCCGAACCATCGGCGTGTACTTCGACCGCGCCATACTCACTCGACCCGCCACCGGCGGTGATCTCGACATAAACGGCGACGCCGATGCCGAGATAGGTGCGGTCACCGCCCTCGCGTCGCTCGCGTTGTTGCGTCCGTAGATCGGCGTAGCCGATGGCGGCCGCAGCGGTATGCAAGGGGAGGGTGTATCGCCCGGAGTCGTACGTGTTGCCGGTGAGCGTGCGGAACGGAAAGACATTGTCCCCGAGCAAGTTGCGCTCGCGCAGTTCGATCGGATCGATGCCGAGCTCGAGGCCGGCTTGATCGACGATGCGTTCGAGAAGTGCGGTGGCTTCGGGTCGGCCGGCTCCGCGATACGCGCCGACGGGCGTCGTGTTGGTTACGGCCACCGCGACGTCGAACTGGATCGCGGGAAAGTCATACGTGCCCTGCGACATGCGACGGGTGCCGCCCGGGAGGTAGGCGCCAACGGTGGGGTAGCCGCCCGCATCGCCGATGAGTCGCACGCGCAAACCGGTGAACGTGCCGTCGCGTTTGCAGCCGAGCTCTACGTATTGGATCTGTCCGCGTCCATGCGGCAAAGCCTGAAGATCTTCGCTGCGCGCGGGCAGCCACACGACAGGGCGGCCGAGCTCGCGCGCCGCTTTGGCCACGACCGTGTATTCGGGATGCAGCCCGGCCTTGCCGCCGAACCCGCCGCCTACTTGTGGAGTGACGACGTGAATCTCGGCCGGGTCCCAGCCGAGTGCTTGGGCGAGTTGATCGCGTAGCGCGTGCGGCATCTGCGTCGAGGGCCACACCGTGATGCGACCGTCGTCGGCTGGCGCCGCCGCGCAGCAGTCGACTTCGATCGGGGCCACGGCCATGCGCTGATTGACGTAGCGGCCGCGCACGACGACATCGGAAACCGCGTCGAGATCGACAGCGTTGCTGTCGGGAATCATCATCGCTTGGTTGGATCCGTGGACGGGGAAGATGACCTCGGCGTCGCGGAGCAGCGCCGCTTCTGGATCGACCACTACCGGCAGGGGATCGATGTCGGCCCAGATCGCGTTGGCGGCATCCTCTGCTTGGGCCGCGGTTTCGGCGAACACCACGGCCAACGAGTCGCCGACGAAACGGACGCGGTCGGCGGCCAACGGAGGGCGGGCGAAGTCGTCGTGCACCTTGACGA
>JBDTLT010000229.1:0-8786 GCA_039934635.1 Acidimicrobiales bacterium
GCATCGACCTGCCGCACCTGGCATGGGTGCTCGACCACCTCGTCGCCGGCAAGGTGGTCAATCAGATCACGGTCGACGACGAGACCGCCGAATGGGCTCGCGTCGCGCTGCAACGCATGCTCGACATCACCTGATCGTTCGCCACCGCAACGGCCGCGTCGGCGCGAAGTGCACACGGGTGTGCATCACGCCGATGCGGTTCAGCACGCCACCGAACGCACGCAGGCCCGAACGCGCTACTCGTCCGATGGCGTTGTCGGGCAGCTGATAGGTGGGGCGCTCGCACTGTGGCTGCGCCGCGTTGTACACGCGGTAGAAGCAATCGCAGATCGTCGCTACGACGCGTGAGCGCGTGGCTTTCTGCCGGAACGTGATCCAGCCACCGCGACCCGACACGCGCCAAATGTGGTAGTCCTCGTGCAGCAGAACATCGGCGATCGGGCTGGGTGTTTCGATGTAGCCGGCTGCCGCCACACGCGACAGCTCACGGCAGAAGCCATCAGGATCGTCGACGTGTTCGGCCAGATGCGACGCGATCACGAAGTCGAACGCGCCGTCGCGAAACGGCAGCGCAGTGACATCCGCGCAAACCAGCGGGCGGTCGCGCACGAGGCCCGCACCGGCGCGATGGCGGTTGTCGTAGAGGTCGCGGTCGACGCAGATGGTTGCCCGCGGGTTCGGGAATGCGCCGCTACCGACGTCGAGAACCGACATCTCGGGTGCGATCGGGACTGCGGTACGCGACCAACCCGCGCGGACTCGTGAATTCACAACGTCACCTCGTAGCGCAACAGGAATCGTGACAAGGACAGCGCGCGCCACGGATTCAGAGCGCGCCCGCGGCGGGCGTGAACGATCCCCGTGCTCGCCAGGTGTTGGCGGGCGCCGGCGATGGCCTCGAGTATGTCGGGGCGCGTCAGCCACGACTTCTCGGGCACCTCGTAGGCGGTCTTGTCTCGTCGCCACACGACCTCATCAGGCAGCCGTTCAGCCATCGCGGTGCGCAACGCGAACTTCGTCCACCCATGTTGCATACCGCGGTCCCAAGCCGAAGCAAGGCCCGCAGTGACGACAGCCGGGTCGAGGAACGGGAGCCGCATCTCACGGCTCCAGGCCATCGAATTGCGGTCGCCGTAGCGCAACAGCCGCGGCAACAACAGGCGCGAGAGATCGGTGGTGGCGGCGCGGCTGAGCAGTGAGCCGTGGGCCGACCGGGCCAGTGGCAGCGACGGTCGCGCCTCGCGCAACGCCGGCCCGAGCAGGCCCGAGAGTGGTCGGCTGCCCGCCGCGACAAGCGGAGCCATCACGCCTGGCACGGTCACCGGTGCCAGTTGCCGAAGGCTGAGGGCCGGGATGTCGTGCGCGTTGGCCCATTCGCGCCACATGGTCGCCGCCCGATCGGGCCGCCCGCGGGTCATCTCGCTCGCCAAGGCGATCCAGAAGTACTTGCGGTAACCGCCAAAGACTTCGTCGGCTCCCTGGCCGTCGAGCAGGACGGTCACGCCCGCTTCCCGCGCGGCGCGCATCACGCACCACTGGGCGTAGACCGTCGGCGATTCGATCGGTCCGCCTTGATGCTCGACGAGTGAATCAATCTCTGTGACGAACGACGCGGGATCGGGCACCACGCGATGCAATGTCACGTCGTTGCGCCGCGCGACGAGGTCGGCCCGTTGCCATTCGTCGCTCGGATCGCCTGGGAAACTCGAAGTGAACGCGTGGATCGCGCGCCCGCTATCCGCGACGCGCATGCTGGCAATGATCGTCGAGCTGTCGACTCCCCCGCTCAGGCTCGTCCCTACAGTCACGTCCGCCCGCATGCGGATACGGACCGCGTCGTCCAGGGCGCCACGAATACAGTGGGAGGAAGGGGTCGGTGACCGCAGCGCATTGCCGACGACGTCGTCGATGTTCCAGTAACGGCGCAGCGCGGTCGGACCTTCGGGGCCGAGCCGCATCGTGCAGCCCGGTTCGAGTTGCGAGATGCCTTCGAAGTACGAAGCGGTCGGATGTTCGACGTCGCCAAAGCTGAGGAAGGCTGCGATGCGCTCCGCATCGGCACGGCCGGTGCCCGCACCCGCGGCGCGCAGTGCCAAGGGCTCCGACGCGAACCACCAGCCATCGGCGGCCTGCCCGTAGTACAGAGGCTTCTCGCCGAATCGATCACGCGACAAGAGCACGTCGGGGCGCGACGCGTCATGGATGGCGCACGCCCACATTCCGTTCGCGCGATCGAACACGCCCAGACCCCACTCTTGGTACCCGTTGAGGAGTACTTCGGTGTCCCCGGTCGTGCGGAACGACCAACCGCGCTGTTCGAGTTGACGGCGGAGTTCGACGTAGTTGTAGATCTCGCCGTTGAAGACGATGTTCAGGCGAGCTTGCTCGTCGTGGAACGGCTGATCCGCCCGTCGCTCGAGATCGAGAATCGACAGGCGGCGGAACCCCAGCCACACGCCGTTGATCGTCTGCTCGCCCACCGCGTCGGGACCGCGGTGCGCCAGCGCGCCGAGTACGGCGCGTGCGCGCGCCGGATCGAGCGGCCGGTCGAGTCCCACGGCGCCCGCGATGCCGCACATCAGGCCACACCCAGCGACGGCGCATCTACGTTCACGCCGAGTGCCGCGCCGAGGTGCTTCACTCGATCGGCAACCGAGAATCGCTCGGCCACGTCTTGTCGCATGGCTGCACGATCGACGGTGCGCGCGAGTGCCGTCGCTCGCGCGATCGCCGCCACATCATCTTCGCCCGGAGCGACTCGCACAGCCCACCGTCCGGCAACTTCCTGAAGTGCCGGACTGTCGGTGATCACCGGGACACACCCGCACAACATTGCTTCGGCCATCGCGACGCCGAAGGTCTCGTGCCACGAAAGCTGCACGTACGCCGCGGCACCCCACAGCGTGCGGCGGAGGTCGTCGTGGGAGAGGCGCCCGACGCACTCGAGGTTCGGCGGCGCCAGTGCCGCCACGCGTGGCTGCAGCGACTGAGCGATGCTGCCGACCAAGACGTAGCGACGCGCCGGGTCGTTGCGCGCGGCCTCGACGAAGCGATCGATCCCCTTGCGGCTCCACGACTCTTCGTCGACATGCGCGACGGTCACGACTGTTGACGCGTCACGAACGACGGACGGATCACGGAACTCGTTCGGGTCGACGGCGAGATATGCCAGATAGGTACGCGGCGCCGCCGACGGCACCAACGCCAAGAACTCACACATCGTCTGCCGCGAGATCGGCAACGCGACGGTCGCCAAGCGCCCGATGAGCCGAGGAAGCCAACCTTTGCCCCGAGCAGCCAACCCGTACTTTCGATCGGGCACATTGGCGTAGTCGTAGCCGGCGGGCACCAGCACGAAACGGCGGCGCAAGATGCGGGCGACGATTGCCGGAACGAGCGCGTGTTCCGACGCAAAGAACGCGTACACGACATCGCTACGAAGCGTCTCGCGAACACACGAGTAGACGAATCGAAGCGTCGGGCGACCGGGGTACACGACTCGGGTCAACGACGCCTGCTCTTCGAGGCATCGGCGATCGGTCGCCATGAATCCACTCGGCGGATCTCGATCGACGAAGAGCACCCGCAGGCGATCAGGCATGGCGGTGCTCCAACGTGCGCAACATCGGCAGCAGCAGTACGGCCGCCAGGCCGCAGGCGATTGTCGTTGCTGCGCCCATCACGACGAATGAGTGCGATGCGATCAGCGCGCCGGCGACGACGACCAACCCCACGAGAGCAACGGGCGCGAGATGGCTCGCGACCGCCGTACGGATCGCGGTCACCGTGCCGATCACCACGGCGAGCATTGTGATCTCCGCCGCCAACATCGCAACTGCAGCCCCGGTGGCGCCGTGCGTCAATGTCAATGGGATGCCGGCCGCAAGGTTCACGACTGCACCGATAGCGACAATCGCCAGAAAGCGCGAGGCCTGCTCGCGTGCCAGCAGAATGGCTTCGGTCAACCCTCGCAGGGTCAGCCCGAGCGCGACGATCGCAACGAGGCGGGCAACCGTGCTGGCGCCCTCGAAGCGACCCTCGCCGAAGAGAATGCGCAACAGCGCCTGTGGAGCGACCGCCATCCAAACCACGAACGGTGCGATCGCCAGCATCACGACGCCGGTGATCGAGCGCACCGCGGCGTCGGCTTGTGCATGTGCGCCGTTGGCCACGTCGTTGCGCACGATCGCAAGCAACGGCGTCGCGACCGATAGCGCGAACAGCCCGAGCGCTTCGGCGGGTCGCAGACCGACGGAGAACACGGCCACCTCGCGCGGGGTCGTCATCACCGCGACGAGTACGGCGCTAATGCGCGGGGTCACGATAAGCACCGCGAACGCCGCTGCGGTGATGGCTGCTTCGCGATCCATGAAGCGCCCGACCGCACGCTGTTCGCCACTTGTAGAGCGGCCGACTATCGCACCGGAGATGAGCGCCGAGAGCAGGTTCGACACCGTGTAGAGCATGAGGATGCTCAAGGCTCCTCCACCCCGCTCGATCACGACTATTGCCACCACGAGGAACAACGCGCGCTCGAACACCAGCAGCACGATCTCGGTGTTGACGCGGCCTACGGCGCGTAGGCCGGCGAACGCCAGCTCGGTCGCACCGCTGATGGCCGCGCACAGTCCTGCGAGCGCAACCCCGGCCGTAGAGACACTCGACGTCGTCAGGTAGATCATCATGGTGACCGCGGCTGTGCAGACCAAACCAACACCGACGCGATAGCCGAGCGCGCAGCGATAGGCGCTCGTCAACGTCCGCGGATCCGCGGCCACGTAGCGAACGACCGATCGCGATGTCCCCGCGTCGGCGAGCCCCGCGAAGACGGCAAAGAACACGAGGCTCGTGGCCAGCACACCGAATTCGGTTTGCGCCATCCGCCGTGCCGCAAAGAGGAACCACGCGATCGACAACACCTGACTGATCGCGCGCGCCACCGCCAGGCCGACGAATCGCGAGGATGCGCGCGTCTCCCATACGAGGGCGCTTGGCAGCGTGGGTGGCGCGCTCGTCGGCGCGGTCACGCTCGTGCGGGCTGCGCTTCGACTGCTCGGCATACGAAGTCGATGTCGCCGCCCGCCATCAGCGGATCGATCGGAAGGGAGAGCACCTCGAGCGCCGCGGCCTCGGCCGCGGGCGTCGACCAGCCGGCCGGGACGAGCCACGGCTGCAAAGCGAGCGGAATCGGGTAGTGCACGCCGGTGTCCACATGGGCCGCTGTCAACTGCGCTTGTACACGGTCACGATCGTCGAAGCGCGCCACGAGGAGGTGATGCACGGCCCCGTCCTCCCAGGGCACGAGGATTTCGCCGAGTTGCCGTCGATATTCGCTGGCCGCCGCGCGACGCGCATCAGTCCACTCTGCGAGATGACGCAGCTTGACGTTGAGCACTGCCGCTTGAAGGCCGTCGAGACGCGAGCACCAGCCGACGACGTCATGCGCGTACTTCGAACGGCGGCCATGATCGCGGAGTATGCGCACTTCGTCGACCAGCGCGGCATCGCGTGACAGCACCATGCCGCCGTCACCCAACGCGCCGAGATTCTTGCCCGGGAAAAAGCTGAAACACGCGGCGTGACCCACGGTGCCGACCGACTGCCCCCGCCACGTCGCGAGGTGCGCTTGTGCCGCGTCTTCGATCACGAACAATCCCGACCGACGCCATTCTTCGAGCGCATCGAAGGGCACGACGTGGCCATAGAGGTGTACGGCGATGACCGCGCGTGTGCGGTCCGTGCGCCGGGCCCCGACGGTCTGCGGTGTCAGCATCAGCGACCGGGAATCGACATCGGCCACCACGGGGGTTGCGCCAACGTGCGCGACCGCCTCGGCCGTCGCCACAAAGGTCATAGACGGCACGATGACCTCGTCGCCGGCCCCGATGCCGCAAGCCCGTAGCGCGAGAGCGAGCGCGTCGGTGCCCGAGGCACAGCCGGCTCCTGCCGCTGCCCCGTGTGCTTGTGCGAATGCCTCTTCGAACGTGCGCACCTCGGCGCCGCCGACGAAAGCCGAACGCTGGATCACTCCGTCGATCGCGGCACTCACCTCACTAGCGATCGACGCGTGCAGACGCGTGAGGTCGAGAAACTTGACTCCGCAATCCGCGTTGCTCACAGCACCCTCCCGGGGTTTCCGACGACCTTCGTTCCGGCCGGCACGTCACGAACGACAACGGCACCCGCACCGACGAGTGCACCTTCACCGATGCACACTCCGGGTAGCAGCACGCAGCCCGCGCCGACGGTGGCGCCCCGCTCGATGTGGACGCCTTCGAGATTGTCTTTGGTGTCGGGACGATTCGGGTAGCGCGCGTTGGTGACGATGACGCCCGGTCCGAGCCACGCGCCCTCTTCCAGCACGGAGTACTCAGGAACGAAACAGCCCGAGTGCAGGCGCACGCCGTCTTTGAGCACCACGTGGTGCTCGACCACCGTGTGCGAGCCGATCGACACGCGGTTGCCGATGGCGCAGTGTTCGCGCACGAGCACGCCGTGGCCGAGTTGCACGTGCTCACCGATCGTGGTGCCGCGATACACAACCGAATGGCTGCGAATGATCGATCGGGCGCCGATATGCGTGGGCGCCAAGTCGGGTTGATCGTCACCGATCACGCAGAACGCACCGATTGTGACATCGACACCGATATAGCAACTCGCTTCGACGAGCGCGGTGGGATGAATCACCACTGCACCTCGACCGGCGCACCGCCACGGCGCGCCGACTCGTCGATCGCAGTCAGCACCCGCACGACATCGACGCCGTGTCGTCCGCTGGCGACGGGATCTTGGCCGGTGCGACACGCGTGACCGAACGCGGTGATTTCGTTGAGCAACGGCTCGGTCATCTCTACTCTCGGGATGACGATGTCGCCGGCGCGCGTTCGCCATTGGAAGTCGCCGAGCGAGATGTATTCGCCGAGGTCCTTGTTGCGCGCGACACCGGCATCGACCAGCCACAGAGGTTGGTCGACGGAGACGTCGTTGTAGATCGCCATCTTCTCGTCGCCGACGACGGTCATCAGGCGGGTCTTGCGCGGGTCGATCCAGCTGACGTGCAGATTGGCGCCGACGCCCGACTCGAATGTCAAACTGGCGAACGCGACGTCGTCGATGCCGGGTTCGATGAACGAGAACCCTTTGGCCGTCACCTCGACGGGGCGCTGTCCTAGTACATACATCATGATCGCGACGTCATGAGGAGCGAAGTTCCACAGCGCATTACAGTCGCGACGGATACGCCCGAGGCTCAAGCGCTGCGAGTAGAGGTACTGCACCGCGCCCAACTCGCCCTTGGCGATCCACTCGCGCAGTCGCTCGACCGGCGCGGAATACAAGAATGTGTGCCCGACCATCAGCGTGCGGTCCGCGTCCTTGGCCTGCGCCACCAACTCTTCGGCGTCCTGGATGGTGTTGGCGATCGGCTTTTCGACCATCACGTGGCGACCGGCGGCGAACGCCTGCCCTGCGAGCGTGGCGTGAGTGCTGGCCGGCGTCGACAACACGATCGCGTCGACGCGGTCGTCGTCGAGAGCCGCCGCCAGGGTCGACCATGTGGTCGCCGAGGGGTGCATCTTGTTCGCCGACGCGCGAGCAGGCTCGAGGGGGTCGACCACTCCGATCAATTCGGTCGTCGACGCGAGGGCCACGTTGCGCGCGAGATTCGCGCCCCAGTAGCCGTAGCCGACTACCGCCACCCCTACCGGCCGTTCGCTCATCGCTTTCTCCTCAACAGGTCTTCGATCGTCGACAGCAAGAAACCTGCTCCCCAGGCGCCGTGCATGATGGGGAAGCTGGCCCCGAGCACGGTGGGAGCAGCGCCTTTGTCCTTCGGATGTGGAGCGGCGGTGGCGACGCCGACGCCGAGCGCGTACGCGCTCCATCCCGCGAACACAATCGGCCGAATGGCCCGAATGTTGAGCCAGATCGGCGTCGTGATGGCCGCTGCGGCGGCGACCGGCGCAACCAGATGACGGGGCCGGATCGACCCAGGGTGCTGTCGGGCGACCCTGGCCTTCCACCGTCCGTACCACCAGAATTGGCGAGCGAGCGCACGAAGCGACGGCCTCGGCCGGTACACCGACGAGATCGACGGATCGAAGACGAGCCGATGACCGAGTGCGCGCATCCGCACGTTGAACTCGTAGTCGGAGTTGCGGGCCAGTCGCTCGTCGAAGCGCTCGGTCTCGACCATCGCGTCTTTCCAGTACGCCGGATGGCTGATGGTGTCGACGTCGCGCTCGTGGGTCGCAAATCGATGCGTCGACGCCATGCCGAACGGCGACACCATTGCCAGCCCGATCGCCCGTGAGGCCCGGTCGAGCCCTTCGTGCAGATAGCGCCCGCCGACGCCGGCAGCGCCGCTGCGATGCAGCGCCCCGACCGAATGTTCGACGTAGTCGGGTGCCGGCACACCGTGCGCCGAGAAGAGGCAGACGACATCGCCCTTCGCATTCTCGACACCCAGATTGAACGCGCTGGCGGCCGAGCGTTTCTCGTTGTCGACGAGGCGCACCCACGCATGGCGTTCGGCATAGCGAGCGACCCATTCGCGCGAACCATCGGTCGAGCCGCCGTCGATCACGATCACATCGAGGGCATCGACGCCATATGTCTGCATCGCGAACGCCTCGAGACAGCACTCGATGTAGCCCTGCTCATTGAGCATCGGCACGGCTACCGACACCATCGGCTTGTCTGGACGCGCGCTCATCGGCCCGCTCCGCGCAATACGCTGCGCATCGTGCGCACGATCACCCGCAGATCGAACGCCAGCGATTGCCGGC
>JBDTLT010000230.1:0-8707 GCA_039934635.1 Acidimicrobiales bacterium
ACGTGTCTCACCCTGCCCGACAAGCTGCCCGACCATCCGTACTTCGACCCGATCTACCGCGCCTGCGAAGAGCACGACCTCGCGATCTGCGTGCACTCCGGCACCGACCGGCCGCCGTACGCGCCGGCGCGTACCGAGCTGAGCGACAACTACTTCTTGCTGCACATGACCGGGCATCCGTGGCAACAGATGCGGGCGATGGCCGCGATCATCGGCGGCGGCGTCTACGAGCGCTACCCCACCTTGCGATTCGCGCACCTCGAATCTGGGTGCGGGTGGGTGCCGTACTGGATGGAGCGCATGGACTCACATGCCGAAAAGCTCGCCCACACGGTGCCCTACCTCAAGGCGAAGCCGAGCGAGCACGTCACCGGTGGCCGTTGCTTCGTTTCGTTCGAAGCCGACGAGAAATTGCTACCCGCGTTCGCCTCGGTGATCGGAGAGGACCATCTCGTCTACGCCTCGGACTATCCGCATTATGACGCCAACCTCGATGCCGTACCCGAGCTGGTGGCCCGTGACGATCTCACCGATGCGCAGAAGCGAAAGTTCCTTGCCGACAACGCCCGGCGGCTCTTCACTCGCCTCGGATAAGCCAAACCGCCGCTCGCGGGCGCTACCGTGAGGCCCCGTGCCTCGTAAGTTTCACTCCGGCGGTCGCAGCCCGCTGAACCCATGGTTCCGCGTCGGCGAGTTCGACGTCACCACAACGGTGCTGTTGATCGCGGCCGGAGTGCTGTCGTTCATCGTCTACGCCATCGACAAGTTGCAATTCCGCCACCTGTATCTGTCGAGCGACAAGATCCAGCACGGCGAGGTCTGGCGGGTCGTCACCTGGCCCCTCGTCAACACGCCCTCGTTCTGGACGCTGCTCACGCTGGTCTTCCTCTATCTCTTCGGCCGCCAGGTCGAGGCCGAAATGGGCCGGTACAAGTTCGCCGCGTTCATCGGCTGGATCACCGTGGTGCCGGCGCTGGTCGTCACCGCATTGAGCCTCGAGCCCCGCACCGGCGACTCGATCGTGATGATCGAGGTCGGCATCTTCGTGGCCTTCGCCGCCGAGTTCCCCGGCGCTCGTTTCTTCTTCGGCATCTCGTCGCGAGTCATCGCCGCCGTACTCGTCGGCATCCAAATCCTCCAACTCACCGGCGATCGGCTCTGGGACGACGTCTGGGTGTTGGTCCTCGTCGTAGTGACGGCGCTGGTGGCCATGCGCGCCTACGGCTACGCGGGCGATCTCACGTTCATCCCCAAGCTCAACTGGCCCTTCGGCAAGCACCGAGGCGGCGGTCCGCGGCCGGCGCCTTCCGGCGGTGGGGGCAAGCGCAAGAAGAAGCGCGGCCAACCCGAGCTCAAGATCGTGACCCCCGCCTACCGACCGCCCGTGGTCGACCGGGGCATCCAAGACGAGATCGACACGCTGCTCGACAAGATCGCGGCACAGGGCCTCGACAGTCTCACGAGCGACGAACGGCAGCGACTCGACCGCGCCAGCCGGCGCCTCCGCGGCGAAGACTGACCCGCGCTACTTGGGGTCGAAGCGGATGGCGCCGTCGATGCGGATGACCTGACCGTTGATGTAGCGGTTCGTGATCAAGTGCTCGCAGAGTGACGCGAATTCGTCGGGCTGACCGAAGCGTTGCGGAAACGGCACCTTTGCCTCGAGCGACGCTCGCAATTGCTCGGGTGCCTTGTCCCACGCCCTGGTCGCCATGGTCCCCGGCGCGATGCTGTTTACCCGCACCCCGATGGCCGCCAGGTCGCGCGCGGCGATGATCGTCATACCGATGATGCCCGCCTTGGCCGAACCGTACGCAATCTGACCGACCTGACCTTCGTAGCCCGCGATCGACGCGGTGGTGATCACCACACCGCGCTCGCCGTCCTCGGCGGGCGGATCGTGCGTCGCCATCGCGGCCGCGCACAGGCGCAACGTGTTGAACGTGCCGACGAGATTGAGGCTCACCGTGTCGGCGAACAACGCGAGGTCGTGCGGTTTGCCGTTGCGGTCGACCGTGCGTCCCCCACCGCGCGCACCTCCCGCGCAGGCGACCACGATCCGCAGCGGGCCCATCTCTTCGGCGGCCGCGATCGCGGCATTGGTGTCGGCCTCTGACACGACGTCGCCGGCGACCGCGACGGCCGGGCCGCCGAGCTCGGTCGCGAGTGCGTCGGCTCGATCCTTGTCGCGGTCGAAGACCACCACCTGCGCACCCTTGCCGTGAAGCCAGCGCGCCGCGGCCTCGCCGAGCCCTGATGCACCACCGGTCACCAGCGCCACGTTGCCTGCGAGTTCCATGCCCCGACCTCCCCGAGCGGCCCTTGCCAGACCGGAGAGATTAGGGTCACGGCGTCGAAACCGGCGAAGTTGGGGGCGGGCGGATGGCCGATCGGTACGGATTCACGACGTTGGCGACGACGCTCGACGACCAGCACATCCTGCGGGTCGAATTCAATCGGCCCGAGCGCCTCAACGCGCTCAACGTCACGATGCACTCCGAACTGCGCGACCTCTTCTTACGCATCGCCGGTGACGACGAAGTCGACGTGGTCGTACTGACCGGTCGAGGCAAGGCCTTCTGCGTCGGTGCGGATTTCGGCACGATGGACCAGAACCTCGAGCACGGCTACCCCGACGGGCATCCCGGGTTGATGGGCGATTCGGCCGACATGGCGCGCAACATCTTGGCCGTACGCCAACCGATGATCGCCGCGGTCAACGGCGACGCCATCGGTCTCGGCGCGACGCTGGCGTTGTTCTGCGACATCACGTACATGGCCGACGGCGCCCGCATCGGCGACCCTCACGTGCGCGCCGGCATCGTCGCCGGCGACGGTGGCCCGGTGCTGTGGCCCTTGCTGATCGGCGCCAACCGCGCCAAGGAATACTTGATGACCGGCGACTTGTTGACGGCCGCCGAAGCCGACCATCTCGGTCTCATCAATCACGTCGTCCCCTCCGACGATCTCGAAGAGACCGTCATGAAGATGGCGCGCAAGTTGGCCGCCGGCCCGCAGATCGCCGTGCGCTTCAACAAGCGTCTCGTCAACAAAGACCTCGAAGAGCGCGTGAGCCGCCTCTACGACCTTTCGCTCGCGCTCGAAGCGATCACATTCGAGACCAAGGACCATCAAGAGGCCGTGCGGTCGTTTCTCGACAAGCGCAAGCCGGTGTTCGGGCGGGCACGCGAGGCGCGCGACCGGGAGACGAACTGAAGATGACCAACAATAAGCTCTACATCCACGAATACATCGACATCATCGGGCACAACCGCGCCAACTACATGCACCACATGACAGCCAACTTCTCACCGATGGCCCAGGTGCAACGCAATCAACTCTGCTACGGCGTGTGGGGCACCGTCGGTTCGACCCATCGGTGGCCCGAAGTCCTCAACATGTGGGAAGAGGACGGCTTCGACGGCATGGCGACGTCGTTCCGCCACGAGTTCGGGCATCCGACGCTGCAAGATCCCGCGCTCGCGGCGTGGTGGGCGCGGGCGGCGCAATTCCGCCGCAGCGGACGCGACCGTTTGCTCATACCGGCCGAGTGGACGCGCACCATCGAAGAGCTCTGCGCCGACGGTGTCACCGGCGAGACATACGCCCACGAGCTGGTACAGGTCAAGCCGGGCACGGCATGGGACTACGTCGAGATGGTGCGCCAATACGCCATTCCGCTGTACGAACGGTTCGGCTTCATCCACGCCGGCGCATTCGTGACCTCGATGGTCAACGACAGCGAGGCGCTCATCTTGTGGGCCATCCCGACATGGGAGCACTGGGCCGAATTCGAAAAGGCACAACGCACCGATCCCGCGATGATGGCGTGGCGTGGCCGCGCCACGGGATTGGCCATCGACTGGATCCGCATGTTGCTGGTCGACTCGCCGCTGTGCCCGTTCCGCACCGGTCGTCAGCCGCGCGAGTCCGACCGCGACAGCTACAAGCTGCCCGACGACCCGGCCTAGACGCGGATCTGCCGACCCGTCATCGACAAAAGGAGTCAACCATGCGCGTGCAGTTGTTGTTTGCCGCTCGCGGCGGATGTACCGACGCGTTGTTCGCCCGCCTCGACGACGAAGGCCGACGAGCCAAGTCCGCGGCCGGCGCAGCAAGGGTCATCGGGCTGACGCAGCAGGCCGACGACATGTTCCCCTTGGCGAACCCACTCGGCCGCCCCTTCGAAGCCGTACTCGAGTTGCAGACGCCGTCCGCCGACGACGGCGATGCGCTCGTCGGTGCGCTGTCGGGCACGGTCGATCGGTTGGACGATGTGATCCATCGCGATTTGAGCGGCGTACTCGTCGGCATCCCACACGAGATCATCCCAACCGCGCCGACCGCGGTGCGCTACCTGTACCTGATGCGGCGCAAGTCGACGCACAGCCGCGAGCAGTACTACGACTACTACTTCAACAATCACAGCCGCTTTGGCCACCGCACACCCGGCATCGCGGGCTACACGCAATTCCACGTCGACGACACTCGGTCTCGCGCTGCGGCATCGGCACTGGGCGTGGGAGTATGGGGCGCCGACAGCGTGAGCGAACTGCACCTCAACTCGACCGCCGAATTCTTCGCCGCGCTCGCGACCGCGCCGACGCTCGGCGACGAGGCCGGCGCCGACGAAGAAACCTTCGTCGACCGCGTCAACTCCAAGTCCTTCACCACCGACACCCGCTTCATCCTCTGACTGCTCCCGCACCCCGGCGCAGCGAGCCGAGCGCTTGCGCGAGGCCGCGGACGAGCTACGCGTAGGGCGGTTTGTCGGCCATCGGAATGGCGGGCGACGAGATGGCTTCGGCGATCACCTCGACCGTGACGCGTTGTTGCCACTCCTTGTCGAAGGGATAGCGGTCGGCGCCCATGTAGCGCTGCGCGATCGAGTCGATGAACGACCGGTCGTCGTCGGGTGTGAGCACGGCCCGCCCCCGGATCTCGACGTAGCGATTGAGATTGCCCGGCTGCACCACGCACAACGTGATGCGGTCATCCGCCAGCAGATTGCGAATCTTCCTGCGGTCGGTCGTCGCGCTGATACGCACGTGCGTCCCGTCGAACAGGAGCGCGACCGGGTTGGTCGACATGCGACCGTCGGGCCGCATCGTCGTGACGAACGCGATCGGCGTGCCCGACAGCAACTCGTGGAGGTGCGCCGGAATGGTGAGGCCTTCGGACATGGTGCGCTCCGCCTTTCCGCTCTGCCGGAGGCCGCTCGGGCCTTGGGATAGCCTCGACACTATGCCTCACGTACGCACCGGGGACTTCGACTGCTGGTACGCCGACGACTCCTTCGCCGCGCCGTGGCAGACGCCCACGACGGTGTTGATCCAAGCGGGCTTCGGACGCAACGGCGAGTACTGGCGCAGTTGGGTCCCCGACCTCGCCCGCGATCGGCGAGTCATCCGCCGCGACATGCGCGCCCATGGCGGATCGTCCGCCGGAGACCAGCCGTGGTCGGTCGAGTTGTTGGCCGACGACGTCGTCGCGTTCCTCGACGCGCTCGGCCTCGATCGCGTGCACTACATCGGCGAGTCGGTCGGCGGCATCACCGGCATCGCGCTCGGCGCCCGCTCCCCCGATCGCTTTCACTCGGTCACGCTCGTGCAATCACCGATCCGCCTCGGACCGCTGCTGCAAGACGCCATGCGCGGTACGTACCCCACCTGGTCGGCCGCGCTGCGCGACCTCGGCCCGGGCGGTTGGGTCACCAAGAACATGGCGCCGGGCGAACCGAAGACCGAGTGGGAGCGCGCGCAATGGGATCGCTGCGATGCCGATGCGCTGGCACGACTCGCCGACGCCACCATGGGAGTCGACGTCGAACATTACGTCGCGCACGTGCGCACACCCACGTTGATCCTCGCGCCCGCGCAATCTCCACTGACGCCCTTGTCCGATCAACTGTTCCTGCGCACGACGATCCCGGGTGCGCAGATCGAAATCTTCGAAGGGCGGGGCCACAACATCTACAACGAGGAACCCGAGCGGTGTCTCGACCGGATACGCCGCTTCTACGCCGAGATCGAGTCGGCTACTGTTCGATGAGGCTTGCTGTTCGGGGGGATTCATGAGCGAGGACGAAGCACTGGGCGCGTACGAACAGGTCGCGCACCACATGCCAAACGACGTGCGCATCGGCGGCGCGTTGATCACCATGGTCGAACCCAACGTCGGCCGCGAACGCGAGTACAACCGCTGGTACGAAGACGATCACTTCTACTCGGGCGCGATGCACGGCCCGTGGACCTTCGCCGGTCGTCGGTGGGTTGCGCCCAAAGCCCTGCGGGCGCGGCGCATAGCGGTTGCCGACTCGGCGGTGCAACCTCCCGACGCGGGTTGCTACATCTCGCTCTACTGGATCACCGAGGGCCACGAAGCCGACAACGAACGGTGGTCGGTGTTTGCCATGCGAGATGCGCTCATGCCCTTCGGTCGTGGCTTCACCGAGCGGCTGCATGTGTACACCGCGTTTCAGCGCTACCGATTCGGCGTCGTGCGCGACCCCGGCCCGATGAAGCCGCACCTCGCACTCGACGCCCCTTACACCGGCCTCGTCGTCGAGGTCATCGATGCGCCGACCGAAGCCGACCTGCCGGCGCTGCAATCGTGGTTGGTCGACGAGCACATCCCGCAGTTCCTGCCGTCGTCGCCCGCCGGCATGGTCATCGCGTTCACACCCGTGCCGTTCTCCCAAGGACGCATCGAAGTGCCGGGCACACCGGCGGTACCGCCACCGCCGGGCGTCGGCCGCCAACTCTGCCTGCTCTGGTTCCTCGACCGCGACCCGTTCATCTGCTTCCCCGACAGCTTCACGAGCCACGTCGAAGCGCTGGCCGCGTCCGGCAAAGGCGAGCTGCGTTTCTGCGGGCCGTTCGTACCGACCGTCGTCGGCACCGACCGCTACGTCGACGAGCTGCGCTAGTCGTCGAAGGACACCACGCCGGTGCGCAGCATGTCTTCCCACATGCGCATGGCGGCGCGGGGGCGCTTGGCCATCGTGCCCGCGTCGATGACGTAGGTCTGGCCGGTGATGCACGACGCGAGATCCGACACGAGGAACACGACGAGGTTGGCCACGTCGTCGGGACGAGCGGCATTGTCGAGCAGTCGCTCTGAACGGAACGCTTTGAGGTGACGCTCGGACAGACGCTCGATCGCGACGTCGGTCAACATGAGCCCGGGGGCGACCGCATTGCAGCGGATACCCGCCGCGCCGTGCATGTTCGCGACATGTCGCGTGAACGCCAGCAACGCCGCCTTGGAGCACGCGTAGGCCAGGTGATTCTCTTCGCCCACCAACCCCGACAACGAACTCGTGTTGACGATCGCGCCGCGACCGCCCGACAGCATCACCGGGATGACGTGCTTGCACACGAGCATCGCGCCCCGCAGGTTGACGGCCATCGTGCGGTCCCACACGTCGACATCCATGTCGACGACGTCGCCGTCGCGGCCGAGCACGTCGAGCCCGAGTGCGGCGGCGTTGTTGTGCACGATGTCGATCTGCCCGAAGCGATCGACAACCGCCGCGACCATGGCGCGCACCGCCTGCTCGTCGCTGACATCGACCTCGAGCGCGATCGCCGCGTCACCGAGATCGTCGGCCGCAGCCGTCGCGCGATCGCGATCGATGTCGGCGATCGCCACCCTGGCCCCTTCGGACACCATCCGCCGTGCCGTGGCGAACCCGAGTCCCGACGCGGCGCCGGTGACGATGGCGACTCGATCGTGTAACGAAGACGTTGTCATATCAGAGGATCCAGAGCGGACGAACGGAGCAACCGGTGCCGCCGGGTATCGCCAGTGGTGCGACAACCAGGCCGCCGACGGCGGTGGTGTTCGCGGCAGCCGCCCGCGACGCGGCACCGAGCTCGCAGTTGTCCACGAGCAGCAGCCCGATCGCCCAGATCAATCGGTGCACGCACACGAATGGTTGTGACGGATGGTTGGAATCGAGGAAATCCCAGCACAACATCGATACGTGATTGTCGGCGATCCACTCGGCGGCGCTGCCGCCGACACCGGGCATGACGTGGCCTTCGCGCAGGCCGTCGAAAGCGTTGCCTTGCTCTTCGTAACGATCGCGTCCCATGTAGAGCAACAGTGCATCACCTGATGCGAACGTCACTCCCGATTGACGCAACGCCGTATCGATGTCGGCCGCTTCGACCGGCGCATCGGCGTCGACCCACGGCGTCGCCCGCACTCTCGGAACGTCGACGAACACTCCCCTCGTGAACAAGCCGTGCTCCGCCAGGTGCTCGACCGAGGGGCCATCGGCGTCGTCCACTTCCCATCCGGCGTACCAATGGCCGCCGATCGAGATGTGGTTGAGCGCATCGAGGTGGGTGTTGGCCCGGCCATGGCAGTCGAGCTCGACGTGGTCGGAGCCCATGCCGATCGGCCCGTCGGTGTAGAACACCTCGACGGAGAAGCCCGGCTTGTCGTCACCGCGCGGCGACGGGCTCGGACGCATCGGCCGCGCCAACGACACCGGCTCGCCCGACACGATGCTCTCCGCGGCGCGGATTCGGGCGAGCTCGTCGATGTAGTTGGCCGTCCCGAGACGGTCGTGCTGACCGAATCGCGGCTTGGCCGCGTGGGCCGTCAACCAATCGTCGTACGTTGCCGTCATGTGTCCCCCGTCTTCAATGGAACCAGTTGCCGCCGTTGACATCCAATGCCTGCCCCGTGATGGCAC
>JBDTLT010000231.1:0-8673 GCA_039934635.1 Acidimicrobiales bacterium
CGAACTCGACCGACGAGAGCTTGATGTGGCAGCCCTTGCACGAGCCTTGCTCGAGCTTGGCGACGGCGACGCCGCCGAAGCTCACGCGGAGCGATTCGTATTGCGCCACGACCGACGCATCGAGCTCGGCGACCACCGCCGCGCGCTGCTCGGCAAACGAGTCGAGCTCGGCGTCGATCTCGGCCTCGGCGACGGTGAGCTGTTCGCTCGTGGTCTCGATCAGGGCATCGCGTTCGATCTGCGCCCGCTCGCTGTCGGCGATCGTCGCGTCGAGCGGTTCGATCTGCACCATCAGGTCGAGGGCATGGTCTTCGAGGTCGCGCTGGCGGCGCTTGAGGGAGTCGATCTCTTCCTGGATTGCCTGTAGCTCACGGGGCGACGTCACGGTGCCCGAATACAGCCGCTTGTTCTCCGACGTGGCCTTGACGTTGACGGTTGCTGCGTCGTCCTCGAGCCGCTTCTCCTGGCGGGCGAGCTCGGCTCGTTCGTCGACGACGGGCCGGATCGATTTGGCCGCCTCGGCGCCGGCCGCCGCGAGGCGCTTCAGCTCGGCCCGCTGCGCCAAGTTGGTCCGCCGGTGCCGCAGCTGGTCGATCGTGATGTCGAGCTCTTGGAGATCGAGGAGCCGGGCCAGCGAAGAGGACATCTGCTCTTTCTATCGTGATGTCGACGGAGGGACTGTTGTCGGCGTGCCCGGTCTCGTGGTCGTGGCAGATCCGACCGTCGTCGGCGGGGGCAATGTCGTCGTCGTCGGCGGGACGCACATGTCGAGACGGCCGTCGCCGTCGCTGTCGATGGTGAGCGGTTCGTCACCGCATCCGCTGGCGAGTATGAGCTGTTCGGTGGTGCGCAGATCACGGCCGCCGCGCACCGCCGGGTTGGGTGCGGGGAAGGGCTTCACCGGTTTGCCCTCGTGGTAAGCGATGTTGAAGTCGCCCCACATCTGCGCGGGGAACGTGCCGCCGGTGACCGATGAAAGCCCTCCGACGCCGCGCATCTGCACCGGTGCGTTGGCGTTGCCCATCCACACTGCAGTGGTGAGATACGGCGTGTAGCCGACGAACCAGGCGTCGGTGTAGTCGCTGGTCGTGCCGGTCTTGCCCGCGGCGGGCTGTTCACCCAGGCGAGCCCGCGTGCCGGTGCCGCCCTGCACATTCGCGGCGAGCACCTGCGTCACCTCGCGCGCCGTTTGGGTCGAAACGCCCCGCGTGATCTGTGGCTTGTGTTCGAACAGCACCTTGCCCGCACGATCCTCGACCCGAGACACGTAGTACGGCTCGGCTCGCTTGCCGTCGTTGGCGAAGGCGTTGTATGCCGAGGCCATGTCGAGAGGCGTGACATCGACGACGCCGAGGGGCAGCGACAGCACGTTTTGCAGTGGCGCCTGCAACCCCAGTGCCTTGGCGGTGGCGATGACGTTGGTGATGCCGACCGCCTGACCGAGACGGAGATACCCGCAGTTGCTCGACTTGAGCGTCAACTGCTCGATCGAGCCGAATCCACCGGGGTCTCCGTTGTAGTTCTCGGCGACGTAGATCGGCTCGGGTGACCCTTTGTTGTCGAACACGCACGGGCCGGTGCCGTCGAGGGTGTCAGTGGGAACGTAGCCCTGCTCCATCGCGGCGGCCAGCACGAAGGGCTTGAACGACGAGCCGGTCTGGCGACCTTTCGACGTGGCGATGTTGAACTCCAACCGGTCGAAGCCGGGTCCGCCGACCATCGCGCGGATCGCTCCGGTGGCCGGCTCGATCGCGGCGAGCGCCGCGGTGAAGTCACGGTCGTCGGCGGGCAGATTGTTGCGTACCGCGGCTTCGGCCGCGAACTGCGCTTTGGGATCGATCGTCGTATAGATACGCAACCCGCCGGTGAACAACAGGTCCCTGCGCTCGTCGAAGGTCTTGCCGAGAGCCGGCTCGTTCAGCAGCGACTGCTTCACTTCTTCGAGGAAGTAGCCATCTTCGAGTTTGTCGCGGGGCGCAACCGGCTCGTAACGGCGATCGGGCAACTTGACCAATTCGTACTCGGCCTTTTGCTCTTCGGTGATGTACTTCGTGTCGGCCAACCGTCGCAGCGCGAGCGAGCGTTGCTGGATGGCGCGCTCGGGGTTGATGGTCGGGTCGTTGCGGTTGGGGTTGTTGATCATCGACGCCAGGAGCGCGCTCTCGGGCCAGTCGAGATCACCGGAGAACTTGTTGAAGTACGTCTCGGCCGCGGCTTGGATGCCGTAGGCACCTCCGCCGAAGTAGACCGTGTTGAGATACGCCTCGAGGATCTCGTCCTTGGTCATCTTCTCTTCGAGCCGCAACGCGAGCACGGCCTCGGGCACTTTGCGATTGAGGAAGTCGCGGCTGGCGTCGTCGAGTACCGACAGCTTGACCAACTGCTGTGTGATCGTCGAGCCACCCTGTTGCACACCGCCGGCGGCCACGTTGCGCAGCAATGCCCTCGTGATCGCGCGGGCGTTGACGCCGTTGTGCTTGTAGAAGTCGCTGTCCTCGACGGCGAGCACCGCTTTGACCGCTTTGTCCGAGATGTTCTTCAACTCGACGGGCTTGCGATTGATCTCGCCTTTCAACTGCCCGAGGTAACCTTTGCCGGCGTCGAACACCAACGACGTCGCCGCGAGCTTGTCGAGGCTGATCTCTTTGGGTACCGACGAGTTGGCGGTGAACACATCCGCCACGCGAGGGGCGATCACAACGGCACCGGCCGACATGAAGACCGACCCGGCCACGACGATGGCAAGGAAGCGAATCAGTAGGAGCAGGGGACGCACAACGACCGCCAAGGTATCCCGCGCCAGCCGCGGAGCGGTGGCGCCCCGCCAAAACGGCACACGCCCCGCCCTGGGGGGAGAGCGGGGACGTGCCGTCCGCTTGCCGTGGCATCGAGGGGGGTCGATACGTCCGGAATGACCGGTGGGGGCACTGGGGGAAGTGCGTACTCGCCGTGTGGTGATCATCGGCGGCCCCACTGGCCCATTTGAGCCAAAGCGGGTGATCAGGTGCCATTTGCGCCACAAATGAACCGTACGGCCCAACGCCACTACCGTTGGCGGATGAGCACAGCGACAAGAGCCGAGAGCACAGCGACAAGAGCCGAGAGCACCGCGACAAGAGCCGAGAGCACAATTCTCGACCGCACCTGGATCGTCGACAGCGACACCCACGTCACCGAGCCCGCGGATGTGTGGAGCGAAAGAGTGCCGCGTCGTTTTCGCGATTCGGTGCCCAAGTTCGAACGCAACGAAAAGGGCCAAGACGTCTGGTCGCTCGAAGGCGAGCACTTCTATACCGTCGGCGTCACCGCGATGGCCGGTTGGCGCGATGTGTTCCCCAACTCGCCGGCCACTCTCGACGAATGCCATCCGGCGTCCTACGACGCAGCCGCGCGCGTGAAGTACATGGATGACAACGGCATCTGGGCCCAGGTGATCTATCCCAACGTCGCCGGGTTCGGCAGTCAGCGGTTCTTGCAGATCAAAGACGACGAGCTCAAGTTGATCTGTGTGCGCGCCTACAACGACTGGTTGCGCGACTGGGTGTCCGTCGATCCCAAGCGCTATGTCACCGTGATCTCGACGCCGTTCTGGGATATCGACGCAACCATCGCGGAAGTCGAACGCGGTATCGACTCGGGCCACAAGGGCGTGTTGTTCACCGGCGAGCCTTCACGCTTCGGGTTGCCGCATCTCGGCGATCCTCATTGGGATCCGCTGTGGTCACTCGCACAAGAAGCGCAGTTGCCCATCCACTTCCACATCGGATCCGGTGACACGGCGTCGACCTTCACGCCCGACCGCCTCGCGGCGCACGGCAGCGCCGCGACCTACGCCTATTCGTCGGTGTCGTTGTTCCTCGGCAACGGCAAGCAGATCGCCGATCTGTTGACGAGCGGCGTGTTGCCCCGCTTTCCCGACCTCAAGTTCGTGTCGGTCGAGTCCGGTATCGGCTTCATTCCCTTCGTGCTCGAGGCCGTCGACTACAGCTATCTCGAAGGGCGTAAGGACCGCACCAGTCAGTGGGACCTCATGCCCTCTGAGTATTTCGCCCGCCAGGTGTACAGCTGTTTCTGGTTCGAGCAATACGCGCCCACGCACATGTTCGACACCATCCCCGTCGACAACGTGTTGTTCGAGACCGACTTTCCCCACCCGACCTGTCTCTACGGCAACATTCGTGAGCGGGTGGCCGAATCGCTCGGTGCACAGTCCGAGGCAGTCCAACGCAAGATCCTCTGCGACAACGCCGCCAAGCTCTACCGCCTCGACGTCCCCGCCCGTTGAGTTGACCGGCATTTCCGATCGCACGCGTGCTCCATTACCCTGCACATGAACTTCGAGGAGGGGTCCCCTTGCGCCGGTCGGTTATTGCCCTGGTGGTCGGCGCGCTCGTCTCGATGGGCGTGGGGACCGCACCGACGAGTGCCGACCCGACAACTCCCGCCGTTGCCGCCGCCGAGGCATCGTCGTCGTCGCCGCCCCCCGGGGTCGACTGCTATTCGCTGCAGCGAAACAACGGCGCGGCAATCGACCTGTGCGACCACGGCCCCGACATTCCGGGCGACCTCACCCTCGGCCTGCCCCTCGATTCCTATCCGCAATACGACGCGGGCGCGCTGACCCCGCAGACGACACCGGGCATCAAGTGCTACGGCGACGGCACGTCGGGCATCCGTGTACAAGCGGTCTATGTAGTGCCCCAGGGCGTCGCGCCAGTAGCCGGGCGGCTCGCGCAGATTGCGACGTATGCCGCGCAGGTCGAGTCCGAAGTTTCCACCAGTGCCCAACAGACCGGCGGCGAGCGCCACGTACGATGGGTGACCAACTCCGGTTGTGATCTCGACGTTCTGCAGGTGACGCTGACGTCAGGCACGTCGCCCAATTTGTCGACCAATGCCACCGAAATGGCCAACCTCGGCTACGACCGCTCCGACCGCATCTACCTGATGTGGGTCGAGGCCACGGTGCTGTGCGGCGTGGGCAATTTGTCGCCGGTCGACGCACCCACGTCGATGAACACCAACACGTACGGCCCACGGTTCACCCGCGTCGACGTTCCGTGCTTCGGTATCGCCGAGACGCACGAGCTCGGACACAACATGGGCGCAGTGCAGGTCACCGCGCCGCACAGCACCACCGGAGGTCACTGCACAGACGAGTGGGACATCATGTGTTACGCCGACGGTTCATTGAATCCGCGCACCGGTGGCACAGCCACGATGGACGAGACCAACAAGACGAACGGCAACTGCCCCGGCACCGCGGATGCCTCGAACGGCTCGCTCCCGGGTACGCCGGGCACCGGCTACAACCGTCTCTACGACTGCAACCACGACGACTACTTCAACACCAATCCGACCGGCAACAACTACCTCCTCTCGCACTGGAACGTGGCCAATCACCCCGTTTTGGCGCAGACCGACAGCACCGGCACCACGGGTGCCGGCGGTTATCACTCGTTGACGCGCCCGGCGCGCATCGTCGACACGCGTTTTGCGAACTCCGCCGCGATCTGGGGCGTGCCCGGCCCTACGTATTCCCCCACATCGCCGAGCAACATGACCGTGCGGCCGATGCGGCTCACGCCGAGACGCTCGTATGTCTCCAAGATCACCGGCTTCGATGTCGGCGGCGCAGGCATCACGTTTCCGCAGACACCGCTCGTTAGTGAGGCCGGCGTGCCCAACGTGGGCGTGGCCGCCGTCGTACTCACCGTCACCGTGGTCGATCCGTCGAGCGCCGGCTTCTTGTCCATCCGTCCCTACGACGTCAACACGTTCGCCGAGACGCCGACGATCTCCAACATCAACTATGTCGCCGGCCAGGTGATCCCCAACACGGTCACCATCACGGTGCCCGCCCACGGCCTCATCGAGGTGTACACGAGCGCGGGCGCACCGTTCGTGATCTTCGATGTCGCCGGATGGTTCGCCGACGCCAGCGGCACCTTCGTCGAGCAGGGGGCGTATCACGCGCTCGCCCCGACTCGGGTGATGAACACGCGAACTGGTCTCGGTGGGTCGACCAAGCTCGCGCCGAACACCACCGTCAACCTCAAGCTCACCGGCGGCGCCGTCGACTCGACCCACGCGGCGGCCGCCGTGCTCAACGTGACCGCGGCCGAGACGACCGCCTCGAGCTTTCTGACCGTGTGGCCCAAGGGTGAAACGAGGCCCAATGCCTCGAGCGTCAATTTCCCATTGGGTGGTGCCGCGGCCAACCTCGTCGTCGTCGGCGTCGGTGCCGACGGCAGCATCAGCATCTATCTCGAAGCGGGTACCGCCAACGTGATCGTCGACCTTCTCGGCTGGTTCGACGGAGGTGGTCCCGGTGCCCCTGCGGGCGCGGTCTACCGCGCGATCGCGCCGACGCGCCTCGTCGACACGCGAATCGCGCAAGCACCCAAGCTCTCGGCCAGCGAGACACGAACATTTGCATTGCGCGGACTTGGTGGTGTGCCCAACGCGGCGTCGGTCACCGCGGTGATCGCCAACGTCGCGGCGATCGCGCCGACCGGCGGCGGTTACCTCACCGCCTTCCCGAGCGGCGGTGCACTCCCCGACACGTCAACGGTCAACTTCGAGATCGGGCAAGACCGCGCCAATCTCTCGTTCATCACGCTTGGCGGCAACGGGTCATCGAGCGTGTTCGATTTCGGCGCGCCGACGCACGTGCTGATCGACGTGGCGGGCTACTTCACCACTGCGTGATCCGCGCTCGGCGCGGCTCAGGCCTCCAGCTTGAGCAGTCGCGCCGACGCCTCGATGAGCACCTCGTCGCGTTTGCAGAACGCGAAACGAACGAATGACTGTCCCCGCTCAGGGTTCTCGTAGAAGACCACGTTGGGGATCGCGACGACACCGGCCCGCTGCGGTAGCGACCGGCAGAACGCCATGCCGTCGGACTCGCCGAACGGTGTGATGTCGGTCGTGATGAAGTACGTGCCATCGGGGACGTAGGCAGTGAAGCCCGCGGCACGCAGACCGTCGAGCAAGAGATCGCGCTTGCCCTGCAACTCTCGCGCGAAGCCCTTGAAGTACGCGTCGTCCATGGCCAACGCGGTCGCGATCGCATGCTGAAACGGCGCGCCGTTGACATAGGTCAAGAATTGCTTGACCGTGCGCACGGCTTGCACCAATCGCGGCGGTGCACAGATCCACCCGATCTTCCATCCGGTGAAGGAGAACGTCTTGCCCGACGACGACACGACGATCGTGCGTTCGCGCATGCCCGGCAATGTTGCCAGCGGTACGTGCGGCACATCGAAGGTGAGATGCTCATAGACCTCGTCGGTCATCACGATGAGATCGTGCTCGATGGCCAGAGAGGCGATGGACCGCAACTCGTCGACGGTGAAGACCTTGCCTGTCGGATTGTGCGGTGAATTGAGCAGCATCAGTCTCGTGCGCGGCGTGATGGCAGTGCGCAACTCGTCGATGTTAAAGCTGAATCGTGCTCGCTCGCCCTTACCTTTCGCCTCGATCGGCGGTCGCAACGTGACGGGACGTACGACGGCACCAGCCATCGCGATACACGCACTGTACGAGTCGTACATCGGCTCGAACGCGATCACCTCGTCGCCGGGTTCGCACAGCGCGAGCACCGTCGATGCGATGGCTTCGGTCGCACCGGCCGTCACGAGCACTTCGGTGTCCGGGTCGTAGGACAATTGGTAGAAGCGCTGTTGGTGCGCGGCGATTGCCTGGCGCAATGCTTCGATGCCGGTCGCGGGCGGATACTGATTGTGGCCGGCGCGCATGGCCGCTACGGCAGCCTCGAGGATCTCGGCCGGGCCATCGGTATCGGGGAACCCCTGACCGAGATTGATCGATCCGGTGGCGACCGCCAAGGCGGACATCTCGCCGAAGATGGTGTTGCCGAAGCGCCGCATGCGTTCGACGAGCACGGGATGTTCGTTCATCGCGGGATCAGCCGCACTGGCATCGACTTGAGTGCGTTGTTGAGATTGGAGCGGGTGCGCACCGGTGTCGCGGTCATCTCGATCGTGGCGAAGCGACCCAACAACTCTTCGAAGAACACCCTGCCTTCGAGCCGGGCGAGGTGCACGCCGAGACAGAAGTGCGTCGCGATGCCGAACGAGAGATGTGGGTTCGGCTGACGGCCTATGTCGAAACGATGCGGATCGGCGAAAACTTCTTCGTCGCGGTTGGCGGACGAGTAGTACATCGCCACCTTCTCCCCCGCTTTGATGTCGACGCCGCGCAAGGTCACGTCCGCGGTCGCGGTTCGCCGGAAGTAGTGCAGCGGGTTCGCGTAACGCAAGATCTCTTCGACCGCGCCCGCGATGAGCGACCGGTCGCGGCGCAACGCATCGACCTGGTCGGGATGCTCGAGCAATGCCTGCAGGCCCGACGAGAGCATCGTCTTGGTGGTGTCGTTGCCCGCCGTCACCAGTTGCACGAAGAAGCTGCCGAAATCGGCATCGGTCATGTAGCGGCCGTTGAACTCGCTGCCGAGGATGAGCGACGTCAGATCTTCACGGGGTTCTTCCTGCCGTCGACGCGCCGCCCACCCCATTGCGTAGATCGCCATGTCGCGCGAAGGGTTCTGCGGTGCCGCATAACTTTCGGGATTGAGATCGGGATCCTGTCCGCTCGTGTTCATCTCGGCCCAGCGGTTGATCTGCGGCAGATCTTCCTTGGGCAGCCCCA
>JBDTLT010000232.1:0-8646 GCA_039934635.1 Acidimicrobiales bacterium
ACCGCGCGTTTCGCGACAACGCGCTGGCGCCGCGCTGGATGCGCGAGGCGACGCAACGCGTCGGCGCGCACCTGTGCCACATTTCGACGGACTATGTGTTCGGAGGCGACAAGCCGGCGCCCTATGTCGAGTGGGACGAGCCCGATCCGCAGTCGGTCTACGGTCGCTCCAAACTCGCCGGTGAGCGCGAGGCCGGGCCTGACGCAACCGTGGTCCGCACTTCGTGGGTCTGCGGCGCGCAGGGCAACAACATGGTCAAGACCATCCTGCGGTTAGCCGGCCAGCACGACCGGCTGCGCTTCGTCGCCGACCAGCGGGGCCATCCGAGCTTCACCGACGACCTCGCGGACGCCATCTACCGACTGGTGATCGACCGGCGCGTCGGCGTGCACCACGTCACCAACCAGGGTGCGGTGAGCTGGTTCGAGTTCGCGCAAGAGGTACTGCGCGCGGCCGGGCTCGATCCGAGCCGCGTCGAGCCCATCACCACCGCCGAACTCGACCCGCCGCGCCCGGCACCGCGCCCCGCCAACTCGGTGCTCGACAATGCCGTGCTGCGCCTCGCCGGTTTGCCGTTGCTCGCCGACTTTCGAGAGCCGCTGCGCCGCATGGTGACGCAGTTGGTTTAGGTTTCGTCCGTGGCTGGCGCGTTCGTACACGAAACTGCGATCGTCGAGGACGAGGTATCGCTCGGGGACGGCACGCGCATCTGGCACCATTGTCAGCTCCGCCGGGGTGCCGTCATCGGCGAGCAGTGCACGCTGGGCAAGAACGTGTTCATCGATGCCGGAGTCGTCGTCGGGTCGCGGGTCAAGGTGCAGAACAACGTGTCCGTATACGCGGGAGTCACGCTGCACGACGACGTCTTCGTCGGCCCGAGCGTCGTCTTCACCAATGATCTGTTTCCCCGTGCCTACAACGCGGAGTGGTCGGTCGTGAGCACCGTCGTCGGCAAGGGCGCGTCGATCGGTGCGAATGCCACGGTCGTGTGCGGGCGCGACATCGGGTCCTACGCGATGATCGGGGCCGGCAGCGTCGTGACCCGCGCCGTAGCCGCGCACGCGCTGGTGGTGGGCAATCCCGCGCGCCACATCGGTTGGGTCTGCCGCTGCGGTCAGATCTTCGCCCGCGGCAGCGACCAGCCCCCTCACCGCGCCCCCTGCACGGTGTGCGGCCAGCAGTGGTGGGCTGCCGATGACTGACACAGGGCCCGAGCGGCCCTCAGAGCGGGGGGTACGGCCAATCCCGATCTCCGCCGTCGTGGTCGACTCCACCTCGGAGGCGCTGGTGCTCGAAGTGTTGCGGTCGGGTCATCTCGTGCAGGGCCCCATGGTCGAGCGCTTCGAGCGCCGTTTCGCCGAGATCTGCGGCGTGCGCCACGCAGTTGCGGTCAGCAACGGCACGGTGTCGCTCGTGGCGGCGCTGATGGCCTTGGGCATCGGCCCCGGCGATGAGGTGATCACGTCGCCATTCACGTTCGTGGCGACGATCAACGCCATCCTCGAAACGGGGGCGACGGCGGTGCTCGCCGACATCTCGCTCGACGACTACTGCCTCGACATCGCGGCGGTCGAGGCCGCGATCACGCCGCGCACCGCGGCGATCATGCCCGTGCATCTCTACGGCCAGATGGCCGACATGACGGCGATTGCCTCTCTGGCCGGCGCGCGAGGGTTGGCGATCGTCGAAGACGCGGCGCAGGCGCACGGCGCGCGCTGCGACGGCAAGGCCGCTGGTTCGTACGGCGTCGGGTCGTTCTCGTTCTACGCGACCAAGAACGTGACGACGGGCGAGGGCGGCATCGTGACCACCGACGACGATGCGGTCGCCGATCGTGTCCGCATGTTGCGCAATCAGGGCATGCGCGGTCGCTATGACTACGCGATGGTGGGGCACAACTGGCGCATGACCGATGTCGCGGCTGCCATCGGGTTGCCCCAACTCGATCGGCTCGCGGAAAGCAACGCGGCGCGGCAGTGCAACGCGTCCGCCCTCACCGAAGGCTTCCGCGGCAACGATTGGATCGTCACGCCCTCGACCGCCGCAGGACGCATGCACGTCTTTCACCAATACACGGTGCGCATCGACGCGTCGGCGGCCGGTTGCGATCGAGCCGCCGTGTGCGAGCGCCTGACGCGCAGCTCGGTCGGCTTCGGCGTCTACTACCCGAAGACGATTCTCGACTATCGCTGTTATAGCGAGCACCCCCGCGTCGTCGCCGCGTCGCCCGAACAGGCCCGGCGGGCGGCGTCGTCGGTGTTGTCACTACCGGTACATCCTGGGCTCGATGGTGCCGATATCGAACGTGTCGTCGGCGCAGTGCTGCGATAGTTGGGGCAGATGGATCGCGACACCCGCAACGTACCGCTTGGCCTGCCCTCGCTCGGCCCCGCCGAGTTGCAGGCGGTGAGCGACGCGTTCGCGTCGGGCTGGGTGGCGGGGCAGGGGCCACGGACCCGAGCGTTGGAAGAGGCCTTTGCCGAGCAGTGTGGGGTGGCGCACGCCGTCGCAGTCAACAATTGCACCGCCGGGCTGCACCTGGCGTTGCTCGCCCTGGGCGTGGGCCCGGGCGACGAGGTGCTCGTCGCCGACTACACGTTCCCGGCGACGGGTCACGCCGTGTTGTACTGCGGCGCACTGCCCGTCTTCGTCGATGTACGACCCGACACCGCCACCATCGACCCGCAGGCAATCACTGCCGCCATAACGCCGCGCACGCGCGGCATCGTCGCGGTCGACGCCTTCGGTCAGGTTGCCGACTACGACGAGATCGAATCGATCGCGCGAGCGCACGGAATGTTCGTTCTCGAAGACGCAGCGTGCGCGACAGGCGCCCGCTATCACGATCGCCCGACGGGCTCATTCGGTGACGTGGCGTGCTTCTCGTTGCACGGCCGCAAAGGCATCACGTGCGGTGAGGGTGGTGTCGTGACCACCGACGATCCGGCGATCGCCAACCGAGTGCGCAAGCTGTCGTGTTTCGGAATGGAGAGCGCGTTCTCCCGGCAGCATTCGTCGCAGCTACCGATCCCCGTCTTCGACGATCTCGGCTACAACTACAAGTTGTCCGACATCTTGGCGGCGATCGCGTTCGTGCAGCTGCAACGGCTCGACGAGTTGCTGGCCCGCCGCCGCGACGCGGCCGCTCGCTATACGGTGGCGCTGCGCTCGGTCGCCTACGTAGAGCCGCCGGCCGAACAAACCGACCGCCAGCAGGTGTTCCAAACGTACGCGGTGACGATCAGTGAGCCGTTACAGAGGGATCGCATCGCGCTCGCACTTCGGGACCGGGGCATCGGCTCCAACATCGGCACCTATGCCTCACACTTGCAGCCGATCTACGCCTCGTCGGGTGCGGTTCCGGTGCGATGCCCGACATCGGCGAGGCTCTTCCGCCAACACCTTGCGTTGCCGATGCATGCCGAACTCAGCGATGACGATGTCGATTACGTTGTGGCGATGCTGAGCGAAGTCATCGATGAGCAACTCGCCGGCGAAGCCTGACGACGGAGGATTGCGATGACAGACAACGGCACCGTGTTGGTGACCGGGGGAGCAGGGTTCATCGGCAGTCACCTCACCGCGCAGCTGCTGCAACGAGGGTGGCGGGTGCGCATCTTCGACAACTTCTATCGACCCGACCAACGGCGCGTCGCGGAGATCGTCGGTCATGAGCGGCTCGAGATCGTCGAAGGCGACGTGCGCTACCGCGCGCTGGTCGATCGGGCCATGTCCGGCGTCGATCGGGTGGTGCACCTCGCGGCCTTGGCGATCAACAAGAGCGTCGCGGCGCCGACCGAGAGTTTCGACGTCAACTTGATGGGCACGCAGCACGTGGCCGAGTCGGCGTGCGCCGCCGGCGTCGAGCGGTTCGTGTTCGCGTCGAGCGCGTCGGTGTACGGCGAGCCGAAGAAGCTGCCGATGAGCGAGAGCGACGAGGCCGATCCGCGCACGCCGTACTGCATCTCCAAGTTGGCCGGTGAGCGGCTGTTGGCCTTCTTCGCAGAAACGCGTGACCTGTCGTGGATGGCGTTGCGCTTCTTCAATGTCTACGGGCCCGGCCAGCGCACCGACGCGTACTACACCTCGGTGGTGCTGACGTTCCTCCGCCGCATCGCCAACGGCGACGCGCCGGTGATCGACGGTGACGGCGAGCAGTCGATGGACTTCATACACGTGCACGACATTGCGCGGTCGCTGGTGATGGCCCTCGAGAGTGAGGTCAGCGGCGAGGTGCTCAACGTGGGTACGGGCATCTCGACGTCGATCCGCGATCTGGCGCGCATTTTGATCGCGCACATGGGCGTTGCAGTCGAGCCGGTCTTTCGTCCCCGTGCCGTGCTCGTGTCGCGCAGGGCAGCCGACATCAGCCGCATCCGTGAGGTGCTCGGGTGGCAACCGACGATCGATGTCGAAGACGGGTTGCGCAGCGTCGTCGACGAGTTCAAAGCCGAGTTGGACCGCTGACGACGGCCCCGGGCCGGGAGGGTACCGATGGATGACCGACCGCTTCACGAAAACCGGGGCTTCGAGCCGAATCCGTACAACCCTTACGCGTGGATCATCGACAAGCCGGAGATCGGCGAGGGCACGTGGATCGGAGCCTTCACCGTGCTCGACGGCAGTGGGGGGCTGCGCATCGGACGCGGCTGCGACGTGAGTTGCGGCGTGCACATCTACACCCATTCGACCGTGCGGCGCTGTGTGACGGCGCGTGCCCACGATGCTGTCGAACGGGAGCCCGTCGTCATTGGCGACTACGTGTTCATCGGCGCGAACGCGGTGGTGATGATGGGCGTGACGATCGGCGATCGTGCCGTCGTCGCCGCGGGCGCGGTGGTCAGCGCCGACGTCGCGCCGGGGACGATCGTGGGCGGCGTGCCGGCCCGACCGATCGGGCGCGTCGAAGTCAACGGCGCCGAAGTGCAGATGATCACCGGCGAGCGTTGACGGCGCGCTCGTAGAGTTCGCGGTGCTGGTCCGCAACCACGTTCATGGCGAAGTGGGCGTCGACGAGCTTGCGCTGGTTCTCGCCGAGTTCGCGGCGTAGCTCGGGGTCCGCGAGCAGGCGCAAGATCGAAGAGCCCAGCTGACCGGCATTGCCCGGCTCGACGAGCACGAGATCTTGCCAGTTGCGCAGCGTGATGCCGAGAAAGTTGTCGGGTCGCACCGCCGCGATGGTGGGAATGCCCGCCGCCATCACTTCGAGCGAGGCCGTGCCCAAGCCGATGCCCTCGAGGTCGTGCGCTTCGATATCTGCCGCCGCGACGTACGGCGGTATCTCGTCCTTGTCGACCTTGCCGGTGCAGATGATGGCGTGCGCGATGCCGAGATGGCGGGCCCGCTCGAGGAACCGGTCGTCGTACACCGCGCCGACGACCACTAGCCGCGCGTCGGGGTGTTGCGCGAGCACTGCCAGCATCGACTCGACGAGTGTGAGGCGGTTGCGGATGGCGATGACATGGCCCACCGACAAGATCAACGGCGCGTTGCCGATGCCCAGTCGCGCGCGCACCGAGTCGATGTTGGCGTTGGCGAATCGGTCGACATCGACGCCGACGGGGATCGGCACCATGCGCGTCTCGTGGGTGCGGTACCGCGTGCGGATGTAGTCATGCATCTGCTGGTCCATGACGACCATGTAAGGGTTGGCCCATCGCGTGAGCATGCGGATCGCCGTGCGGTCCGCGACCTCGAGCACGGCGTTGGGTACTGGCGATGGGTGCTCGAGGCGGGTGTGCACGCTGATGACGAGCGGCACGCGACGCCGGCGCGCCCACCACGACGCGGCGAAGGTGAGGTCGAAGAACTGGCCGTGCGCATGGACGACATCAGGGCGTAGCGCGTCGAGTTCGCGAAAGATGCGGCGAAGGTTCGATGGTGACGTGGTCAGGGTGGCGTCGAAGTTGAGCGCGATGTCGAGCTTGGGCAGCGTCACGCACGGCAACCGAAGGATGCGGTAACCGTCTCGTTGCTCGTCGGCCGGCGCACCGTCGTACTCAGTCGTGATGACGACGACTTCGTCACCTCGGTGGGCAAAGCGCTTGGCCAGCTCGGCGGTGAGATGCGAGCTGCCGCTCGGACGGGGGAGGAAGAAGTTGTTGAGGTACGCGATGCGCATGGTGCCGGGCCTCATCCCTGCTGTGCGGCGGGCCGTTCGGGCCAGCGCCCGTCGGCCAGCACGCGATCGATGACTTCGTGCGGCGGCAGGAGCGTGGCGCGCTCGGCGGCGTGGTCGACTTGACCGCCGACCAGCGCCACGAAGTGGTCGAGTTGGGCGACCAACGGCTCCCTGCGGTTGGCGATGACCGGGATGTCGATCACCGTTTGTTGACGGTAGGCACCACTTTCTTCGAACTCGTTGCCGACGTGACGAAACACGGTGACATCTTGACGGAGTAGGTCGATCTCGAGCATTCGGTCGAGGTCATGCACGCGCAGCTGACGCACCTTTTGCTGCCCGATGCGGCTGGCCGAGATCGTCGCGAGTCCGCCGCCGGCGAAGGTCAGCTGTGCTTCGGCCACGTCTTCGGCGGACGTTTCTGATTGCGGATGAAAATACCCCAGCCGTGCCTGCACCTGCGTCGGCGAACCACCGAAGAAACGCAGCGCCAGATCGACGTCATGGATGAGGAGGTCGCCGGTGACGCCGCCTCGTATGCGGGCGACGTAGGGCGAGTGGCGAAACGCCTGGAGGTACACCGGCTCTTTGACGATGTCGATGGCGAGCATCACCGCCGCGTTCCAGCGCTCGACGAACCCGCAAGTGATCGGTACGTCGAGCGCGGCGGCCCGATCGACCATCGAGCGTGCTCCCGCCAGATCGAGGGCCATCGGCTTTTCGACGAGGACGGGGAGTCGCAGGTCGAGGGCGCGCCGCACCCAGTCGAGGTGCGTTTCGGTGGGGGAGGCAACGACAACGGCATCGAACGCGCCCTCCTCGAGTTCGCCGCGGTAGGGGCAATCGAAACGGTCGGCCAGGGCACGACCGGCCCCTTCGTCGACGTCGACGATCGCGGCGAGCTCGACCAGTGGATGCTGGTGGGCAACGCGGGCATGCAGCGAGCCCATTGCACCAGCCCCGACGAGGGCGAGGCGCAGTTGTGCGCGGTCGCCGTTGCGGTGGTCGCGGCGGGGCGGCGCTCCGGTCGCTCGATTCCCCGCCACTACTGGTCCTCCGTGACCGCTCCCCGCGAGTGGCTGAGGATAAAGTACCCCTTCTGTGTCGGCATCGGGATCAGGCAGCCCGTCCTTTGCCGATATGGCCGAGTCCGCGAAATATTGGCTGATCGACGCGGGCGCCGGGCTCGGGCGGCGGGCCTCGGCGGCGCGGTGGGCATTCGTCGGGACCCTCGTCTTGTGGTTCCCGATGTTGCTGTGGTTCCTCGGCAACCGGCCCGGGTTCTTCACCTTCGACTCGTTCGACGTGTGGCGCCAGGCGAGCACCGGCCATTGGGAGGACACGCACCCCATTGCGTATGTGTTCGCCATGAAGGTCTCCGAGATGGTCCTCGGTACGGCCAGCCTGCTGTCGTTCGCGCAAACGCTGTACGTAGCCGCCGCGCTCGCGCTGCTGTGCCGCGCACTTGTGCGGGCGGGGTGTGAGAAGTGGCTGACCTACCTCGCCTGCGCGATCGTGGCGTGGCTGCCACAAGTGGGCGGTTTCGTCATCACGCTGTGGAAGGACATCCCGTATTCGGCGGCGCTGTTGTGCGTGGCCGCCCGTGTGATCGACCTCTTCTCGTTTCGCCTGCGCCGACCGCACGCGGTCATGCCGCGCTCGCTGCTGCGGTCGTTGTTCTTCCATCTTCTCGCCGCGATCTTGTTCCGTCAGAACGGAGTCTTCTTCGCGGTGTTCGTTGGTTCGATGGTTTTCGTGGTCAACACCGGCCGGCGCCGCGGTGTGGTCATCATGACGGGCGCGTTGGTCGCGATCTTCCTCGTGATCAAGCTGGCCGTTTATCCGGCGATCGGCGTCGAGCACACGCCGGCCGAGATCAACATCGCGGGTTTCGTGCACGACATCGATGCCGCCTTCGTGAAGAACCCAGAGATCTTCACCGATTCGGACAAGGCGCTGCTCGAACGGGCCATGCCGTTGTCGCAGTGGCAACGCAGCTACTACTGCTACGCGATCATCAACTGGTACCTCAACCCGAGCATGCGGCTGACGGCGTTTCGCGAAGACAAGACCGAGTACCTCACGTTGTGGCGCAAGGTATTGCGCGAAGCGCCCATGACGGTCATCAACAACCGCATCTGTGTGGCGTCGCTGGCGTGGCGCGTCGGTCAGTCGCACTCGGGCTACATCTACACGCTCACCTACGGCGTGCCCGACAACGAATACGGCTTCAAGACCGTGCCCGTGATCCCGCGGCTACGACCGCGCATGTTGAAGATGCTGGCATGGGCCGACATCCCGCACCGTCAGTGGTACACCTGGCGCGCTCCCGCCTGGATCTACCTGCTCGACTTGGTCCTCGTTGCCCAAGCAGTGCGTTTTCGGCGGTGGGTGTGGCTGTTACCGGGGGCGGTCCCTCTGGCCCAGCAACTCAACGTGTTGATGCTCAATCCGTCGCAGGACGCGCGCTACATGTTCGGCGCGTACATGGTCGCCATGGCGATGTTGCCGCTGTTGGTGCTCTC
>JBDTLT010000233.1:0-8584 GCA_039934635.1 Acidimicrobiales bacterium
ACCGAGAAGCGTTCCTCGGACTGATGCGCCTCCGCGGCATCGAATGCAATGCCCGCTACGCGGAGGGATTCCACGTGCACAAGCTCGTGATCGGCGCTCAGCCGTAGCTCGAGAGCCGCTCGGGCTCGCGTCAGTTGTAGCTGAAGAAGTTCGGCGTCGTCCACACTCGTTGGTTGAGATCGGACTGCACGAGGTTCATATAGCCCACTGCGGCATCGGTGTACCAACGGCCGGAATACCAGACCCCCACACAGCCCCAAAGATCACCGGCGAAGTACTCACGCCCTCGCTCAACAGTGTTCAGCCATGTCAACCGGCCTTCGAAACAGTCACGCCAAACAGCGTAGGTGTAGTCCACGTTGTAGGCCGCGGAGCGCTTCGCGTTGTCGTTGACGAACGCGCTCGCGTGATACGGAACGCGCACCTGCCCGAGCCCGAAGGATTCACCGTTGTCCCCGATCGCGCGCTGATCCCAGTAGGACTCACGCGCGATCTGTGCCCGCACGACGTCCTCGTCGACACCCCACTTGCAGGCGGTCCATTGCAGGATTTCGTCGGTGGTGCCGGTGAAGTCGCCGCTGACGCGCGGGTACAAGCTGTTGCCACCGAGCCCGCGCGTGTTGTTGTACGACGCGTTGGCGGCGCGCACCTCTGGTGTCGCGCGGACGCGGGAGGCACACGTGGCGTCCGATGGAAGGACGGAGCCCACCGGCAACGTCGCGGATCGGGTGGGCGGCGGCGGATCAGGAGGAGGTGGCTGGCGGGCGGGTCCCCCACCGAGCCACCCGACCGCATCGACGATCACATGCTGAGGTGAACCGTTGTACGTGGTGCTCTCGATGCAGATCGATCCGTTTGCCGATGACAGCTTCAAGAGCGCGAGGTTCGATCGCAGCACGCCGGGCCACAGATTGAGCACCGAAGAATCGGGCTTCGACTGATCGCAGGGCCACGCGGTGACGTAGCCGTCGGCAGTGCCGTCGACGGCGGTGATCGTGAGCAACGCGGCGCCGGCGTCGTTCGGCACGCCACTCTTGCCGGCGATCCGCACCTCGAGTTGGCTGCGCGAGGCGAGCGGGGCATACGGCCACTTGGCGGGCTGACGGGTGTCGATCACACGCACCGGCGACTTGACCCGTAATTCATCGATGCTGTTCGTCCAACCGAACGAGTCGACGATGACGTCGGTTGCAACCGACGAGACCACACAAAGGTCGCCGCCCGCGAGCGCCACGAATGCGAGGTTCGCGACGGTCTCACCGGCGCGGAAGGTCACCGTCGACGAATCAGTCGTCTGCCCGCAGGGGTACGCCACCACGTACCCCGCTTGGAGGGGGTTGACGACGGTGAGATTGACCGCCGCCGCCGCCGCGTTCGGCGGCACACCGCCCGCGCCGCCGACTCGAAGCCGGCGCTCGACCATCGTGGCGAGCAGATTGCGGGTCTGGCGGGTGTCGAGCAATCGACTCGGCGTCGTGCCTTGAAGATCCGCGGAGCCGGTGAACCATCCCTCGACGTCGGCCAGCAAGTGCACCGGCGCCGACGATGCCAGGCAAAGCCCACCGGCGGGGAGCTTGATCGCAACCAGGTTGGGAACCGCGTGACCGGTCGTGAAATTGAGCACCGAGGTCGGGGGCATCGGGTCGCCGCACGGCCACGCCGTGACGTACCCCGCAGCGAGCGCGTCGGCGGCGGTGAGGTTGACGAGCACGGAAGTGGCGCCGGCGTTGGCCGCCGCCGGTATAGCGAGGGCGATGATCGAGCCGGGAGCGAGACGACCGCGAGCGGCCCCGAGGCCGGCGCGGGTATCGAGAACGCGGGCCGGTGACACGGCAGTGGCGGTCGGTAGCGGCACCGCAGCCGCGGGCAACCCGCCGGCAAGCGCCGTGACAAGCACCGTCAGTGCCAGGGCTCGCACCGTTCGCATCGATTCGACCTCCGGCGTTCATCGCCGTGCTTCGCCGGAGGTCACCGACACCCGAGTGGTTGTCGCACAATCGTAATATTGGATCCGCGGGAACGCTCCGCTATGACCAACCAATTGTCTGGTTTTCATGTGCTGCCACCGGTTTACGACCTTTGCCACCTGGTGTCGACACTCGTCATATGGTTTCATTGGTCAGCGTGGCCTTCAGTAACAGGGTGAGCCGGCCGATCAGTTCAACCAGGGCATTTCTACGAACGACGTGCGAGATATGCGAGATATCGACGAGTGGAGCGCAGCACCTCTTTCGAGTAGCTCGCACGAGTCGTGCTCGTCGGAGACCGACATCGCCATCATCGGCATGGCCGGCCGGTTTCCCGGCTCGCCCACCGTCGAAGATCTTTGGCTCCGCGTGCGAGACGGCGACGACTGCCTGCGAGATCTGAGCGCCGAAGAACTGCGCACGTCCGGTATCGACGAGGCACTGATTTCCTCTCCGGATTACGTGCGGCGATCGGGTGTGCTCGATGCAGTCGAGTGCTTCGATGCCGAGTTCTTCGGTATCGGGGCGCGAGACGCCAGCATCATGGACCCGCAGCACCGCCTGTTCCTCGAATGCACCTGGGAGACCCTCGAGTCCGCCGGTTACGTGCCCGAGAAGTTCGACGGCTCCATCGGGGTGTTCGGCGGCTGCGGCGCCAACACCTATCTGCTCAACAACCTGCTTGCGGATCCCAAGCTGCTCAATCAAATTGGCTGGTTCCTGTTGCGCCACACGGGCAACGACAAGGACTTCCTCACCACCGGTGTGTCGTACCGCCTCGATCTGCGTGGTCCGAGTATCAACGTTCAGACCGCGTGCTCCACCTCCCTTGTCGCGGTGCACCTCGCGGTGCAGAGCCTGCTGCTACTCGAGTGCGACATGGCGCTCGCCGGAGGAGTGACGATCGAGGTACCGCACGGAGTCGGCTACCGCTACCTCGAAGGAGAGATCCTCGCTCCTGATGGCCGTTGCCGGGCGTTCGACGCCGCATCGGGCGGAACCGTTCTCACGAGTGGCGTGGGCGTCGTCGCGCTACGACGAGCGGCCGACGCCCTCCGCGACGGCGATCCGATTCTCGCAATGGTAAAAGGCTCAGCGGTCAACAACGACGGTCGACGCAAGGTTAGTTACCTCGCGCCGAGCGTTGACGGACACGCCGATGTCGTCCGCGAGGCCTTGGCCGTCTCGGGAGTCGACGCCCGATCGATCGGCCTCGTCGAAGCGCACGGCACAGGCACCGCGCTCGGTGATCCCATCGAGTTCGACGCGTTGACGCAGGCGTTCCGCTCGCAGACAGACGACACCGGCTTCTGTCGCATCACCTCCACCAAGCCCAACATCGGGCACCTCGATACCGCCGCCGGCGTTGCCAGCCTCATCAAAGTGATTCAGGCGATGCAGAACCGGTGGTTGCCACCGCTCGCCAATCACACCGCGCCGAACCCACTGCTCGATCTCGCCGCCTCTCCATTCGAGATCTCGGGAGAGGGGCGCCCCTGGCACAGCGACGGTCCCCGTCGCGCGGGTGTGAGCTCGTTGGGGGTCGGCGGCACCAACGCGCACGTCGTAGTCGAAGAGGCCCCGCCTTCTCCGCTGCCGTCGTACGCGCCTCCCGAACAATTGCTGACCTTGTCGGCGCGAAGCGAGGCGGCACTCGATCGGATGAGCGGTCGCCTGGCCGACTTCCTGGCGGCACGGCCCGATACCTCGGTCGCAGACGTCGCCTACACGCTGTCTGCGGGGCGGCGGGAGATGCCGCATCGCCGAGTGATTGTCGCGACCGCCACCAACGAGGCCGTCAAGTTGCTCCAGCATCCCGAGCCGCGCCGCAGCCATCATGCGCTGGCCACTGATTCCGCGCCCGAGGTGGGCTTCCTCTTCCCCGGCGGCGGTTCGCAATATGCCGGTATGGCTGCCGGTCTCGATGAGCGTTTCCGCGAATTCCATCGCGTGCGCAAAGAGGGCGTCGAGCTCGTCGAGCGCCACAGCGGTATCGACCTGACGCCATTGCTCGCCGTTGATGCCGAGCCCGAACAGTTGCGGCGGCCCACGATTTCGCTGCCCGCGATCCTCGTCACCGAGATCGCTCTCGCTCGGCAGTGGATGGCGTGGGGAGTGCAACCGTCATCGTTGATCGGCCACTCGCTCGGCGAGTACACGGCGGCCCACCTATCGGGCGTTCTTTCTTTCGAGGACACCATCCGGCTCGTCATCGCCCGAGCCTCGTTGATGGAGCGAGTCGGTGGTCCCGGTTCAGCGATGATGGTGGTTCCGCTCTCGGAGCCCGAGGTGCTCGCACTCCTGCCCAAGACGTTGTCCCTCGCCGCGGTGAACGCGCGCGATGAGTGCGTCGTGTCGGGAGCCGCAGAAGCGGTCGACTCGTTGGCCGCCGTGCTCGCGGAACGCGACGTACCGGTCCAACGCATCCCACTCGCCGCCGCAGCCCATTCCGCACTGCTCGACCCCGTGCTCGGCGAATTCCTCGACGTCGTGCGCACCGTCTCGCTGTTGCCGCCGACGATCCGCTATGTCTCCAACCTGACCGGCACGTGGATCACGACGGCGCAGGCGACCGACCCGCAGTACTGGGTCGATCATCTCCGGGGGACCGTCCGCTTCGCCGATGGCCTCACCGCGGCCCTCTCGGAGAGTCCGGTCGTGCTCGTCGAGCTCGGCCCCGGCCAATCGTTGTCGTCCTACGCGCGTCGCAGTCCGGTCAAGCCGGTGGCGATCATCTCTGGTCTCCGTCACCCCGCCGATTCTCTCGACGACACGGCGCACGCACTCGCGTCGTTGGGTCGCGCATGGGCCCACGGGTGCCTGCTCGATTCCACACAAACGATCGGTTCGGCGACGCCACGGCGGCGCCTGAGTCTTCCGACGTATCCGTTCGAACGCACTCGCTACTGGTTCGAGTCCGCGCACGGCGCGGGACTCACGGGTGGTCCGGGTTCGCCCACCCCGATGGTGTCCGTCAATTCGACGCGCGGCCGGACGCCGACCGACGGCCCGCCACGGGCGCGCCGCATCGATCGTGTCGATGACTGGTGTTGGGAGCCGGTGTGGGCAGAGACGCCTCGAGCGGCCCCCGCAGTCGCACCGATCGGACCTTGGCTCGTGGTCGCCGACGCCGACGATGTTGACGCCGCCGCGGTGGTAGCCGAGCTCCGGGCCCGCGGCGAGAAGGTCGACCAACGTTTCGCGTTCGATGTGGGAGACGCGGTTGCCGGCGCAGCCCGCGCCGTAGTGATCGTCGCCCCACTCCCCATCGATGATGTCGTCGAGCAGTTCGATCGTTCGCAGTCGCGACTCGTCGGCGACGCCGCGCTCGCGGCCCGCGCGCTGGCGGCCGGTGACGGGCCTGCACGACTGGCGGTACTGACACGCGGGGCGCTGTCCGTTCACCACGCCGCGACACGACCCAGTGACGCGATGGCCCTCGGCGTCACCCTTGTCGGCCCCCGCGAGTATGTCGATCTCCACACCGTGTTGGTCGACGTGGCCACTGACCACGCATTCGATGGCCCGTCCGTCACCGCGGAGCTCGTCGGGTGCACCTTCGCGGTCGTCGCCGAACGCGAGCGGCGCCTCTTGGCGCCATCGACACAGCGCCGCATGTTGCCGCCTGGTGCACCCAGCGGACCTCGGTTCCGCGATGGTGGCACATACGTCGTCACCGGTGGCCTGAGCGGTGTCGGCCACGCGATCGCGCACCACCTCGCGTCAGAGCATCGAGCCAACTTGGTGATCGTGTCGAGTGAACCGCTACCGCAACGCTCTGACCGCGCCGCGTTCCTCGCTCGACATTCGGCCAACCACCCGACGTGCCGCCGCCTCCGCGCGCTCGCTGCCCTCGAGGCTGTCGCGGCACGGGTCGTTGCGCTGGTCGCCGACACTGCCGACCCTATGTCGCTACGCCGGGCACTCGACGACGCAAAAGCTCAGATCGGCCACATCGACGGCGCGGTGCACGCCGCCGGTCGTTTGGTCGACCGACTTCTCGAGACCGTCACCGCCGCCGACCTCGAAGCGGTCATCGGCGCCAAGGCGCGTGGTGCGATCGTGTTGGCCGACGAGCTCGAACGTCGTGGCGCCGAGCTGCTCGTGCTGGTGTCGTCGACATCCACGGTGCTCGCTCCCGCGGGCCAGTCGGGCTACGTGGCCGCGAACGCGGCGTTGGATGCCCTTGCCGGCGAGCGCGACCAACTGCACGTGGTCACCATCGATTACGGCGTGTGGGCGGGCACCGGCATGGCGGCCGACGCGGCCCGCCGCGCCCGGCTCGGCTTGGCCGTCGGCAATGCCATCGATCATCCGGTGCTTTCTGAATACGCGCTCAACCGCAACGGCGCCATCGAATTCGTCGCCCGCTTGAACCCCGGCCACGACTGGGTTGTCGACGAACACCGCGTGCGCGTCGCCGACGGGTCCATGGGCACACCCGTGCTTCCGGGTAGCGGCCACCTCGAACTCATGCTCGCGCCATTGCGTCATCTCGACCTGCCCCTTGCCCTCAGCGACGTGTACCTCCACGAGCCGCTCGTCGTTCCCGACGGTGTCGACGTCACGGTGCGGGTCACCCTGAGCGCGCCGGACGACGCGGACGCCCGCATCGTGCAGATCGAAAGCGACGGAGGATCGGGCCGAACTTGGATCTTGCACAGCGAGGCGACCGCGGTGGCGCAACCAGAGGCGACCCTCTTCGGCGAAGTTGTCGACGATGTCGACCGTGGCGCCGATGTCGCGGTCGACGTTTTCGCGAAGCCCCGCGAGCACCTGCAATTCGGTCCGCGCTGGGACGCGGTCACGACCGCCACCCGCACGGCGGACATCGCCGTAGCCCACCTCCGTCTTCCCGAGGCGGTCGATGACGACACGTCGGCGTGGCTGGCCCATCCCGCGCTCGTCGACGTGGCCACCGCGTGCGGCGTCGCGCTCGCCGATCGAGGCGACGCAGTCCTCTTCGTGCCCTCGCACTACGACGCCGTCGTCTGCCACGGTCCGGTCGGCGCAGAAGTCCTCGTCACCGCGCGACGCCGGCCCAGCGACTCTGCCGACGTGCTTGTCGTCGACCTGACCATTGCCGAGCCCGGAGGACGGGCACTCCTCGAGATCGAGGGCGTCACGCTGCGCGCCGTCGCCGACCTCGGCGGTTTCACCCACCCGCCGCCCCCCGCGGCCAGTGCGCCCGCGGCCCACGTCGCCCGGTTACTCGAACTGGCCGAGGACCTCGGCATCCGCCCGCTCGAAGGTGTCGAGGCGCTCACGCGCGTGATGGCGAGCGGCGTGTCGAGGCTCGTGGTGTCGAGCGTCGATTTGGACGACCTGCGCGAGTTCGACCAATCGGATGCAGCCTCGAACAACGGGACATCCGAACCCGCTGCCCCACAAGGAACGGGCACGAACCTCGTCGATCTGCTGACAGAAATGTGGACCGATGTCCTCGGCGTCTCACCGACGCCCGATGATGACTTCTTCGAACTCGGCGGGCACTCGTTGATTGCCATCCGCCTCATGTCTCGCGTACACAAGCAGCTCGGCGTACGGTTGCAGCTGGCAACGCTGTTCGAAGCCCCCACCATCGCCAAACTGGCGGAAGTGCTCGTCGAGGCCGATCCCGGCTTGGCACAGCTCGGACAGCCCGCGACCGATGCCGCACCCGTCTCGGGCGCGGAACCGGCCACGACGTCCGCCGGAAGTGGCACCGCCAAACGGACGCTGCCCCAATCATTGGTGCTCATGCGCGATGGATCATCCGACGAGACGCCGATGTTCCTCGTCCACGGCGCGGGTGGCAACGTCCTCAACCTGTGGGGCCTCGCCAAAGCCTTGCCTGCAGGGCGACAGATATATGGCGTTCAGGCGCACGGCGTCGACGGCTCGGCTCCACCGGACAACTCGGTCGAAGAGATGGCGCAGCGCTACGTCGGCGCGATTCGCGCCATACGACCTCGCGGCCCTTATCTGCTCGGTGGGTACTCCGGCGGCGGTGTCGTCGCGCTCGAGATGAGCCGCCTGTTTGCCGAGAGCGGCGATCGGGTCCCGCGCGTCGTCCTACTCGACACCGTTCCGAGTCTCGCCGAGGTCCCGACGCTCGGCCGCGCGTTGCTGTACGCCGTCGAAAATGCCGTGCGCTCGGGCCCCGCGTCGCTGATGCCCTGGTTGCGCTTCAATTGGGAATGCAGGGTGCTGCGACGGGGCCGACCCACCCTTGACGATCTCGATGCCTTCGATCTCGGCTTCGGTCGCGTCGAACAGTTCGGCTTCGTGAATCTCTGGACGCATTTCACCGAGGTAGCGCAACGCTACGAATTCACTCGCTACGACGTCGACGTGGTCGTCGCCAAAGCCCAAGAGGTGTTTCCGGGCTGGCCCTGGCACTACAAGTGGCGGGGCAAGGTCATGGGGTCGATCGACACGGTCATCGTCCCGGGCGACCACTACGAGATGTTCACGGCGGAGAACGCACCGGTGCTCGCCCGCAGCATCGCCCCGTACTTGGTGGACTCCCAGCAATAAGCGCGCCCGGGCCAATGGGTGATTTCATCAGATTTCACGCGGCGTTCATTGAAATAGTCGAAGTTGACTGAGATAGTTCTAGACAGCATGCTTTAGCA
>JBDTLT010000234.1:0-8435 GCA_039934635.1 Acidimicrobiales bacterium
GAGCGCTTCCATGGCATGGAAGAGGTCTGGAGTTCGATTCTCCATAGCTCCACTCGAACGTCCCTGATCAGAGCCTCGAAAGGCCACCAGAGCGGTGTAGTACTTCCCGCCAGTGGCTGATTGGGTGGCTAACGCAACACGGGAACGGTCAGCCGAAAACAAGGGTTTTTGCGAGTCTCTGACCAGGGGCTTCGCGAGGCCCGAAACGCTAGGAAGGCTTCTAAGCAACGGAATCGGGTTTCGGGGCACATCGGGTAAGGGTCCGGCCGACCTGTTGCTTAGAACGGCTTACAGCGTGACCGCGCGCTGCGCGCGGTCAGACCTAACCGGCCGAGACGACTTTGCCGATGTGCTGCCGTTGCCGTTCCGACGTGCCGGCCCACACTCCTTGCGCCCTCGTCTCGAGCGCATAGGCCAAGCACGGCCCCTGAACCGAACAGGCGGCGCACACCGCCCTCGCCGCAGCGATAGACGCACCACGCTCCACGAACCACGACACGGCCTTATAGCGGGGCTCAGCGCATAAGGCTCGGGCGTGCCAGCTTGGTGGCCGCACCAAATCTTCGAACCGCAACCGCTCCCGAGCACCGACACGCCGAGCCAACACCATCGCCGTTACAATGTAACCCGTTACCGGTGCCGCGCGATAGCAATCTCATCGAACGTCGTCGATCGCCCCACGAAAGTTGCCGGTGAGCACACGGCGAGCTTCGCGATGTACCGCACACCGGCCGTGACCGGCTCGACCCTATGGACGTCGTCGCCGCGAAACACGATCGCGGTCCCGCGCTCGGGTCGCACCGTCATCCCGTCGGCCACCAACGACCCACCCACATAATCCGTCGGGTCGCTCAAGTAGTAGACGACGGAGAACACAACGCGTGGTTGCGGCTCCCCGCCATCAACCGAAACCGCTTCATACTCGTTATCGAAGTGTTCGCGTAATCCGTCGCCGCGATGCAGGCGGATCAGGAAAGCGCAGTGGACGTACTCGGGTGTGCGGTATTCGACGCAGAGCTCGCGGAGAACCGGTACGAGCGCCGTGACGAGCGCCGGATGCGAATCGGGTGTTATCCATGCTCGTTCACCGCCCAACGTCGCCTCCGGGTTGTAGGACGCCTTCGCCGCCGCGCACACATCGACCGGGACGGCGTTCGGGATGACGAGCGTGTTCGCACCGATGAACCCGGCACGGGCACGGACATCAATCTCACCGAGCAGACCTTGCATTGCGTCTCTCCAACTGTTTGGACCCATGCATGGGAACTGTTACAGCGCCGGCGGACGGCCTGGGGTTGACCGCCCGCCGACGACTGCGAGCTTTGGGCGCCGCGTACTTCGGGAAGATGCGCCCGAGTACACGACGCCCGGTGCGCAGACGACCACGGTGCCTACGTCGCACCAGCCGCCTTCGCCGACACCGCCATGGCTAACGAACCAACGGCGCCGCACGTTCACGCACGACTAAATCAGGTCACGTTCTGGCGCATGATGTTGAGCGCGGTCAAATCCACCACGTCTCCATCGACACGCCATTTCCCACGAAAAGCGGTTTCGTCACTTCCGAAGAACACATCGGCTGAACGCTCGATAACCAGCGGTCCGACCTGCCGGAGGAAGTAGGCACTCCAATCGCCGAATACTGCGATTTTAGCGTTGCTCGCGCAGGACGCCATCGCGGGGTCGGTGTAGACGGGGTAGCCGAGCAGTTGGCCCGGTTCGCCCGACTGAATGCCCTGAACTTGTGATGGCGACCAGAGTGGTGCGCCGAGCGTGCCGCCGGCACCGTCACGAAGTTTGCGGACCTGCGCAGCGGTGACGTCGCGCATGAGGAAAGCGGCGTTACCGCTGGCGCGATAGGAACCGTTCACGCTGTACACCAAGTCGACGATATTTTCGTAGCTTGGTGTGATAAGTGAGCCGCCGGTCGGAATCGTGCCGTTCGAACCGACGAGCGCCGCCGTGACGACGCCTTGCGGTTGACCCGAACCGGTACCGAGCACCAAGTCGTTCGAGACGAGACGTGACACCGCACGCGCGATGTTGCCGCCCAAGAACTGGGCGACATCGAACGACGCATCCTGGAGCGCTTCGTTGCTGATTCGAACCAATTCGCCGTATTTATAAGCGTCGAGCGTCATGCTGAGGAACGTCGGGTCGGTGCCGGCGAGGGTGGTGCCCTGACCGGAAACCTGGGTCGCAATCGCGTGTGCGTTGACCCGCGGGATTTTCATGGCGCCGCCACCATCAGGTGTCATCACCTTCGTGGTCGGCAAGCTCAGCATCGCGCACGACGCCGCCATGAGTTGGTAGAGCTCGGACGCGGTCTTCGTCGGCACACCGCTCGCAAGCGAGCCGGTGTCCCAGTTCATGACGCGGGCCTCGCGTTCGGCCTCCGCAACGCTCATACCAGTGCGGCGCAACTCGGCGACACGCATCGGGTGCGTCAAGTCGATACGCAACTCGTTCGGGCCTTCACCCAACGCCCAGCGGCGAAGGGAGTCGCCCTGTTGGCGTTCGACGGTGGTCGCGCCGATGGGGCCTACGACCCGCTCGAGTGCTTCACGCGTCGCACCCTCAACCTCGGCACGCTTATCGCGCTGCACAAGGTCCTGGATGACGTTGTCGATTTCGTCGAGCCGCTCGTTGTAACGGGTCCACTGTTGTTCTTCGACGCCGCTCATGATGCGCTTCTGCCGCGCGACGTCGTCGAGAAGACGGTTGGCCTCGTTCCAGACGCGTTGCCGCGCCTCGTTCAACGACCGGATGTTGTCATTTGCCATCTGCTTACTCCTAAAGGGGATAGCGCGCGATGCGCGCGAGAAGGGTGGGGGGTTGCAACCTCCGAAACGCCGGGCGTCGTGGGTTTCCGAACGCGAGGGGTGTGCAACTGTCGAGATGGCCATACCCGCCGCCGGCGTGGGGAGTTGCGGTGCTTGCCGTCTCTGGTCCACTGCAAGTGTTGCCATAGCGGAGTGCTTTCGCGGCTCCGGGAGTACGGCTTGCAAAGAACCTGTTTGAACTTTACTAACTATTGGTCACCCGCAAGGGGAACTTGAGCCAAACTTTCGTCGCAGCGCACCAACGATGTCGCCGCGCAACTCATCGTCGGCGAACCCCAACACATGCACCGCGACCATCAGCACCGCAGCCGCACGATCCGCTGAACCCTGCACCCAATCCCGCGAATCGTTCATCTCGAAATGATGGAGCGGCGACTTCTCACGCAAACCACGAGCCAAGATCTCGAGACGGTCGAGCGCCTCGGCCATCAGCTCGGGCGAAATGTCCATCGGTTCCGGCGCTTTGTCTTCGTTGCTCATTTTTGTCCTCTCGTGTTAGTTGTTGTTGGTCTCGACGGCCGGCGGCTGCCACGGCGCACCGAAGAACGACTCGTGACGCTCACGCCAACCGGGCCACGCTCGATCCATAAAGTCGGAGTACTCACTCCACGGCAACAGGCCAGAACGGCACGCAGCGACGAGACGCAGCCGCTCTTTGCGCTTGGCGATGATGACTTCGAGCGGATTCAACGGCCGATCCGGCTCATAGCGCCGTCTCACGCCACCGACCCCCGGATGCCATACACCCCACGAATACCGCGACGCTGCGTCCGCTCACCCGACTCCGACTCACCCAGCGGCACCCGCAACGCCACCAACAACCTCGCCAACAGAATCCGCTGCGCCCTCAACTCGACCAACGCCGGATGCGCACGCACCTCACCACGCACATGGACCAACTCGCCCTCAGCGTCAACGACCGCCTGCAACCGCGAACACGTGTCCGCCGTATGGCAAGCAGCTGCAAGTAGAGCAAGCTCGTGCACATCGAGGTCGAACTCCTCGGTGATCGCCTCATAAAGCTTCGAACCAGCCTCATCAAACAACATCAGATACCTCCATACGTTTCAGGCTGCGGGGGGATAAACCAAGAGACGGGCTCTTGACCTGGGCTTATTCAGCCAAAAAACCGGGGCTCCTGGTGGGGTTAGTTGCCTCTGAATAAACGGGCCTCGGAGGTGGATTGGTCTGTGAGCGTCGTCGATGCCCCATGGGTCAGTTGGTTGGATGTGTTGGTTGCAGACACTGCAGAGCGCCACGCCGGTTGCGATCGCCGGTGCCCAGAGGGTGCGGATCTCGGCCTCGGTGAGATCGGTGCGCAGCAGGTCGCGAACGAATCTGGTCGCTGTCTCGCGGGCTCGAGCGCGTCCCGCGACGAGGGGTGCGAGAGATAGTGCGGGGGCGGTCATTGGGGGCTGCTTTCGGTGTTGTCGAATCGATGTCCGACGGCGCGCATAGCTGCGACGAAATGGTCGTGGCAGTAGTGGTCGGGGGCTTCGTGAACGGTCGCTCGTGCGGTGCAGTTGTGCTGCTGGCAGTTCATTGTCGGCACGCTCTGCGTACGAAGTCGGCGACGTCCCACGTGTCGGTGCCGTCGACGTTGATGGGCCACTCACTGGCCTTCATATCGTCGAGTAGGTGAGCGGCGCAGGGGGAGCAGAGCCCGTCGGCCCACTCGAAAGTGGCTGTTTTGGGCTCTCGATGGCACCTTTTGCAGGGTGTGACGGGGGCCCCCTCGGTTCCCGTATAAGTCTCCGCGCGTGCGCATGTACGGATTAACCGGATACCGAGGGGGCCCCCGTCACGCGCGGTCATTGCGTGGCCCGTTCTTTGACGCTCAACCACCGGCGCGCCTGCACTCCGCCTTGCCGTACACGCTTGTTCGTGGCCCCTCTTCGGCGGAGTTCGGATGAGACGAACTGCCAGTGACTTTTCGGGTTGATGCCGGCCGCTTCGCAGAAGTCGTTGTGGTCTTCGCCGATGGTGATGGCGTCGAGTTCGCCGCCTTCGCCGATGACGTAGCTCTCGAGGAACTGGGCGACGGTGTCGGAGTCGGAGCGGTACGCCTTCGTCGCTATCCGGATGGCGTCCGGTGGGTCGAGGCCACGCGCGCGGTAGTCGGCGAGGCCGTCGACGAGCCAGCGGAGCACGCCTGCGCCTTCGGTGTCGATGATGCGCTGCCCGAGGAACGGGTCCCGCTCCGTTTCGGGGATGCGCACGTCGAACGGGATGAGCAGGATGCGGTCCCACACTGCGTCGTCGGTGCCGTACACCCGTGGTTTGTGGTTGGCGTGGAGCCACAGTGTGTGCGTCGGTTCGAACGACCAGAAGTCTTCTCGCATCCGGCGGCAGACGATGGCGTCGTTACCGGTGAGCTCTTTCACTTGGGATTCGTGGAGACGTGCGCCGGCTGTGATCTCTCCGGAGTGAGCGAAGCGTGCCCGGAACAGCGTCGCGCGTGACGTCGGGTGTGGTTCGTGTTTCGACGCCATGAAGAGGTCTTTCGGGGCGACTACCGCGTAGTCGCCGAGTACCGCGGCGACGATGGCGGTGAGCGTCGATTTGCCGTTCGCTCCGCCGCCGAGCGCTATCGGAAGTACCCGTTCGGTGATGGTGCCGGTGAGGGCTTGGCCGACGAGTCGTTGCACGCAATCGCGGACGTCGACGCCGGGCAGGATCTGCGCGACGAACGCTTCGAACAGAGGGGCTCGAGCCGCTGGGTCGTACGCTACGGCGCACTGTTTGGTGAGGAGCCCCGAAGGGCAGTGCGGCCGCAGCAACATGTTGTCGAGGTCGAGGGTTCCGTTGGCGACGTTGAGCAACATCGGGTTGGCGTCGAGGTCGTCGGCGGAACATGCGATACCCGGTAACGCTCGCGCTACCTTCGCCATGTTCTCGAGCCCTCGCGCGGACTCGGAGCGTATGACCCAGTCGCCGAGCGCTTTGCGTTCGTCTTTGTCGGCGACGTTCGGGTACACGTCGAGTAGGCGTTTGACGGCGTCGGCCGCTTTAGCTGTGACGTGTATAGAGGCGTCGTCGAGGAGCCAGCGGGCGCCGTCGTAGACAACCCATTTTCCCCATTGAGCGACGTAGCGGATGTGGTGGCGGTGCGCCACGGCGAGGCGTTCGGCGTTGCCGTGGTCGCTGTAGTTGAACCCGTCGACTTTGCCGATCGGGCTGTGCGATGGCACGTAGCGGGTCATGTCTGTTCTGCTTTCGATTTCTTCAGTGCGCCCGTCCAGGCGGACGTGATCGTGGATATCGACTCGCTCTCGGTGAGCCCTGCATCGCGCGCGGCGTACGCGAGTCGTGTCAGCGCCTCCACTCCGAAGAGGTGATTCCACGCGGCTGGGCAGAGCGCTACCGCGTAGGCCGCTTCGTTGAGGGTCTCGTTACGGACACCTTCTGGGGCGTCGCGCACTCGCCGGCACACCGCGTACAGCGTCGCTTTCGCGTAGCTCAACGCTTGCGGTTTCGGTCCCGCTGCTGCCGTCCCGGTGGACGCTGCGACGATGTCGAGGAGCCACCGGGGGACGTCCGCTATCGGGTTGCGAGACTCTACTGTGTACCGGATTCCGTTGATTTCGCTGGGCGGAACGACGATGTAGCCGCCGTCGCCTTTGATGTCGACCGACGGGGCGAACGCCGTTTTGGAACGCACCGGCGGGTCCGGCATGTTGAAGATGACGTGCGCTCCGCCGGACGGCGTGGCGTGCTCACGAGTTTCGATGTCGTCGCGCCCGGAGCGGAGCTTGAACCACTGTTCGTGCCCTTCGTATGGGTCGGTGTGGGTGTCGACGTCGACGACGAACAGTTTCGACGCACCGCACGCCGCTCCGATGTTGTAGGCAGGGTTCGTTGACCACCATCCCCGTATCGTTTCCGGGTCGGTGGTCGCGTCTTTGAAACCGTGCGCGGTGGCCGGTTCCTTACCGCCGGGGACGAGCGGGAAAACCGCCCATCCCCGGCGCGCGTACGCGAGTGCCGCTGACAACATCGGTCAGAAGAGGTCGTCGGGAGCGAGGAACGCCTCAGCCGCTGCGATGTCGTCGGCGGATGGGTCAGCGAGAACCCACGGCGCAGACCTACCTGCACTGGCTTCGCCCTGGTCGATACGGGCGACGACGTCGTCGACTGTCGCTTCGGTGAGCGCGGGGACGAGCGCCGCTCCGAACACGTCGACGTCGTCCCACGACTTGTTGCACGTCACGCACGAAACCTTGAGGCAATTCGCTGCGTCGCTCAGGCCGTACGCCGTTTGGACGACCGCGCGCGAGCGCGGGCCGTGGAACACCACCAGGTGGCCGAGGTGGTCCGGGTTTCGGTAGTACTTCCCGTCGCTGCCACCTCGAGCCGGTCCGCCGAGGGTGCGGCCGCTCACGGCGTCACCTCGTCCCCGCCGATGAGGGCGTCTAACGCTCGTCGGAGCTCATCGGCGAAGTCCGTCTCGACGAGGTCGTCGCCGCTTGAGATCTCGTCGAAGATCGAGAGGTGGACCGGTTTGCTCGGCTTCTTCCGCTTGAGACCCGACCCTTTAAGCGGAAGACCGGCGAGGCGGAAGTCCGGGTCATCGTGTACAGTCATTTCGTACCTTTCGTTTTGATGTTTGGTGTTTGATTCGGGGCCCGACCGGGGCCCCGTTTCGCGTCCGGGGTCGGACGTCGAATGTTGAGATCAGGCGGCGTCGAGCGGCTTGGCGTCAACGGGTATCCGTGTCGCCTTCCCGAACCGCAGTACTTCGAGCCGGCCTTCTCGGATGAGGTCGAATACGTGCGCTGGCGACAAGTCGTGCGCTTCCGCGTATTCCGCCACTGTCAGGCTGAGCCGGTTAGTCATGTTGCGCTGTCTCCTTGTGTGGAGTGGAGTCTGCGCAGGTACAGTGTGACCTATCAATAGGCCACACATCGAAGGGTCACAATGACTTCTGACATCCGTTTCGAGCGCCTGCTACTCCACGCGCCAGCGATCGCCGTGAGGCAGCCCAACGGTGACCGAGCGATGCTGTATTCGGGCCAAGTCCGCATCAGCGGCGGGGGCTTGCCGTTCTCGGCGGTCGTGACGTTCGAGGCGGTTGCGACTCAGCTCGTGACGAAGTCGATCGAGTTCACAGCCACCACCGACAGGGGCGTCGTGGTCCATGATTTGGTCGAAGCGAAACTCGGCGGCCTACTCGACCAGGCGGCTCGTCGCCTCGGCGTGGCACTACCGCGTGGCGTGGAGAAGGTGCCTCACCTACGCGCCAATCAACGCCTCGTCGGCGAAACCGTCGGGCTCCTATGGGCGGACGGGAAATGGACAATCGGAACCGAAGCGCTCGCTTCGGAGCCCGCTACTAAAGCTGTCGATCTCGCGCGCAGTCCCGTGCGTGGCGGGGCGCGACGCGTGGCGAATCCCAAGGATGATCGCGCTCTGCTCCGATTGGTCGACGAAGCTATTTCAAAGGAGGCGCCATCAGTTGCCCGCTACGTCGCGCGACGCCTAAAGCAACCCGAAGACGACGCCGAGTCGCTGGCGAGAATCAGGAAACGCATTCAGCGCGCAAGGCAGCGCGCTAACGCAGAACAGCGTCCATCGCGCGGGTAGCGGTAGCGG
>JBDTLT010000235.1:0-8412 GCA_039934635.1 Acidimicrobiales bacterium
GCCTCGGCAGCCAAGTGCTCTATTGGCGAGAAGAGTTCTGCTACGGCCTCGTCGATCGAGGATTCTTCGTCGTGCGAGTCGACATCCGCGATAGCGGTCTATCGACGCATCTTGGTGAGGACGGGTCGTACACCCTGTCCGATATGGCCAACGACATCATGGCGGTCGTGGGTGCGCTCGGGGTCGAGCGCTTCCACCTCGTGGGCCAGTCGCTCGGCGCGATGATCGCGCAGACCGTCGCCATCGAGCACCCTGCGGCCGTGCAGACGCTGACGTCGATCAGCGCGCACACCGGCAACCTCGAGTTCGGTAAACCGAGTGACGAAGCCGTTGCCGCCATGGCCGCGCCTCCAGCTACCGCCCGCGAAGAGCAGATCGAGCGCGATGTGGCGTCGCGCCGGGTCTGGGCCAGTCCGTCGTGGTTCGACGAGGCCGAGACCCGCGCCTATTACGAACAGTCCTACGATCGGGCCCGTTCGCCAACCGGGTCGTTGCGTCAGTTCAACGCCCTGCTCGCGAGCGGTAGCCGTGAGGACGCGCTGCGGTCTCTCCCTGTGCCCACATTGGTGATTCACGGCACGCTCGACCCATTGATCGCGCCCGACGGCGGCACCCGCACCGCGGAGATCGTTCCCGGGGCAGAACTGTTGATGGTCGAAGGCATGGGTCACGACCTGCCGGTCGAGGCGTGGCAACAGATCATCTCGGCGATCACTGCGATGGCCGCCCGTTCCGTCTGATTGCGCCGTTACCCTTTGGCGACGTGGCTACCGCTGTGATCTTGCACGCACATCCCGACGACGAGACCATCGCGACCGGCGGCCTGATCGCCAAGGCCAAGCGCGACGGTCATCGCATCGTGCTCGTCGTCGCGACCATGGGCGAAGAGGGCGAGCCGGTGCCGGGTGTACTGGATGAGGGCGAGTTGCTCGGTGACCGCCGAGTCCGCGAGACCCAACTCGCGGCCGACGTGCTCGGTGTCGATCGGGTCGCGTTCCTCGGCTATCGCGACTCCGGCATGATGGGCGAGCCGACCAACGACAACCCCGCGTCGTTCTGGCAGGCCGACGTCGACGAGGCCGCCGGCAAGTTCGCGAACATTTTGAAGGAAGAAGACGCGGACCTCGTCGTGACCTACGACGAGAACGGTGTGTACGGGCACCCCGACCACATCCAGGTACACCGTGTCGGCGTGCGCGCGGCCGAGCTCGCGGGTGTCGAGAGAGTCTTCGAGGCGACCTTCAGCCGCGAGTTCATGCGCGACATCTTCGCCGAGCTCGAAGAGCTCGAGGGTGACGGCGCCAGCGACAGCAACGAGATGGCCGACGCCGACACGTTCGGTCTGCCCGAGGCCGAGCTCACGCATCGCATCGATGTCAGCGATTTCGTACTGCTCAAGCGGGCCGCATTGTTGCGCCACGAGAGCCAGATCAGCCCCGATCATCCGATGGCCAAGATGGCGCTCGACGATTTCGCCCGATGGTCCGGTGTCGAGTGGTTTCGCGATCGGGCGCGACCGCGCAACGGCGGCAAATTCCGCAGCGATGTGTTCGCAATCGACTGACCGTGGCCCGCATCTACCTGGTCCGCCACGGTGAGGCGGTCGGCTACCAAGACTCCGATCCGGGCCTGAGTGAGCTGGGGCACGACCAGGCGCGTCGAGTTGCCCAACGACTCGACGAGATCACCGGCGCGCCGATCGATCTCATCACGAGCCCGTTGCGCCGCGCCCGAGAGACCGCCCAACCGTTGGCGACGCTCTGGTCGACCGAGGCACTCGTCGTCGACGCCGTTCGTGAGTTGCCGTCGCCGGGAACGCACCACGAACGACGACCATGGTTGCGCGACGCGCTGCGATCGACATTCGCGGAATTGGGCGAGCAGCAACGCGACTGGCGCGCCTCGATCTTGCGCGCGCTGTCGCAGCGCGATCGCGACACCGCCGTATTCACTCACGCCGTGGTCATCAGCGCGGTCGTCGGCCACCTGACCGACGACGACCGGGTGCTCGGCTTCTTGCCCGCCAACACATCGATCACGGTGGTCGACGTCGCCGACGGCTCTTTGTCGCTCGTCGAGCGCGGTGCCGGTCGCGATGATGTGGGCGACGTCGGCTGAATCAACTCGCCCGGTCAGGCCACCCGCCGCACCAACGGCGCCGCTTGGATCATGACGAGCAGCGCGGCGAGCAGCAACGCCGGAGCAACCAGCAAGTCGCCGGTGGTGATCCCGTGGTTGTTCGACAACTGCACAATGGGGCGACCTTCGACCGATGCGTTGACCCACCACCACGACACTGAGCCACCGATGCTGACGACAACCAAACCGACTCGCTGCACGACGGGCCAGTACTGCGGTAGACCCCAGCGTGCGATGGCGACACCGGTCCAGCCCACGAGCGTCGCCGCGAAAAATGCGAACAAGCCGACGCACGCACGCGGGCCCGGTCCCCGGGCGGCGGCGCTGCTCAGCAGGTCCCGTACGAAGGTCGTCATCGGTCCATCGTACGATGGACCGGCCCCACTCAGGTCGCGGGCCCGGCCAGAGAGAGTGGGCCGGCGGGCCCTATGCTCGGGCGCAGAAGCGGTAGGAGAGGTCGAGGTCGCAAGTGAGCAGCAACAAGCCCCCGCAGGTCATCAAAATCAATGCGATCACCGTGCCCGGCGAGCACGGCGGCGAGATGGCTCGTCGTTTCGCCGAGCGCATCGGCGCCGTTGATTCGCAGGAAGGCTTCGAGGGTTTCGAGTTGCTTCGACCGACCGATGAGCGAGAAACGTGGCTCGTCGTGTCGCGCTGGCGGGACGAAGAGTCTTTCCAAGCATGGGTCAAGTCGCCGGCATTCGCGCACGGCCACCGCGGTGTGGCAGGCGGCGAGCGTCCCGTGTCGATGACCGCCGAGCTCTGGTCCTTCGACGTCGCCACTGCCGCTGAGCCTCGGAGCTAGCGCTCGGGAATGACGCTTGCATCGCTGCGCGACGTTCACGAGAACTTCGCGTGGTTCGTGGTCATCGGCAACGGGCTGGCGGGATTGTGGGCGACTGCCGCGCATTTTCGTGAGCCGTTGCGCACCCGCGCACTGTGGTGGTTCACGTTCGTGGTCGAACTGTCGGTCTTCGTTCAGGTGTCGCTCGGCGTGGGCATGGTCGCAGGGCAGGACATCAAGGCTCCGCAGTTCCACATGTTCTACGGTTTCCTCACGATCATCGCCGTCACCATGATCTACGGCTACCGCCACCAGCTTTCCGACCGGCGCTATGCGCTTTACGGTGGGGGCGGCCTGTTCATCATGGGCCTCGGCATCAGGGCGATGATCCTGGGCTGATGGAGTGTCATCGGTCTGCAATGTCGGCGCATGGATGAAAAACGCAACTCGAGCGGTCGATTAAGGGAGGAGGCAGCAGTGAATGCCACGAACCCCTATCAACCGGTCCACCTCGAGCCTCGACAACGCCGGCGCTCGCTCGTTGTCATCGCCTCCGCCGGGTTGGGATCGATCCTCGCGCTCGTCGTGCTCAACCTCGTGGTGCAGCCGTCGCGACGCGCCCCCGCGATCGATGTCGAGCTTGCGCCTGCCGCGCCGCTGATCGATGCCAACACCACGACAGTGACCGTGTTACCGGTATCGACCTCGGTCCCGACCTCGGTGCCCGCGACGACCGCACCCCCGACGTTCGTCGGCACCCTGGGCACGTCGCCGGTGACCACGATCCCGGCAACGGCGCCGATTGCACGGTGGATCCCGCCGGACACTCCCGACTTCGTACGCGCCGTGTTGCTCGACGACGAGAGCCTCGATGTCGTCGCACCGTTCGCCAACGCCACCATGGCGTACTTCTCGGTGACCCGGCCGGGCAGTGCCGCATGCGGGGGCACGGTGTACCGCGTGCAACAGGGCCACGCGCGCGAGGCCGTGAGCTCGGCGCGCTTCCTGTTCCCGCGATTCGACGGACGATGGTTCGTGCTGGCGAGTGCGCTCGGCAACGAATGCCGTCCCGGCACGCTGACGATCGTGGATACGGTCAACGACACCGCGCGGGAGCTGGCCGCGGCAGGCTGGTTCTACAGCTGGTCGAAGACCGACATGCGATTCGTGCTCTACGACTATCTGCTCGGGACGTTCACGTTGTACGACGGGCCGAGCGCCACGTCACAGCGCCTCAGCGTGGCGCCCGCGTTTGTGGCCGAGCTCGACGAACGCGTCGGTCCGCGTCCGGACAATCGTCCCGGCTGGGTCATGGGTCGCATCGCATTTCTCGCCGGCGGCGAACTGGTCGCGCACATCCAATGTCTTCCCGATGCGTGCCCCAACAAAGACGCCATCAGCGGCTGGTTCTACGTTGTCGACGGCCAGGTCACCGGTGAGGCCCAGCGCGTGCCCGACGACAAAGCACCTCCGGTGAGCCTGTACTGCGGCGTCTGAATCCCGTTCTCGCTGTCAAACGTGGACTCACAGGCGACGTTTGACAGCGAGTTCGAGAATTGAGATCAGCTGACGAGGCGCTTTTCGAGGTCGGCGAGTTGGTCGCGTAGCTCGTTGGGCAAGCGGGCCCCGATGAAGCCGAAGTGCTTTTCGATGAGGGGCACCTCTTCGCGCCAGGCCTCGCTGTCGACTGCCAGCACTTCGCGCATCGTCGCTTCGTCGATATCGATGCCGTCGATGTCGATACTGCCGATCGTCGGGACGAAACCGATGGGCGTGTCGGTGGCGTCGCCACTGCCCGCGACGCGCTCGAGAATCCACTTGAGCACGCGGCTGTTGTCGCCGTAGCCGGGCCACAAGAACTTGCCGTCGTCGCCCTTGCGGAACCAGTTGACCCAGAACAGCTTGGGCAACTTGTCGGCGCTCGACGAGCGACCGATGTCGAGCCAGTGCGCGATGTAGTCACCGATGTTGTAGCCGCAGAATGGCAACATCGCGAACGGATCGAAACGAACCTCGCCGATCGTGCCCGCAGCTGCCGCCGTCTTTTCGGACGACACGATCGAACCGAGGAACACGCCATGCTGCCAGTCGCGTGATTGCGTCACCAACGGCACATTGGTGGCGCGCCGGCCGCCGAAGAGGATCGCCGAGATCGGCACCCCGCGGGGGTCTTCCCATTCGGGAGCAATCGACGGGCACTGCGACGCGGGCACGGTGAAGCGGGCGTTGGGATGCGCCGCGGGCGCGGTGCTCTCGGGTGTCCACAAGTGGCCCTGCCAGTCGGTCAAGCGCGGCGGCTTGTCGTCGGTCATCTGCTCCCACCACACGTCGCCGTCGGGTGTCTCGGCGACGTTGGTGAAGATGGCGTTGCCCCACAGCGTTTCCATCGCATTGTGGTTGGTCTTGTCGGATGTGCCCGGAGCGACGCCGAAGAACCCGGCCTCGGGATTGATGGCGTAGAGCCGACCGTCGTCACCGAACTTCATCCACGCGATGTCGTCGCCGACGGTCTCGATCTTCCACCCCGGGATCGTCGGGATCATCATGGCCATGTTGGTCTTGCCGCAGGCCGACGGGAATGCGGCGGCGACGTAATGCTTTTCGCCATCGGGGGGAGTGACGCCGAGGATGAGCATGTGCTCGGCCATCCAGCCGCCGTCGCGTGCCATCGTCGAAGCGATGCGCAGCGCGAAGCATTTCTTGCCCAACAGGGCGTTGCCGCCGTAACCCGAGCCATAGGACCAGATCTCGCGCGTCTCGGGGAAATGCGAGATGTACTTGTTGTCGGCGTCGCACGGCCACGGCACATCGGCCGCACCATCGACGAGCGGCATGCCGACCGAGTGAAGGCACGGGACCCAGTCACCGTCGCCCAACACGTCGAGCACGGGTTGACCCATGCGCGTCATGGTGCGCATCGACACCGCGACATACGGCGAATCGGTCAGCTGCACACCGATGTGGGCGATGGGCGAACCCAGAGGGCCCATCGAGAACGGCACGACGTAGAGCGTGCGACCCTGCATGCAGCCGTCGTAGAGACCGAGCATCTCTTGGCGCAGGTCGTCAGGATCACGCCAGTTGTTGGTGGGACCGGCTTCGTCCTTGTCGACGGACGCGATGTACGTGCGATCTTCGACACGGGCCACGTCTGCCGGGTCGGACAGCGCGAGATACGAGTTGGGTCGCTTGTCTTCGTCGAGTTTCGTGAACGTGCCGGCATCGACCAGCTCGTGGCAGATGCGGTCGTACTCTTCCCGTGAACCGTCGCACCAATAGATCGATGCGGGCTTGAAGATCGAGGCCCAGTGGCTGACCCAATCGTGCAGCCTCTGGTTGCTGGTGTGTGACGCCATTGTCGTGCGGGCCTTGGGCAGGAGGTCGGGTGTTGGTATTCAGCCTAGGTATGACGATTATTCGAACTGGAGGGTAACGGTCGGCGCCGACAACGGAATGAGTCGGAATGCCCACCGAGGTGGGCGAACCGCGAAGATTCACCCGAAATCGGGTGTACCCATATCAATTTCGGAGCCGAGCGAGAGTTGCGTGGCGCGGCCAGCGCCGTCGAGATCGAAGCAGACGCGTTGCCCTTGACGAAGCATGCGGAAGACCGATCCGGCCAGGGCGTCACCCGCGAGGTCGTATTCGCTCATATCGGTATCGCGGACGACGACGCCGTCACCTGATCCCGGGTCGTACGACTTGATCACACCCTGCATGTCGTTCGCACACGCTCGCTAGTGGGTGACCTTTTGCACCTTGCCGGCTTTGATGCAGCCGGTGCAGGCATGAAGCCGCCGGGTGCCGCCGCCAAAGGATGCCCGCACTCGTTGAATGTTCGGGTTCCAACGGCGCTTGGTCTTCCGATTCGAGTGGCTGACGGAATTACCGAAGCCAGGTTTCTTGCCGCAAATTTCGCAGACCGCTGCCATTGGTGCCCTTTAGAGATCGGGGAACGCGGGGTTGGAACAAGGCTACAAGCGGGATGAAGGCATCCCATAGCTGGCCGCCCGGCGTCCCGCAGAGGTTATCTGCCGGATCGGGACCCCCCAACACCCCCGCCCAGGGCCGTAGCATCGCGGCGATGTCTCAAGTTGCGGTTCTCGACGCGCCATCGCTGCGCCGGGTCATCGAAACGTACCGGGATGCGTTGGCCGCCCACCGTGGCGCGATCAACCGGCTCAACGTGTATCCGGTGCCCGACGGGGACACCGGCACCAACATGGCGCTCACGCTCGAGTCCGTCGCCGCCGAGCTGGCGTCGGCCGGCCCCGAGATGGCCGCGGTCTGTGCCGCGATCGCCCACGGCTCGCTGATGGGCGCCCGGGGCAATTCGGGCGTCATCCTCTCGCAGATCTTGAGGGGCCTCACCGAGAACATCGAGGATCACCCCGTCGTCGGGGCGGCCGCGTTGGCCAAGGCCCTCGTCGCGGCAGCCGATGCGGCCTACGGCGCCGTGATGCGCCCGGTCGAGGGAACGATCTTGACCGTGATGCGCGACGCATCCGACGCGGCCCGGGCGGCCGCCGCTGATGGATCGGTGATCGCCGTGGTCGACGCGGCGCGCAACGCGGGCGCCGCGTCGTTGGCGCGCACACCAGAGTTGTTGCAGGTGCTCAAGGACGCCGGCGTGGTCGATGCCGGCGGCGCAGGCCTGTTGTTGCTCTTCGATTCGCTGCTGCACGTGCTCGACGGCCGTACGCTCCCCGAACCGGTCGACGATGGGCCGGTGACCGCAATGGGCCACGCGGCTGCGCCCGATCACACCGAAGGCACCCGCTACGAAGTGATGTACCTGCTCGACCTCGACGACAACGCGATCGACGCGTTCAAGTCGACCTGGGACACGCTCGGCGATTCGATCGTGGTCGTGGGCGGCAGAGGCCTGTGGAACTGTCACATCCACACCGACGACATCGGCGCATCGATCGAGACGGCGATAGGGCTCGGCGGCCGGCCGTCCAAGATTCGGGTCACCGATCTCCACGAACAAGTCGACGAACAGGACTGGGTTCGCGAGGCCGGCGGCGTAGGGGCCATCGACCCGCCGCTCGAGCGGGTGTCGACGGGCATCGTCGCCGTCGGCGTAGGCGTCGGCATCGGGCGTATTTTTCGGTCACTCGGCGTGCAGGTGGTCGTGACCGGCGGGCAATCGATGAACCCATCCACTGCCGATCTGCTCGATGCCGTTGCCCGCGTCGCGGCCGATTCGATCGTGATCCTCCCGAACAACAAGAACATCATCCCCGTCGCCGGCCGCGTCGGCGATCTCTGTGAGCGACCGGTTGCCGTCGTGCCCACGCGCACCGTTGCCGAAGGTTTTGCGGCGTTGGTCGCGTATGACCCCGAAGCGTCGCTCGCCGACAACGTCGCCGCGATGTGCGCCGCGGCCGAACATGTCGTCGCCGGCGAAGTCACGCGCGCGGTACGCGATGCCGCCAGCCCGATCGGCCCGATCCACAGCGGCGACTACCTCGGCATCGCCCGCC
>JBDTLT010000236.1:0-8341 GCA_039934635.1 Acidimicrobiales bacterium
GTTTGGCCCAAGCGTTCCGCGATCGCGATCAAACTGGCGTCGGTGCCGCCGAGGGGCAACGTCTGGTACGTCGTTACGAGAACTCGGATTCGTTCCCAGTCTCGAGCGGTCAGGTCCTCGATGAGCAGCATCTGGTCGATGATCGACTGGTAGAGCAGCGATTCCGCGACAGAGCCGAGTTCACGTTCGATGAGGTAGCTGCATTCGGCAATCACCATCGCGGTCGTGACCAACGGCCCCGATGCGGCCTCCAGCAACTCAACACAGCGCACGTGAAATCGGTCAGTGCGGTCCGTCGCGGCGACCAGCACGCCGGTATCGACAATGAGCACGGTCAGTCGCGCCCGAACCCGTCTTGTAGAAGCTCGTCAATTTGATGGCTGATGCCCGCTTTGGACGCCCCTGCCCCTATGAACGCCAGCTTCCGTCGAGGGGTTTCTGCGGGCTGGGCAGGAAGATGCTCCGCGAGCTGCGCGATGAGTTCGTCGAGGGTGATCCCACGCCGTACCGCCTCAGCGTTGAGGCGGGCATGGGTATCAGCGGGGAGCTCGATCGTGACCGGCATGGTTCTCAGTGTAGAAGCCGCGTCGACCCCCGTGACGGGGCGATCTGAGCACCTTGGCCATGGAGGCTCGGTCAGACACAGCGGCGGTCGCTGGCTGGTGTCGCGATCTCGCGCCCTCCCAGTCCTCTCAGCTGGCGCGGACCTCAGTTTGTCATTGCCGGCGCGCCATGCCGTACTGGTCGTCATCTCGGCCATGGCAATCTGTTGGGGTGTGGATCAGCGGCTACGGATCATTTTGACGTATCGATGGAACCTTTCTCCTTCGGCGAGCGTCGTGTGGGGGTGGAAGAGTTCGCGTTGGCGTACGCCCGGTCGAAGGCGCACCTGATTCGGACGGCTGCGCTGATTACCGGCGACGACGACGTCGCTGCGGATGTCGTGGCCGAGGTATTCGCTCGGGTGTTGCCGCGTTGGCGAGCCGGGAACGTTCTAGATCTCGACGGGTATCTCTATCGTTGCGTCGTCAATGAATGCATCTCGGCGATAAGGCGACGCCGCGCTGTCGAGTGGCGCCCCGGGTCGACGCGTGATCATGCGGAGCAGATCGCCGACTACGAACTCGTCGCGCAGCTATTGGCGACGCTGAAGCCAAAGGTCCGCGCGATGGTCGTGCTGCGGTTCTTCGGTGACCTCACGGAGGCGCAAACCGCGAAGATCGTGGGCGTCCCCGTCGGAACGGTGAAGTCGTCGATCTCGCGAGCACTGGAAAGTTTGCGTGGGTCGCTCACGAAAGGAGAAGTCGGATGATCGATACCGAACGGGTACTGCGCGACACGCTGCGCGAGCGCGCCGAGACGGTCAAGGTCCCGGAAGACTTCGACGCGAGAGTTAACGCGATGGGACGACGAATCAAGCTTCGGCGGCGCCGCCGAGGGGCCGCGGTGGTGTTGTGCGTCTTTGCGGTCGCGGCTCTCGTCGTGGGCTTGTTGGTGGTCGACGATGATTCAGGCTCCGATCTCGTGGTGGCAGGATCTGTCGGTGCTTCTTCGACTGTGGCGCAGTCGATTGCCACCTCTCTTTCGGCGGCGCAGCCGAATACAACTACCGCGTCGACGGGTCCCTCGGCGCAGTGCCGCGGCGGTGATCTGGTGGTCATTCTTGGGCGCAGCGGTGTCGCGGCGGGCACTTTCTCGCAAGTCATTCTGTTGACCAACACCGGCACGAATGCGTGCTCGCTGGCCGGTCAACCGAAACTCGAGGTCTTGGTACGCCAGAATCCGAGCGATCCGTCCGCCACGCCATTGGCGGTCCCGTTGGTCATCCCGGATCGAGAACCGAATGCCGCACCGGCGACAGTGACATTGCGGACGGGTCAGAGCGCGCAAGTCGAGCTGTATGGCTCCACGGTGCAGAACTATCCGAACCGCAAATGTCCGGGCGACAAACTGCCTGACTCCACCGTCGACAGTCGCTTCCTCATCCCGGATGACCCAACTGCAGGTTTTGGTCCGCTCCCGATGCACGACTACATCTGTAGCCCGACGATCACCGCGTTTCAGCCCGCCGCCACAGCCGACGTCGCAGTGCGCACGTTCACTTCGCCACTCGGTCGCCGGGTGGCACCCACGGCGGTGTGGACTGGTTCCGAGCTGATGGTGTGGGGCGGCGACAACGGGTCGGGCAACAACGTGCAGTTCACTGGCTCGCTGTTCAATCCGACCAACGGAACATGGCGGCCGATGTCGAGCACTGTGCTGCGCGGCGCTCCCGTCGCAGCGGTGTGGGCGAAGGATCGCGTCGTGTTCGCAGCCAGCGAAGTCGCGGTGTACGAACCGACAAGCGATCGATGGTCGGGCTATCGAGGCGGACTCCTCGAGAAGAACGCTCCACTGCTCGCGTACACCGGCTCGGATGTCGTTGGTTGGTTCTTCGAGATCGGCACAGGCGGAACAGGACTGCGCGTCAATCCCGCGAACACACAGATCACCGAGAACGTCGCGTCACCACCGGCAGCGATCGGCTACGACGCTACGCCAGTGTGGACTGGCCGCGAATGGATGATCTTCCCCGCCACCGGCAGCACCGGCATCGCCTTTGATCCCAGTGCGAATCGCTGGCGAACCGTGCCCGCCGCGCCCGTCAACTTCGTGTCACGCGGACTGGTCACTTGGACAGGCACCGACGTCATCGCCTACGGCACAACCGTGCGCCAATCCCACCTACTCACCGGCGCCGCGTACCACCCCGACACCAACACCTGGGAACTCCTGCCCACCATCCCCGTGCTCGCCTCCACCCTGGCAGTCGGCAACTCCTTCGACGCCGGCCCACGCCTCACTTGGAACGACGACCACGCCCTACTGTCCACAGGGGCAACCGACACCGCCCTCGCGCTCTTCGTGATCGATCCCTATCTGACCCGCACCCAACCCACACCGCCGCTGCCATCACCACCAGAAAAGGGAACCCCCCTCATCTCTAGCGGAAGCGAGGCATTCCTCCTGCTCCAAAGCGGCGAACTCGCTGCAATCACCATTCGCTAGCCAAAGCACACAACAGACTTGCTTGCGCTGGGGTTGAAGCCGCCACGAGTACGTCCACGCGATGTCGTCGCGTTCGCTACCCCGCTCGTTTCGTCGCGTTCGTTGGGACTGACCCTCCGAAGTTTGTCACAGCGAGCGTGGTGTCGGTGTTGTAGCTGTGTGGAAAGAGAGCGAACGAGCGGACCGCTGGTGTTTGATATGGCGGTGGATGGCGGGTCGGGCGTGGGGCGTGACGGTGTTCGCCGTAGTTCGCCAGTTCGCTCCTCGTCGCGGGTCGACAAGATCGATGAAGACGCTGCGATCTTGGAGCCGATCTATGAGGACCTCGTGCGACTCGCGGCTGCGGTTGATCCGCGCAATCCTGACCCTTCTGATCTTGTGCAGGCAGCGCTAGAGCGGGTGCTTCGCCGTCACGGCTTGGCCGAACTCGACAATCCGGTGGGCTACATATCGACGACGATCGTTCGGCTGGGAGCGAACCGGCGGCGGGCCGAGCACCGGCTTCGGCGTTTGGTCTCCCGTTTGGGCTCGGTTGACGCTGGGTCGGTGGGCAGCGCCGAACGGGAGTACGTCTCCAATGCGGAGACCGTGCGATTGCTCGAACAGTTGACGCCGTCCGAACGCGCAATTGTGTACCTCCGTTACATCGAGGCCCTGGATTATCTCGAGATCGCTACCCGCCTTGGTTTGACCGAGGCGTCGACCCGCCAGCGTGCCTCACGAGCATTGCGACGGCTGCGTGCAGGCATCGAGGAGACGTTGCACGATGAATGACTCGAGACTCAAAGAAGCGCTCAGTTCGGTTTCGCGGGCCACGCCGCGACGCGACGCCCGCACCGTGTTGCAGCGTGCCCATTTGGCGGTGCAGCAACGTCGCCGCCGTCAACGGCTTGTCGCGGCCGGGATGGTCGGGTTGTTCGTGGCCGCTGGGTCGTTGTGGTCGTTTAACCGCGAGGACCGCGACACGGTTTCCGTTGTCGCTGACGCGCCGTCCACAACCAGCCAGACCGCGCAACCGCCTCTTGCCACCGCCGGGGTAGCCGCATCGCCGTCGATTACCGCGACGGTACCGGTGAGTGGAGGACGCATGCCGATATTGGCTGCGGCCAACGCGGTGTGGGTCGGCTCGCAATCGAGCGCGCTGGTGCAGCGGATCGACCCGGCCACCAATCGCATCACCGGCGAAGTCCAGCGCAGCGAGCCCACGACCGCGCTCGCCGACGCGTTCGGCGCGGTATGGGCATGCGGCCCCACTGCGCTCGATCGCATCGACCCGACCACCCTTCGAGTCACCAACACGTACCCGACCCGATGCGTCTCCGGCCTCACCGCCGGGTTCGGGTCGCTGTGGGTTGTCGCCGGTACGACCGTCGTACGCCTCGACCCCGCAACCGGAACCGAGCAGGCCCGCATCGCGGTCTCCGGAGGAACCTGGGGCATCACCACCACCACCACTGCGGTGTGGGTCGCCGACGGTCACGCCGGGCCCGGGCGCGTGAGTCGCATCGACCCGAACACCAACACCGTCGTCGCCGAGATCGCGTCTCCGGTGCGGACCCGCAATCTCGTGGCAACCGACAACGCCGTGTGGATCACGGGCGAAGCCCGCGAGACCAACATCTCGGTACTGCGGTTGGATCCCGCGACCAACACCATCGTCGCCACCTTTGACGCCCCGAGCGACGCGACCGGCATCGCCCGCCTCGGCGACTACATCTGGGCCATCGGGTATGCGGGCGACGTCGCCGTCATCGACACTCGCACCAACAAAGTCGCATACCACCAACGATTGACCGCTCCCGGAACGATCCTCGGCGGTGACCGCCTCGCCGCCGGATTCGGCAGCATCTGGATCGGCAGCCAACAGCCCGGCCTCCTCAGCCGAATCGACCCCGGCACCTATTCGCCATCACCAACTTCGGGCTCGCCATCGCTGGTCGGTTCATGGGTGGCGAACCAATCCGGTCGACAACCGAACGACCCCTCGATCGAGTTGAACATTCGCGCCGACGGCACATTCATCGCGAACGACGCGTGCAACCTCATGCAGGGCAAGTGGGGATCAACGAACAACGCCACGCGGGTGCAGTTCGAAGACGTGGCGTACACCGCGAGGCTCTGCATAGGACGGCCTGACGTGACCGGCCCCCTGAAATCCGCCACGATCCTCGACAACGATCGCCTCGAGGTCGTGGGCAGCATCGGAACGTTTGTGTTCGTGAGGAAGTAGCCCGCGCCAGGGCTGGCGACCTTCGTCGATCACAGCTCTCGCGTATTGTGCTTGCCAAGATAGTTGTGGTCGTCATTACTAGTGCAGACCCCTCTAGTTGCGGCGGCGGGGCGCTGAGTGTGAGCGACACCCCTCCAACGCAAGCCTCGGGTTGCGCGGCGCGCTCTCAGGATCGCCACGACGGAACGGCGTAGTGGCCCACAAATCGCCCTCACATCTCGATGCCCATGTCCATTTCACGCTCGCGCGCACGGGCCGGCGCGAGCGCTCTCACGTCGTGATGAAGTTGCCGGTATTGGTCGGCACGGGTCGTGTCGCTATAGCCGGGTCGCTCGCCGAGCGCGTCGCGACTGTCGATGCCGTATGCGGCGCGGTATTGCTCGATCGCTCCGACTGTGTTGCGCCAGAGTTTGTCGTTCCCATCACGTTGAATCCCGCGCAGATATGTCGGCGGTTCTCGCTCCACACGACCGATCCGGAGCGACGCGTCGGCGTTGAGCACAGCACGGATCTCACGCGTGCGATCGACCAAGCCTGGTCGTGCTGCGTCGCGCTGCGCGACGGCGCGGTCACGCTCACCGGTCGACTGCGCGATCTCCGTGCGCAGCGTGGCGGCGCGTGTCCCGTACTCGCCCACCGAACTGCCGGCGCGGTCGATGTCGCCATGCAGTGTGTCGATGGTGTCGCGGTTGCGGAACCGTGACCATGCAGTGTCAAAACCGTCGAGGCGTTGCTGCGCGTCGTCGACCCGGGCGCGTGCACCGTCGAGGCGCTTCAGCGTGTCGGTCAGATCGCCGGACTTCGTGGAGAGCCTGCGTTCGACGCCATCGACGGACTGCTCGAGGACGTAGCGCTGCCGGCCGATCGCACGTTGTTCATCCCACAGGTCGCGCAGCGTCTGCGGCGACAACAACGTCGACTGCTCAGGAAGTTGTTGAGGTTGTTTTCGGAGCACGTCGAGGGCGGGGCGGTCGATCCAATCACGGCTCAACCCAGCGGCCAACACGTCGCGCGCTGTCTGGCCGGGTTCGACGGCGACGTAGGCGGTGTTGTTGTCGCGGCCGCGGGTCATCGGCACATAGATCCCACGGGCGTCGACCGGGCCATCGATCAACGTCAATGACCGGTCGACGGTGCGGCCCTGCGCACCGTGCGCGGTCTGCGCGTAACCCAACTCCACATCGCTGGCGACGTAGCCGCTGGGTAGCCGGACGCGTCCGTGCGAACCGGACACAGTAAGGGACCGGTCGCGATGCAACTGCTCGATGACCCAGCGGTCGCGGTTGTGCACCGGATGACCGCGATCGGTAACCACGTCGCGCTCGTTGCGGCGCGTCACGATCTCATCGCCGACATGGAGCCGATACCCACCAGCCTGAAGAGTTCGTTTCGTCGCGAGCTCACCGTTACGTATGCGTACGTCTTGGGCGGCGCGGTTGAGCACGAGCACGGTGTCGTTGGTGGGGGCGGTCATCAACACGTCCTCACCACGCTGTCGGGCCCGGTGCCACGCCGCCACCATCCGCTCCTGGAGCTCGTCAGCAGGGCCGTCTAGGATGCGGCGATGCTTGGCGTAGAGGTCGATCACGTCAAGGTCGCCGCGGCGTAGCCGCAGTGACGCGTCGCGTTCCCAGTCGTTGGTGAAGCGGTGCACGCGGCCGAGCTCGATCGCGCCGTGCTCGTCGACGAGATGGGCGAACATACCGCCGCGGCCGACGGCGGAGAACTGCAACGGATCGCCTACTAACACGACCCGCCATTGCCGGGCGTCGGCGAGCGTCGCGAGTTGCGCCAGCTTCGGCGTGGAGATCATTCCGGCTTCGTCCAGGATGATCGTCGTACCGATTGGGAGCGCGTAGGGCGGTCGGGGGCCCCTGACGCGCTGGTGCTCGACCAACAGTTTGTCCACGGTGTCCGCTCGGAGGCCGGTCTCTAACGCGAGCACCTGCGCCGCTGCTGCGGAAGGAGCGACTGCGAACACCGCGCGCCCCTCGACAGCGAGCTGCGCTATTGCGGGCTTGAGTGCGGTGGTCTTGCCGGTGCCGGCCGGGCCAACGGCCAACACCAACGGCGCGTCACCGGCGACCCCGGCGGCGAGCTCGAGCTGCGCATGATCCAGACTCGTCAACACCGGCGCCAACACGGCGGGCTTGTCGGTGGCGGGCTGGCTGAGGCGTTGTTGCGCCCAGGCCGCGATTCGTTGTTCTTCGGCGAGGATCGAAGGTGCGGTGAGGACGTGGTCGATCACGGACTCGGTGATCGGACGGCCATCACGACGCAAGACCGCACCCTCAACTACCGGCGGTGAGAGATCGATGAGCAGATCGCGAGTGATGGCCTCCGTGAGCACCTCGAGCTGTTCGACGAGCTCTGTCGCCCGCATCGCGAGGTCACTGTCGACGTTGGCGGCCAACTCACGCAGCAGCTCCGCGGGACGCCACGTCGACTGCTTGTCCCCCAACGCCACCAAACCCCGCTCCGCCACTATGCGAACGTCGAGCTGGTGCCGTGGGGCTCGTTGTTGGCCGATCACGTCACGCACCAACTCAGCCGGCTTCACGCCGGCGGACCGTGAGATCGCCGCCCACTCCTCGCGCGCCAACCGCGCCGGCATCGCGTCTGGTTTGCTCGGACGCGAATCCACCACCGCCTCCCGCTCCAGACGCCAACGCTCCCGCGGGGTCGGCTCACGCCCCAACGACTGCCCGAAGCGGGCCAGCTTCACCTTCAGCCGTTCCTCGACGTCGAGGCTGCGCAACGAGAACTCGGCGCGTAGACCGACCGGTACATGAGCCAGCTCCGAGATCCCATGCACCGGCGGCTCCCACACCACCCCGAGACGCTGCGCCAACTCACTCTCGAGCCCCGCGTGATATACCGCGGAGACCGTGCGCTGATCAAACTTCAAATACCGCGCGTCGAGCGACGAGAACCGCCCGTCCGGTGCGAGCACCCGGTTGACGATCACCGCATGGGTGTGTAGCTGCGGGTCGCCCGACCGCGACGTGTGCTGCCGGAACAACGCCGCGCTGATCCCCTCCGCGTCGACCACACAGATCTGGC
>JBDTLT010000237.1:0-8319 GCA_039934635.1 Acidimicrobiales bacterium
CGGTACTTCATCTCCTTGACGGAGGTGTTGGACGACTTGCGGCGTGATTCCTTGGCCTTTTGCCCCTGCTCGTACTTGTACTTGCTGTAGTTCATGATGCGACAGACCGGCGGGTTGGCCTTGTCTGCCACCTCGACGAGATCGAGGTCTTGCTCTTTCGCCAATGCCAATGCTTCGGGCAACGAACGAATACCGAGCTGTTCTCCGGTGGGGCTGATCAAACGGACTTCACGGGCGCGGATGCGCTCGTTGACCCGTGGCTCGATGGTGGTGCTCACCGTGGCTATCGCCGATCACTGCTCGTCAAAGGCAGGCTCCTTCTCTCGGGTATGACAACCATCCGAGCCGAAGGGCCGGCCGGACGGCGGAAAGCCGTCGCCCACTGATGCGCGAAACCCACGGGCAACGGTGTGCCCGTGAGCCGCCATCGGCAGCCGGCGAACCTGGACGCACCGAGGAGGTGGCCAGGTGGGACCATCGAGACGAGAACGCCGCGACAACCCACTTCCCTGTCAATTGTGCTGCGTAGAGTACCAGCGATGACGACCAACCGCGCCGAACCGGATTTCGACCCCTACGACACCGACGCCGACGAGGGGTCCTCCGACGATATTGCCCTCGACGACCTGCCCTTCGACGATACCGGACTCGACGGCGACGACCGTGAGCGGGCCGAGTCGCTGGCCGCCGAGATGGCCGCCGTGCGCGATCGGCTGGCTCAGGTGCCGGCGGCGACGGTCGTGGCCAACCACGCCATGGGCCTCTACGAACTGGGGGCGATCCACCTCAGCCAGGAACCCCCGGGATTCAGTGAGGCCACTATCGCCATCGACGCCATGGCGGCGCTGATCGACCGCCTGCCGGGTCGCCTCGGCGACGACGAGGCGACGCTGCGCGAGTCATTGGCCCAGCTGCGCATGGCCTTCGTGATGTTGCGAGACCGGGCGGCCGGCAGCTCCGAGCCGTCCGCGTAACCGTCGGTGGCGTAGCGGCTCAGCGCACGATCTTGGACAGCGGTAGCTCGAGGATGTCGCTCGCGCCGGCGTCTTTGAGTGCCGGGATCAACACGTTGATCTGACGCTTTTCGACGACGGTCTCGATGGCGTAACCCTGCTCGCCGAAGAGTTCGTTCACCGTCGGTGACTTCATCGACGGCAAGATCGCGATCACGTCGGCCAGCGCCGCGGTGGGCACGTTCATCTTGACGAGCACTTTGCCCCGCGCGTCGAGCACACCGCTGAGCAGCGTTTGGATCTGCTCCATCGCATGGCGCTTGTCGGGGTCGCCGTAGGACAGCGGGTTGGCGATCAGCTCGGTGTACGAGGTGAGAATGGTGTCGATGATCTTGAGGCCCGCTGCCTTCAAGGCGCGGCCGGTCTCGGTGATGTCGACGACCACGTCGACGATGTCGGGCACCTTGGCCTCGGTCGCGCCGTAGGACAGCTGGATGTCGGCCGCGACGCCGTGCTTTTCGAAGTAGCGCCGGGTCATCTCGGGATACTCGCTCGACACCTTGACGCCCTGCGGCAGGTCGGTGACCGAATTCCACGGCGAATCGCCCGGCACGGCGAGCACCACCCGGATCGGGAGATCGGTCGCTTTGGAGTACTTGAGCTCGCCCAGCGAGTTGACGTCGCTGGCAGTTTCTTCGACCCAATCACGACCGGTGATGCCGATGTCGAAGAGCCCCTGCGCCACGTAGCGCGGGATCTCTTGGGGCCGCAGGATGCGCACCTCGTCGATACGCGGGTCGTCGATCGTCGCCTTGTAGTCGACGCCCGAGCTGCGGCGAACGCCTAGGTCGGCGAGCTCGAACAGCTCGAGGGTGGCCTTCTCCAACGAGCCCTTCGGCAACACCAGTTTCAACACGCCGTCATGCTATCCGTGCTTGTTGCGGCTGCCGTCAGTGATATTTCAGTCGAGTTCGTCGAGCAGGTGGCCGAGACGATCGCGTTTGGTGCGGAGATACCGCGCATTCAGCGGGTTGGACGCAACCACGAGCGGCACCCGCTCGATGACTTCGATGCCGGCGGCTTCGAGGCCGCGCTGCTTGGCCGGGTTGTTGGTGAGCAACAGCACCCGCTTGACGTGCAGATCGAACAGGATGGCGGCCGCGACGTCGTAGGCGCGGTCGTCGACGGGCAAACCCAGTGCGGTGTTGGCATCGACCGTGTCGGCGCCGTGTTCTTGCAGCCGGTAGGCCGCCAGCTTTTGCCCGATGCCGATGCCGCGGCCTTCGTGACCGCGGAGATACACGATGATGCCGACGCCACGCGCCGCGACGATCTCGAGGGCTTGCTCGAGTTGCGGCCCGCAATCGCAGCGAAGGCTGCCGAACACGTCACCGGTGAGACACTCGCTGTGTACGCGCACCAACACCGCATCGACCTCGTCGAGTTGCCCGCGCACGAGCGCAACGTGCTCGGTACCGTCGGGCGAACGGTAGGCGCGCGCGACGAACTGGCCCGACGGGGTCGGCAGCAACGCCTCGGCCACGAGTTCGACGGTGGTCATCGCTCCACTACTACCACGATCCGAAGATCGTCACCCAAACGATCGATCGCGACAAAGCGCCCACGCGTCAACTCTGCCATCGTCGGCGCACCCTCACCCGCGAAAGCCCGCTGTCCACGATCACCGCCCATGAATGCCGGTGCGAGGTAAAAGACGTATTCGTCGACGAGGCCGGCCCGGTGGAATTGTCCCGCGACATCTGCGCCGCCTTCGACCATCAACTGCAGCACACCGCGCGTACCTAGATCGTCGAGCAACGCGCCGATATCGCCTTGGTGTTCGAGCGCGGGCGCAACGCGCGCACCCGCTGGTACGCGACCGAGCACGACGCGCAACGGGTCGAGGCCGTCCGCGGGTACCGCGTCGGCCGGCGTGAAATTGCGCACGGTGAGCATCGGATCGTCGGCGCGCACGGTGCCCGCACCGACGAGCACCGCGTCGCTTTCGGCGCGCAGTCGATGCGCGTCCGCGCGCGCGGCCGCACCGGTGATCCACGTGCTCGAACCATCGGGCGCGGCGATGTAGCCGTCGAGCGTCAACGCCAACTTCAACACGACGTGCGGTCGGCCGGTGCGGCGATGTGTGAGATACGGCGCGAGTTGACGATTGACCTCGTCCGCGAGGACACCGGTCGTGACGTCGATGCCGGCGTCGCGCAAGCGAGCGGCACCCCGACCGGCGACGAGTGCGTCGGGATCTTCGATGCCGACGACGACACGCGCCACTCCGGACCCGATGATTGCGTCGACACACGGTGGTGTGCGACCCGTGTGCGCGCACGGTTCGAGGGTCGCGTAGAGCGTCGCGCCGCGAGCCGCGTCGCCGGCGGCGCGCAGCGCATGGATCTCGGCGTGCGGACCGCCCGGTTCGCTCGTGGCCCCTTGGAACACATCGCCGTTGACGGCCACGACGACGGAGCCGACCCACGGGTTGGGGCGCGTCGAGAGACGCACCGTCGTCGCGTTGGCCATCGCCAGACGCATGAATCGTTCGTCGACTGCTGCGTCGATCACGGGCAATGCTTCAGTGCTGCGTCGGCGCGTCGACCAACAAGCGCACTGCGTGGGGCACGATGTCGATGACGGCCTCGAGACACTCGACGGTGCCTTTGGGTGAACCAGGCGTATTGAGCACCAACGCACGATCGATGGTGCCGGCGATGCCCCGTGAGAGGCGCCCGAGCGGATTGACCAACCGCATCGCCTCGGCCAGACCCGGTGCCTCGCGATCGATGACGGTGCGCGTGCCCTCGGGCGTCAGATCACGCGGACCGAAGCCCGTGCCACCGGTCGTCACGATCACACCGGCGAACCCCTCGGCCATCGACTGCAGCGCCTCGGCCACCGACTCGACACCGTCGGCCACGACTCGACGGTCGACCACCGTGAAGCCGTGACTGGTCAAGCAGTCGGCGACGGCCCCGCCCGACTTGTCTTCGCGGGTGCCGTGGATCACGCCGTCGGAGACCGTCAATACCTTTGCGTCGATACCCGTGGGATCCCGATCCGACATGTGCTCCCTCGCCCTTGTTCGCTCTTGACGCGAGGCTATCGAGGCGTACCCTGGAAACGCAGTGGAACTCGTGCACGCCCTGCTTCGCTACGCGATAGTCAAATACATCCTTTTGCCGTGCGTCATCGGGACCGCCGTCTACTACTTCGCAATCAAAGCCGGCGTCGGCATTCGTTGGCTGCTCATGGACGAAGATCGGCACGACGTCGAGCGCCGCCGCAAAAAGATCCGCATCCACGACTGAGTTCCGCGCTTGTCGTAACTCAGTGCTTCTCGTGGCTCAGTGCTTTTCGTAACGGACCGCGAACATGCCGTCGGTGTCGCGCAACTGCGGCAAGATCTGCCCGCCACGACCGCGCCGCTGCCACGGGACATCAAGCGCAACCGGGATCAGGCTCGGCAGCTCGCGTTCGACCCGAGCGTCGACGGCGACGGTCTCGGCATCGGTGAGCGTGCACACGCTGTAGAGCACCACTCCCCCGGGCCTGACGACGCGCTCGGCTTCGCGCAGCAACGCGAACTGCAGCTGCGCCAACCGATCGGGCGCGTCGGCCTGGATGCGCCAGCGCGCATCGGGGCGATGGCGCAGCGCGCCGAGACCCGAACACGGCGCGTCGATGAGCACGCGATCGAACGTCGCGTCGAGATACGGCAACCGCGTGCCGTCGGCTACCGCCACGAGCAACGAGCGGGCACCGAGCTTTTCGCGGTTCGCCGCGATCAACGACACGCGACTCGCCCGCAGGTCGCTCGCCGCCACGAGCGCTCCCGATGCGGCCATCGCGGTCGCCTTGCCGCCCGGCGCGGCGCAGATGTCGGCGACTCGGTCCCCTTGCCGCGCGCCAACTGCGGCACCCACGAACTGTGACGACTCGTCTTGCACGTAACCGTCGGCGCGAGTGGTCGATGGCGCGCCGACGTTCATCGCGGCGAGCGCGTCATCGGCATCGACGGTGCCGAGGTCGTTGCGCAGCCGATCAACGATCCATTCGGGATAGCTCAGCTTGGTCGCGTCGTCGGGCCACACACGATCGGTCTCGGCGCTGACTTTGCGCAGCACTGCGTTGACGAGGCGACGCGCCCGAATCGGCGCTGCGTTCACGGTGGTGTTGACCGCCGCATGCGCAGGCACCTCGACGAACACCAGCTGGTAGGCGCCGAGCCGCAGAGCGGCGCGCACCACCGGCTCGACTGGCGCGAGAAGATAGCGGTCGACGAGCCAGTCACAGGCGCGCTTCATTCGCGTAGTGCCGTAGACCAACTCGGTGACGAACGCCCGGTCACGCGCATCGAGACGGCTGCGCTGCAACATGCCCGGCAGCACGATGTTGGCGTACGCACCGTCGTTGTCGATGCGCACGAGCGCGTCGATGGCGAGCCGCCGCGTGTCGGCAGGCTTGCCCGTCATGGCGCTGTCGTGCCGTTGGCCGTCATGGCGCCGTCGCGCCGCCCAGCACTTCGCCGAGTCTCGGACGCGCGCCGTTGCGCCATGCCGCAAAGGGCATCGGCGCCTTGCCCTCGGGCTGCACGACGACGAGCTCGAGTGCGCCGGATGCGGTGCCGACGATCGCGCCATCGAGCGCGCCCGCCGCGAGAGAGGAACGATCGACCGCGTGCGCGCGATGCACTTTGAGGCGTCGGCCGCGAAACGTTGTCCACGCTTCGCCGAGACGCACAACGCGCGCCAACTGTGCCGCCGGCATCGCCCAATCGAGTTCGAGTTCACTCGGGTCGATCTTGGCGGCGTAGGTCGGCTCGCCGTCTTGGGCGCGGGGATCGTCGATGCCCTCGCGCAACAGGTCGACCAGCAATTGCGTCCCCCGCTCGACCAGCAGCCCGCGCAGCTCGCCCAGCGTGATGTCGTCGTCGATGGTGACGCGTGCCTCTGCATACACGCCGCCGGTATCGAGCCCTTCTTCGACCGCCATGATGTCGACACCGGTCTCGCGATCGCCGGCCAGGATCGCTCGCTCGACGGGCGCCGCGCCGCGCCAACGCGGAAGCAACGAGAAGTGCATGTTGACCATGGCCAACTGATCGAGGACGTGTGGTTTGATCAGACGACCGAACGCGACGACGACGCCCAGATCGGCGTCGACCGACAGCACGTCATCGACCTGGTCGGTGACGGGCAAGCCGAGCTCTAGCGCGGCGGCCTTGACCGGCGACGGTGCGAGCGCGCTACCGCGCATGCGGCGCTTGTCGGCGCGCGAGACCACCAACGCGATCTCGAAGCCGGCTTCGTGCAACGCATACAGCGGTGGCACCGCGAGCTCGGGTGTACCCATGTACACCAAGCGCCGGGGATGGCGCGGCGGGCGAAGGGTCACGGCAGGTTGAGACCACTCGATGTCTGACGGGCGCCGCCGCCCCGTTCGGAAGCCGCCTGCTCTCGGAGGCGGGCCCGGTTGTCGTGGGTCAACGTGCCGCTCTGCACCATTTCACGAATCGTCTTGAGCGCCGCTTTGCGGAGGTCGTCCTCGAGTCGCTCGACCAGCAAGATGCCGTCGAGATGATCGAACTCGTGCTGGAAGAGGCGCCCGAGCAACTCATCGGCCTCGATGTCGACTTCGTTGCCGTCGAGGTCGAGGCCCCGGATGTGAATCTCGTTGGGGCGCTCGATCTCCCACGACAGACCGGGGACCGAAAGGCAGCCTTCTTCGTAGAGCCAACTACCGCGGGATTCGACGATCTCGGGGTTGACGAGCACACCCGGGCCCTCCCCGACGTCGTAGACGAAGAGTCGCTTTTGGACACCCACCTGAGGGGCGGCCAGGCCGATGCCGGGCGCCTCGTACATCGTGTGCAACATGTCGTCGCAGAGACGGGCCAATGCACCGTCGACGTGCGTGACCTCGGCGGCTCGCTGGCGGAGCACCGGGTCGCCGATGATGCGTATCTCGTAGGGCGCCATGGGATTGCAGGCTACCGTCAGCACGCGATGGCTGAACCTACGAGCGGTCACTACTTCGATGCCGAGCCGGCGGCGCGCTCCGAGCCGCGTGAGGTCGACTTGACCCTGCCGGGTGTTTCTTTGACGCTCACCACCGACCGGGGTGTTTTCGCGGTCGACGGCGTCGACCCCGGCACCAAACTGTTGCTACTCGAAGCGCCCTCGCCCCTGCCGGCACAACAGACCGTGCTCGATCTCGGCTGCGGCTATGGCGCGATCGCGGTCGCGGTGGCGAGCCGGGCGGTGCACTGTACGGTCTGGGCCGTCGACAGCAACGAACGGGCCCGTGCGCTCTGTGCCGCCAACGCCGCCCGAGCGCAAGTGGGTGAACGCGTCCGCGTCAGCGCTCCCGATGACGTGGCCGCGGACGTCGTGTTCGACGTGATCTACAGCAACCCACCCATACGTATTGGCAAGCCCGCGCTGCACGAGCTTCTCGGTCGTTGGTTCGCCCAACTCTCGCCCGATGGCGTCGCCTATCTCGTCGTGCAAAAGCACCTCGGGGCCGATTCACTGGCGCGCTGGCTCGGCGAAGAAGGCTGGACGGTGAAGCGACTGGTGTCACGGCGCGCGTACCGAGTGCTCGAGGTTCGGCGATGAAAGCGCTCGACGGCACCGGGCTCAAGCGCCTACACCGCGAGTGGCGTCACCGCACCGACGGACGGCTGGGGCTCATCCTCGACAACGTGCAATCGCCGTTCAACGTCGGAGCGATCGTGCGCACGGCCGCGGCCTACCGGGTCGAGCACGCGTGGCTCGTCGGTGCTACACCCGAGCTCGACGACGCCAAGGTCCGCAAAACGGCGCTCGGCTGTGATCGCTACCTCACGTGGCAGCGCGCCGACACGACCGCCGACGCGCTCGCCGGCGCGCGGGCCGACGGTTTCTCGCCGATCGGCCTCGAGCTTGCCGACGGGGCCAGCCCGCTGCACGAGCTCGGCTTCACCGGTGACGTCTGCCTCGTGATCGGCCACGAAGATCGCGGCCTCGGCCCGGCGACGCTCGATGCCTGCGACGCCGTCGCGTACCTGCCGATGCTCGGCAAAGTCGGGTCACTCAACGTCGCGACCGCCACCGCGATCGCCCTCTACGAACTTCGCCGCCAACGCTGGTGACCAATCGCGACCGTTCTGGTGGTGTTCGATAGGTGTATAGAGCCTGTCGCATGAATGTTGATTGTCCTGCTCGCGTTTGTGGTGGTGGGAGATGATTTGGGGGTGGGACCGAATTTTCTCTGTGGTGATCGTGATCAGTTGTTTTTGATGCCGCCGGATATGCGGGAGTGGTTGCCGGATGGGCATTTGGCGTTGTTCGTGATCGATGTCGTCGAGGGGTTGGAT
>JBDTLT010000238.1:0-8267 GCA_039934635.1 Acidimicrobiales bacterium
GCGAGGATGGCCACTGCGGCGAACATGATCGCCGCGTACTGCTGCACTTTGCCTGATTGCAATTTGCGCAAGCCTTGGCCCGCTTCGTCCGAAGCGATGCCTGATCCGTTGACGATGCCGTCGACGAGCCCTTGGTCTATGTACTTGTACACCGCTTGGCCGGCCGCCACGGACGCCTTGCCTGAACCATCGACGATGCCATCGAGGATCTTCTGGTTGAACCAATACACGGCGTTGGCGATGGGCTTCTTGATTGAATACACGATCACGTTGTTGTAGAGGTGATCGAGGTAGTACTTGTTGACGAGGAACGTGTGACCGGCCCGGGCCAGCGCAAACTTGCTCGTCGGCCCGTCAGGTAGTTCGGTGAGCTTCTGCTGCGTCAGCTGACCCTTACGGTCGACGAGCACGAAGTAGTAGTAGTACGCCATCGCGATGGCGAGACCGACCACTGCGAGCGACAACAACGCCAGCGCGTAGCTCGCGCGAGCGTGGACGATGCCCGGGAAGTACTCGCCCTTGGGTTCGACGTAATGCTCGAAGCGCAGGGCCCAACCGTCGGGGATGAAGCCGAAGAGGTTTTCCGGCATGTTGACGAAACCGGCGAATATCGCGAACACCGACAAGATGATGAGCGGTGTCGTGATGCGAGGACCGGACTCGTGGGGCGTGCCGTGGCCGCGGAAGTCACCGAAGAAGGTCAGATAGATGCAGCGCGTCATGTAGGCGGCGGTGAGCATGGCCGTGATGAGGCCCATCACCAGCATCGCGTAGTAGGTGCCGTTGCCACCGGTGCCGCCGAACAAACCGAAACCACCGGTGCCCGCGAGGATCTCGTCTTTCGACCAGAAGCCCGAGAGCGGGAACACGCCGGCCAGCGCGACCGAACAGATGATGAACGTCCAGAACGTCTTGGGCATGTACTTCTTGAGCCCACCCATGTCGGACTTCATGTCGAAGCTGTGGTGCACGGCGTGGCTGACCGAACCGGCACCGAGGAACAGGCCGGCCTTGAAGAACGCGTGGGTGAAGAGATGGAACAGGGCGGCGGTCCACGCGCCGACACCGAGGGCCATGACCATGTAACCGAGCTGGCTGATCGTCGAGTAGGCCAACACCTTCTTGATATCGCGCTGCACGAACGCGAGGCACGCGCCGGCAATGGTGGTCACTGCGCCGATCAACGCCATGAGGTTGATGCTCGACCCGCCGATGGTGAGGCCGTGGTAGAAGACGCCGTACATACGGGCGATCATGAACACGCCCGCCACGACCATGGTGGCGGCGTGGATGAGCGCGGAAACCGGGGTCGGGCCGGCCATGGCATCAGGAAGCCAGGTGTGCAGGAAGAACTGACCCGACTTGGACATGACCGCGCCGAGCAAGCAGATGGACGCAACCATCAACGGGAGATGGCGGATCTCACCGGCGTTGGCCATCTCGTTGATGCGGACGATGTTGAACGTGCGGCCGGCGCTGAAGTACAGGATGCTCATCCCGATCAGCAGGCCCATGTCGCCGACGCGGTTGGTGAGGAACGCCTTGAGCGCGGCGTCGCTGTTGGCCTTGTCTTCCCACCAATGACCGATGAGGACAAAGGAACAGACGCCGACCAACTCCCACGCGGTGATGAGCATCAGCGTGTTCTGGGCAATCACCAACGTCAACATCGACGCGGTGAACAAGCTCAAGAACGCGAAGAAGTGGACGTAGCGCACGTCGCCGTCGACGTAGTCGGTGGAATAGATGTGCACCAGCAACGAGATGGTGGTGACGACGAGGAGCATCATCACGGCCAAGCCGTCGACGAGGGTGCCTACTTCTACTTTGGTGCCCTCGTTTTCGAACCACGTGGTGGTGACTTCGACGGCGGGGACCGCGACTTCTTCGTGGCCTTCGGCGGCCGCGGTCTCTTCGGCAGCTAGGACGCCCGACGCGGGCAGCGCATGCTCTTCGGTCGTTGCCTCGTGGTGGGCATCGTTGGTGTGCTGGATCCACTGGAACCCGATGCCCAACGACAACAGGAAGGCGACGGCCAGTGCGAAGATGCCGATCTCGGCGCCCTTGAACTTCCAGGCTTTGCAACGCTTGCCGAAGAAGAGGAGCAGCACGAACGACGCCGCGGGGATGGCGGGGATGATGAAGGCGTGGTCGAGCAACCACTTGCCGGAGTGGTGGGTCGTCGACCCGTGAGCGAGAACGAGAAGTGAGGACAAGGAGATCTCAGCCCTTCATCGCGTCGATCTCGGTGAAATCGATGCTCTTCTTGTTGCGGTAGATGAGAAGGACCATCGCGAGGCCCACGCCGACTTCGGCCGCCGCGATCGCGATCACGAAGAGACCGAAGACGTCGCCGGCGATCGTGTTGTGGAACACGCTGAACACGACGAAGTTGATGTTGACCGCGTTGAGGATGAGCTCGATCGACATGAGCACCATGACGCCGTTGCGCCGGGCGAGCACGCCGTAGACGCCGATGCAGAACAAGACTGCGGACAAGAGGAGAAACTGGCTCACCAGCATGGTCGCCCCTCAGTCCTTGCGGGCCACGACGATGGCGCCGATGAGCGCGGCCAGCAACAGCACGGACACGGCCTCGAACGGGATGAGGTACTGCGAGAAGATCGAGTCGCTCACCGCCGCAGTGTTGAACGTCGGATTGCGCTCGCCGACCTTGACGTCGCGGAAGCCGTCGACCAGGGCGTAGCCCATCACACCGAGCAACAAGAGGGCCACGAGTATCGCCATCAGATGGCGCTCTTTGCCCACAGTGTCGTCGACGCCGAGTTTGGCCCGGGTGAGCATGATGCCGAAGAGGAACAACACAACGATGGCGCCGATGTAGACGAGCACCTGCGTGATGCCGATGAACTCGGCGCCGAGCAGCAGGAACTGTGCCGCCACGCCGGCGAGCACGATCACCAGGTAGAGCGCGGCGTGGACGACGTTCTTGGTGGTCACCACGCGCACCGCGGCAACGATCATCAGCGCGGCGATCACGCCGAACGCGATGTTCTGCGCGACCATCACGTCGCCGCCGGGGTCAGCGACGACCTGCGATGCGAGAGCGGTGGCGATCACCGGGGCACCTTCTTGACCTTGGCCTGAGAACCGGCTTCGTATGGCTCGAAGTCGGGGACCGTTTCCATCCACTGACCGAGCAGCGCCTTGTCGTGGAGCAGATCGGCGATGTGCGGTTCGGAGAACTCGTATTCGGGGCTCCAGAACAACGCGTCGAACGGGCAGACCTCGACGCAGATGCCGCAGTACATGCACAGCGCGTAGTCGATGTCGAAGCGATCGAGCTTGTTGACCTTGCGGGGCTTGCCGCCGGCGCGTCGCGGTGGTGCTTTGGTCTTGTGCGCCTCGATGTAGATGCACCAGTCGGGGCACTCGCGGGCACAGAGCATGCACGAGGTGCAGTTCTCTTCCTTGAGCGCGATAACGCCGCGGGCGCGAGGAGGCGGCGCTTCTTTTTCGTGCGGGTACTGCACGGTGACCGCACCGCCGACGGGATCGGGCTTGGGCTTTTTGAGGCCGCCGGGGAACATCGTCTTGAGCATCGTCTTGCCCGTGACGCCGAGCCCTTTGATCAGACCTTTACCGGGCAGAGCAGGAGCGGGCATCAGAACGCCACCTTCAGGACAGCAGTTGCGGCGATGTTGACCAGGGAAATCGGAATGAGGAACTTCCAGGCCAGTCGTTGCAGCTGATCTTCACGAAAGCGGGGGAAGGTGAATCGCACCCAGAAGATGATGAACGACAGGACCATCACCTTGCCGATGAGGACCAACGGTCCCACGACGTTCATCACGTTGCTGACGTCGCCCAGGCTCTCCCAATGCAAGCCGGGCAATGACCAGCCGCCGAGGAAGAGCACCGCCGCGATCGCGGAGAACACACCGGCGGTGGCGAACTCGGCGATGAAGAACAGTAGGAAGCGCATCCCCGAGTACTCGGTGAGGTAGCCGGCGACGAGCTCGGATTCGGCGATCGGCATGTCGAACGGTGTCTGCGTGAGCTCGGCCTGCATCGAGATCATGAAGATGGCGAAACCGACGAACTGCGTGAGGATGTACGGATTGCCGATGCCGCCGAACCCGAAGATCTCGCCGTTGGCCTGCGCGCCCACGATGCCCTGCATGTTGAGCGTGCCGGCCTGGATGACGACGCCGACCACCGCGAGCACCAGAGGCAACTCGTAGGCGATCAGCTGTCCCGCGGCGCGGAGGCCACCCAGCAACGAATACTTGTTGGCGGAGGACCAACCGGCCATCAAGATGCCGATGACCGAGATCGAGGAAACCGACAGCGCGAAATAGATGCCGACGTCGAGGTTCGCGAACCACGCGTCGGGCCCGAACGGGATGATCAGCACGAGCAGGAACGTCGACATGAACACGACGTAGGGCGCGGCCTTGAACAGCAGCCGGTCGGCCTTGGTCGGGTAGATGTCTTCCTTCTGCAAGAACTTGCCCACCTCGGCCAGCAGCTGCATCGAGCCCTGTGGTCCCGCTTCCATGGGACCCAACCGGCTCTGCATGAAGCTCACGGCTTTGAAGAGGTAGACGTAGACGAGCGTGCCCGCGATCAAGATCGCGAATGCGAGCGCGCCGACCACTCGCACGATCGTCTTGGCCCAGTACGGGTCGAGGATGTTGGCGAGCACGTTCATCGATCGATGTCCCCAAGGATGAAGTAGAGACTGGCCAGGATGGTGATGACGTCGGGCAGATAGACGCCGCGCAGCAACCATGGTGTGACCGAGATGTTGCTGAACGAGGCCGAGCGGATCTTGAGCCGGAAGGGCACCAATTCACCCTTGGACACGATGTAGTAGCCCATCGCACCGAGCGGGTTTTCGGTCTCGACGTATGCCTCGCCTGCGGGCACCTTGATGATGCGGGGCACCTTGGCCATGATCGGGCCGGCGGGAATCGTGCCGAGCAGTTGGTCGAGGATCTTGCACGCTTCGCGCGTCTCTTGCAGGCGCACCCAGTAGCGGGCGAACGAGTCGCCGTCGGGATGGGTCCACACCTTCCAGTCGACCTTGTCGTAGACGAGGCCGCAGGGCGCATCGCGACGAAGATCCCAGTCGACACCCGTCGCCCGCAGGTTGGCACCGGACATGCCGTACTGCAGTGCGACATCGCTCGGGATGACCCCGATGCCGCGGGTACGAGTCTGGAAGATCTCGTTACCCAGCACCAACGTTTCCATCTCGTCGCAGAACGCTTCGATGCGCTTGAGCGCACCCCTGGTCTCTTCGATCCAACCCTTGGGCAGGTCGTCCTTGATGCCGCCAATGCGATCGAAGTTGGGATGGAAGCGACCACCGGTGGCCGACTCGATCATGTTGAGGATGTGTTCGCGATCGCGGAAGGCGAAGAAGACGGGCGTGATGGCGCCGACCTGGACGGCCATGTCGCCGAGGAACAACACGACGTTCGCGATGCGGGCCAACTCGAAGAGGATCGTGCGGATGTGCTGCGCGCGGGGCGGGGCTTCGACGTCCATCAACTTTTCGGCGGCGAGGATGAACGGCACCTCGTTGGCGAAGCTGCCCAGCCAGTCGATGCGGTTGATGAGGGTCGTCACCTGCGGATAGGTGCGCATCTCGGAGAGCTTTTCGTAGCCGCGATGCATGTAGCCCATGATCGGCTCGGCCGCCACGACCTGCTCGCCGTCGAGCTTGACGAGCACGCGCAACGTGCCGTGGGTAGCAGGGTGCTGTGGCCCGATGTTGAGGGTCATGCCCTCGGTCTCGAGTTCGAGGTTGACGCGTGCGTCAGCCGCCTGCGCCGCGATGTAGCGCAGTTGTTCGCGTTCGGTCATGGTCACGCCGCATCACCACCTTCGGTACCGGCTTCGGCTTCTTCTTCGGTTTCGCCCGGCATCTGCTCGACGTCGACGATGCCCGGCCATGGCTTGACCATGCGGGCCAGCAGCGGGAAGTCCTTGCGCAACGGGAAGCCCTCGAACGCACCGGGCAGGTAGAGCTTGCGCGGATTGGGGTGGCCGACGAATTCGATGCCGAACATCTCCATTGCCTCACGCTCATGCCAGTTGGCCCCGGCGAACACCGGGATCAGCGTGGCGATGGAGAGGTCGTCGTCGGGCAGGTCGGCCTTGACCGTGACGCCCCAATGCTCGACGACGTTGTAAACGCGAGCGAGCAGCTGAAAGCGCGTCTCGCCACCGGCGACACCCGTGGCCATGGCATCGGGTTCTTTCGAGTCCTTGCCGTGCACGATGGTGTCGACCTCGGAGTCCATCGAGCGCCCGAACGGCGACGGCATCCAATCGATGGCGGACAAGAAGTCGAACCATTTGCAGCCGTGCTTGTCGCGAAGGTGTTTGAACGTGTCGACCCAGGCATCGCGTGACACGCGGATCCACAAATCGTCACCGAGCGCGAGATGCGACCCGGCGAGCTCGAGTTCGCTCGTCAGCGCATCGAACACCGCGGCGCGGGTCGTGTCGACCCTTTCGTCGGTCGTCATCGGATCTCTCCCCCACCGACGACGATCGGCTCATCGCGCCAACGCTGCGCGATGTCTTCGACCCGGATGCGCTCTTGCAACAACACGATGCCTTCGAGCAGGGCCTCGGGCCGCGGCGGGCAACCGGGCACGTAGATGTCGACCGGCACGATCTGATCGACGCCCTTGGTGACCGAGTAGCTGTCCCAGTAGGGACCGCCGCAATTCGCGCACGAACCCATCGAGATCACGTACTTGGGGTCGGGCATCTGCTCGTACAGCCGCCGGATCGCGGGCGCCATCTTGTCGGTCACCGTGCCGGACACGATCAACAGATCGGCCTGGCGGGGGCTCGCGGGCAACGGGATGACGCCGAGGCGCATCACGTCGTAGCGCGGCGACCCGAACGCCGCCCCCATCTCGATCGCGCAGCAGGCCAGGCCCCATTGGTAGGCCCATAGCGAATACTTGCGGGAGATGTTGAGCAGCTTGGTGAGCGACTTGGGTGCCTTGCCAGAGTCGATCAGACCCATCGCAGCATTCCCTTCCGCCACGCGTAGACCAGACCGAGCAGCAGGATGAAGATGAAGATTCCCATCTCGATGAGGCCGAAGGCACCGTACGCCTCGAGGCGGGTGGCCCACGGGAAGATGAACACGGCCTCGACGTCGAACAGGACGAACAAGAGGGCGAAGACGTAGTACCGGATGTTGGACTGTGACCAGAGGTCGCCGTAGGGGTCGACGCCCGACTCGTAGGTCAAGTACTTCTGCGGGCTCGGGCGCGTCGGACGGAGGGCTTTACCCAGCCCCATGAACGCCGCGACGAGCGCGCCGGCAAGCGCGCCGAAAATGGCAACGGTGAGATAGCTGCGGACGAAATCCGACATGACGAGACCCGAGACTATTTGTGGGCGGGTTTTGGCGCCAAAGTCTGCCCGACCCTTCATTGCCGCGTCGCCATCCCCGACCAATGAGTTTTCCGCTCGAGCCGGCTTCGCGCGCGGACGGCCGCTCGGGCCATCGATACTGTGAGCGGCCAGATGGCCCGGCGAATTCGCGTACTAATCGCGCTCGCACTGCTCGGCGCGGCGTGTGGATCGCGGCCGACCGTGGCCGCGCCTGGCCCTGTGACTACGGTCATAGACCGCACGGGGGACGTTCCACAATCCACAGGATCCACAGGCTCGTCCACAGCGTCACCGTCAACCCCAGTGTCATCCATCACCGCAGCGACCCCGTTGGCCCCACTGCCCCCATGGGCATCGGTGTGTGGCGGCGTCGAGCCGGACGCCCAGACGGCGGCACCGCCGCCGACCTGGGCCGCCGCCATCGCGGCCAAGCTGGCCGACCCCCGCTTCGCCGGCGTCGATTTCGGGATTTCGGTGTGGGTCGAGGGCTACGGCGAGATCGTCAGTAGGTCGCCCGAGCGCCAGTTGATGCCGGCCTCCAACCAAAAACTGTGGACAGCCGCGGCCGCCCATCTCAGCCTCCCCCGCGACTTCACGTTCCGCACGCAGCTCTCCACCACGGGCCCGCTGCGAGACGGTGTCTTGTCTGGCGACCTCTACGTGATCGGGGGCGGCGACCCGACGCTGACCACCACCGGATCACACTCGCTCGACTCGCTGGCCGCCGAGATAAAGCGGCGTGGCATCGACCGCATCGCCGGACGCGTCGTCATCGACGAGTCGCGCTATGACGTCTTCCGCACACCAGGCGGGTGGGAGCCGTGGCAATTGGAGTTCGTCGGGCCGATCAGCGCGTTCATGGTCGACTGGAACAA
>JBDTLT010000239.1:0-8231 GCA_039934635.1 Acidimicrobiales bacterium
ACACTCGAGGAGTCGTGGGCTATCGACGGTGACATGATCCGCAGCGCCTACGAACGGCACACCGAGGACGATGACTTCGCGCAGCCGGGCACGCTCGTACTCGAGGTGTGCCCCATCCGGCGACGCCTCAGTCAGCCGAGCGGTATAACCGCGACCGGACACGGGCTGTGTTGAACGACTGCGGACGCGACCGATCCGAGCAACAGCCCGAGGAAGCCGCCGCGACCGCGTGCGCCAACTACTAGCAGGCCGGCGTGCGCCGCTTCGTCGAGCAGGACGCGGGCAGCCTCTCCCTCACGTGTGAACGTCTCCACTCTCATATTTTCGGGGACGTCGGTGGCGCGTACGCACGCATCGAGCTCGCGTTGTGCTTCATCATGAAGCACGCTGATCGCGGGCCAACGAGCACCTAGGTGGGCAGGCGGAACCATCATGGGTGGAATCCGCCACACAGACACGGCTCGAAGGTGCGCGTCCGTCGCCTTGGCCCAGTCTGCTCCCCATTCGAGCGCCGCTACAGAGTTTCGCGAACCATCGACACCGACGACGATCCGCCGTGCGTCAGGCTTGTCCACCCCCCTTCGCGACGTGGACGGCGGCACAACGACGGTCGGACACGGGGCGTGTGTCACGACTTGTTGGCTCACCGCGCCCAGCATCAACCCCTTGAACCCACCAAGCCCACGCGACCCCAAAACGAGCAGGTCTGCGGCGCGGCCGGCATCCATCAACGCACCAACTGCCGAGCCGCGCACAGCCCGCGCCTCGACCTCGACACCGTCGGGTGCGCCGCCAACGTCGGCGATCACCGCTTCCAGCAGCGCGTGAGTTTCGTTCTCCAACTCGACCGACACGTCGTAGTCGGCGTACCAAGGACTGGAGGCGGGGATCGCCGGCAGCCATGTGCAGAGTGCAACGACCCGGGCCGCCCGACACAGCTGCGCCTGGGCCAACGCCCACTTCAGCGCCGTCTTCGATCCTTCGGATCCATCGACACCCACCACGATTGTCTTCAATGTCTGTCTCCTCAGACTCGCCGTTGACGATGGATAAAGCATGCGTGTCGACAAGGGGCGAAGGCCGTAGCGGTTCCACAGGGGACCTTCTCCGGTGCCATTCTCGCACTGGTCGTGTCAGAAGGATCTCGATCGAGAGTTCTCGCGAGGGAGGTCGTGAGCAACGGTGAGAGGCCAAGCACACGATGACCCTTGTCGAACCGGCTCACCGGTGGCCACATGACTGAAGTGACACTGACCTACTTCGGACGCACCGAGTGCCGAGGCTGCCCCGCTGCCGAGGTCACCGGTGCCCTGCGCGTGCGAACCAGTCGTCTGCGGCGCTACGTGCTGCCTCCCGGCGAGCCAGACTGGAGACCATGACTGGATCGAGCGTAAAGAAGATCGTCGTCGGGACCGATGGTTCCGAGAACGCAATGGAAGCGATGCGGTGGGCTGCGGAGGAGGCTGCAATCCATGGCGCGGAGCTCGAGGCGTTGGTCGCGTGGAGCTATGTGAACCAGCACCACGCAGACCGGTCCGACGCTTTCGACAACAGCTATACCGAGGCCACCGCACGCGAGGCCTTGGCGGCGTGGGTCAGTGAGATTCTCGGCCCCCACGCCGCAGTGACACAGCGAGTCGTCCTCGACACGCCCGCCCGTGCCCTTCTCGAAGCCGGCGACGGGGCGGATTTACTCGTCGTCGGCGCCCGAGGCATTGGTGGGTTCGAGGGGTTGCTGCTCGGGTCCGTGAGCGAACGTGTTCCTCAAAGCGCGACGTGTCCCGTCGCCGTCGTGAAAGCCGCTGCGCCCGTGCGCGATGGACGCGTCGTCGTCGGCGTCGATGGTTCGGCGCGCTCGCTCACGGCGCTGCGCTGGGCCGCCGCGGAAGCGATCGCTCGAGACGCCGAACTCGATGTCGTCCACGCGTGGCGGCTGCCGGTGATGACTGACTGGCCGATGATCATGCCCGACCTTTCCTTGATGGAGGCAGGGGGCCGAGCGATCCTCGACCGTGCCCTCGCGGAGCCGGCGTTGGACGGGATCCGCGTGCGCGCTCACCTCACCAGTCAGAACGCGGCCAGCGCTCTCGTCGATCTCGCTGCCGGCGCTGACGCCGGGCTGGTCGTGGTGGGTACGCGGGGTCGCGGACGGATCACCGGAGCGCTACTGGGGTCCGTCAGCCGGCAGCTACTCCATCATGCGCGCTGCCCGGTCGTCGTCATCTGACGCCCACTCGCCATCGCGCATCTGAACGCAGACGCGAACCAGACGTGACTTTTGAGCCGGTGATCTTCGACCTACACGGAGTTGACTTCGAACCAACGTGGTCAGAGATTCGCCAGGAACCCGTGCGCGGCGCGGCAGCCATCGGCGTCAGTCGGCCAACGCCGCGATGCCTACCCCCTCGGCGGTGAGCGTGAGACGACCGGCAGTGATTGCGTAGCGCACCACTCCTCGGCGGCTCGAACCAACAACACCCCGCAAAGCCAACTGACCTCAAAGATCACCGAAATCCTGCTTCACCCCGGATCCCGATTGGCCGGATAATGCCATGACGCCGCGGCAGAAAGCTGGTTCGCGACGCTGAAGACCGAGCTCGTCTACCGGATCGCGTTGACCACCAATTCGCGCGGCGCCGCATCATCGCCCAGGCCGCTTGACCCAACCCTCCACGATTCGAGGGGAAGTCCACCTAGACGACATCCGGCTTTCGTTTGCCGACGGTACGGCGGTCTCGGCGAGAATCGGAACGAATGTCACGCACGCTTCGAACCCTCATCGGCAAGACTGCGTACGTGGAGACGATGTTTGCGGCCATCGAACGACTGCGCAAAAACGGCTACGGCATTGACCTGTCCGCAGCCCCCGAGTCGCGACTGCTGTGCGGGGCGTGCGGCGACTTCGCTGAAGCGGCCGACGCCACCGTCGAAGAAATTGTGCGGTTCGAAGGCGACTCGAATCCCGACGACCAAGCGATCCTGATCGCGGTGTTCACTCCTTGCGGACACCGCGGCCTCTACGTCGCGCCATACGGACCGAACGCACCAGCCCTCGACGCCCAGCTACTCCGCGCGCTCTCGGCGCGCTGACATGGCGGCCCGCAGGCACGCCGCCTCGCGCGGCGCACGGATCGAATCGTAGGGTTCATGCCAACAATGAAGCAGCGGCCAACTGCCTGGCGTCGAGACCTCGGCCGTGCTCATCGTTGGCGCCATACGCGGTGCGTACCAACTGACCAGAGACTTCGCCAACCGAGATACCCGAGGCTCCGCCGACGAGCGCGTCAACCGCTTCGACACCGAGTATCGCGGCGAGAATCCGATCCGCGGCTGTGGGGGCGCCGCCGCGCTGGAGATGACCCAGCACCGTCACTCGGTATTCCAATCCCATCCTCGTACCTACGTTCTCCGCGACCACTCGAGCGCCGCCTGGTCGGGCGCCTTCGGCAACCACAACGATTGTCGAACGCTTGCCCCGAGCGATGGCTTTGCCGATCTTTGCTGCCAGTCGTTCTTCGTCGGTGGGCGTTTCCGGGATGAGGACGGCCTCTGCGCCGCCCGCCAGACCAGACGCGAGGGCGATCGCGCCGCAATGGCGACCCATCACCTCTACGAAGTGCAGCACTTCATGAGATGTGGCGGTGTCGCGGATCCGGTCGATCGCCCACAACGCAGCGTTCACCGCGGTGTCGAACCCCAGCGATCGATCGGTGCCGACTACGTCGTTGTCGATGGTGCCCGGCACCCCCACCGTTGGCGGACCTCCGGCGGCCTGCAACGCGGCGCCGCCGCGAAAAGTGCCGTCCCCACCAATGAGCACCAGCCCGTCAATGCGATACGCGCGCAACACGCGCACCGCGTCGATGCGACCCTCGACGGTACGGAACCGTCCAGAGCGGGCCGTGCCCAATATCGTGCCGCCGCGTTGCACGATGTTCGCAATCCGGGCTCGATCCAACACCTCGAGCTCCCCCAACAGAAGCCCTTCGAACCCCCGCCGGATTCCGATCACCTCGAGATCGCGCGCAAGGCACGCGCGCACCACCGCACGAATACACGCATTCATACCAGGGGCGTCACCCCCACTCGTCAACACACCGACTCGTCGCATCACTCGCCTTCCCTACTCGACCATTGCGTACTACCGCGAAGATCGATCACGACCCACGTCGGGTCTCGGGCCGGCACCCCACGACAAGACCCCCGTTGCGGTACATGTCGTTCGGAGGGGCCACGGCGAACAGCTCGACGGCGTTACCGCCTTTCACGAGGTTGTTGAGCTCGAGCGACGGTTCGCTGCTGAGGTCGATCGTTTGGAAGTCCATGAATGCTCGCTTTCGCTGGCGCCGCCGCATCGGCCGACCACGTTCAAATAGAGCGTAAAGCCGCGACCGTCGTAGGTGACCCGATAGCCCGGCGGATACAGGTCGCATCTGCCGCGCGAAGGTTGCGCGGACGCGAAGTCGAGATGCGCCGACGGATCTCCGGGAGACGTTGCGCTCGCCACGATCCGATGCTTATCTGCAACGCAGCTCGGCGTCGGAGGCGATACCGGTCGAACAAGGCGATGAGTGCCGACAGCAACACCACGAAGAAGAGGGTGTCCTGTCCCGGCAGATGGGCGACGCGCCTCGTGCCGACCGCCGCATCGATGGTCACGACGGCGATGTTGATGGTCAGCACCGCCAGAAACTCGCGCAGGACCGTAGACCACGTGTGACCGCGCCGACGCAGGAGCTGAGTGATCGCAGCATTCAGCAGCACCAGCAGCGAGACACCGACGAGCAGCCGGGCGTCGCGGGCTTCGACATCGGGCAACGCGTTCGCGAAGATATCGATGACAAGCGCCAGCAAGACCAGCTTCTCGATGAGCACGGCCGAGAAGAACCCCTCATCGGCCACCGCGCCCGCGGCCGGTGACCGCTGGTGCCGATCCACGTCGAAGGTCAACGGCCAATTGGCCGTCGGAAGTCGGTTCCGGAAGATCATCAGGCCACCGAGCGGCGCGACAACCACGCCCGCTACAACAGTCCAGACAACTGGGCGCTCGACCAGAACGTCGGTGAGATCGAGTTGAGCGACGTGGATCCACCACTCCTGGGGCAGCTTGATCAGTACCCATATCGTCGCGACCGACCAGACGATCGCTCTGCGTGAGAGCCGGACCGGATCCCAGCGAGTTCTGATGCCTTCGAACGCGACGAAGGCAAACTCGAATGTGTTCGGGAACACGAACAACACCCAGCGTCGATCGAGCAACTCGAACAGGAACACACCCACCAACCGGTAGACGAACAGAAAGCGAGACCATCGAAACGCATACTCGTGCCGCCAGTTTCGCATCGTCGAAAAATAGGCGATCGTCAGATAGTGGATGTCGAGCGCCTTGTCGTAGGTCTGGTAACCACTCAACGGCGCGCCCGAGATCGCATGGAAGATCGTTTGGTCGGCGGCATCGATGATCAGGCACGCGATGATCGCCGGCAACGGGAATCGGAACACCAGCAGCGGCAACACAAACCGAATGCTGACGACGCCCCAAAACACGATCCATGCCACGCCCTATACCCGCAGCGGCACTACAAGACACGGGGCGACCGACGCGTGGACGATGCTCGCCGCGGTCGCACCCAGCAGCAACCGTCGCAAGCCCGTGCGGGCATGCGTCGTCACTGCAACAAGACCGGCGGGCTTCTGATCGAGATATGTCCGAAGGCCACTCGCCACGCTGATCGGATCTTTGATGACCTCACCGTTGACATTGGGGGCTGTGGCCTGCCATTGCTTCACCAGGTCCTCGACGTACGCGTCGACATCGCGTCCGGCGCCATATTGGCCCGCGCCACGATCTGGTCGCAGCGGAGCCGGCGCATCCTCGATCACTGTCACGATCGTCATCGACATCCCCAGTGCTCGCGCCCACGCCGACGCCACGGGAAGTACCTCTTCGGAGTTGGCGGACCCGTCCACGCACACCACGATCCGACGCACCGACAACGGCGGGGGCCAATTGGGAGAAGGCGACCAACCAGGTCGGTCGGCCAACGGGCCCACGGCGACAACCGCATCGCGCGAAAGACGTAGCACCGAACGAGCTACCGACCCGACAAATGCACCACTCAGACGGCCGCGGCCATGGGTCGACAGGCACACCAGACACGCACCCAACTCCTCGGCACGCTGCACGATGCCCTCAGCCGGATCGCCGGTAACCACAACCGCGCGCGCGTCTCCCACGTCGACGCCCAGCGCGATCGACCCGAACGCAAGGAGACGATCCGCATCACCGCCTCCAGCCTCCGCAACGCTGATCGTGTGAAGCTCCGCGTCGAAACGTTCGGCCAACACGCGCGCTGTCGGAATCGCCGCGAGCGAAAGCTCGGATCCGTCCAACGGCACCAACACATGCCTGAACTGCGCGTCGGGTAATTCGGAAATTGATGCATTCATCGAATGGACACCACCTGAACAGCTTGGTGTAGCGACCGGGTCGTCGGGGACACCCGCACGTACCGCAACACCAAGGCAATGCCGCGATACTGGCATGGCGATGAGCGGCACGTACGAACGATTGACCTCGCGTGTACGGTAGCTGCGGGGCTCACGCTGCGCGTGAGCCTGCGATACCAAGGTCCGGCGCAAGGCCCCGGCCCCCACCCAACAGCGAGGCAGCGTCCAACACGACTGCAGGGTTTCCTCGCCGTATCGAACGCGACCTACACCCCCGCGTTGCGAAATCGCACAGCCACCAACGCAAAGCAGTCGTCGGTCGGCAACACGACGCGCACGGATGTAACGAAAGACGAAACGCCGGCGCCGGCAGTAGCGGCACCTGCGCGACGCGGGCGGCACCGATCGCTGACCCGGACCGCGCGTCGAACGACGACGCGCTGGAGCATGTCGCCACATCCGAACCCGTTGGTTGCGACACTAAGGTGTGCACGATAGCGACTTGACGACGTTGTACGTCTTGCGACTTCCGCGGGCGCCAAGCCCGACGAAGGAGGACCGATGGACCGACAAACCTTTGGGACCGATGGTGGGTCGACGACGAGTTCGGGGGCTCCGGCGCCGAGCGATCGGCACTCCCTCTGTCTGCGCCAACGGACCATTGCTGTTGCACGACGTGCACTTTCTCGAGCAGATGGCGCACTTCAACCGCGAGAAGGTCCCCGAACGCCAGCCACACGCCAAGGGGTCCGGTGCATTCGGTGTATTCGAAACGACCGAGGACCTCACCCAATTCACCAAGGCTGCCTTGTTTCAGCCCGGCGCGACCACCGACTTGCTGATCCGGTTCTCGACGGTAGCCGGCGAGATGGGCAGCCCCGACACGTGGCGCGACGTGCGCGGGTTCTCGAGGAAGTTCTACACCTCTGAGGGCAACTACGACCTGGTCGGCAACAACACGCCGGTCTTCTTCGTGCGCGATCCGATGAAGTTTCCAGACTTCATCCGGTCACAGAAGCGCCTCCCCGACTCGGGGCTGCGCGACAACCACATGCAGTGGGACTTCTGGACGCTCAACCCCGAATCGGCGCACCAGGTCACCTACTTGATGGGCGATCGCGGCCTGCCCTGCACGTGGCGACACATGAACGGCTACGGCTCCCACACCTACATGTGGGTCAATGCGTCAGGTACGCGCCACTGGGTGAAGTACCACTTCAAGAGCGAGCTGGGTTGGGAGAGCTTCACCAACGACGAGGCCACCGCAATGTCCGGCACCGACGCGGGCTACCACCGTCGCGACCTGTTCGAGGCGATTGGTCGCGGTGACCACCCCTCGTGGACGCTCAAGGTGCAGGTGATGCCGTATGAGGATGCGAAGACCTATCGGTTCAACCCGTTCGACCTCACGAAGATCTGGCCGCACAGTGAATACCCGCTGATTCCGGTGGGCAAGATGACGCTGAACCGGAACCCAGAAAACTTCTTCCCAAATCGAGCAGGCCGCTTTTTCGCCGGGCAATACCGTTGCAGGCATCGGATTGTCGCCCGACAAGATGTTGCTCGGACGCTCGTTCGCCTACAACGACGCGCAGCGCAACCGCATCGGCACCAACTTCCACCAGCTACCCGTCAACCGGCCTCGGGTTCCCGTCAACACCTACATGTTCGACGGCCAGATGGCCTTCGAACACTCCGGCAACGAGCCCGTCTACGCGCCGAACTCGGCGAGACGGACCTACGCCGACGGTACGGCCACACTCGAGGAGTCGTGGGCTATC
>JBDTLT010000240.1:0-8221 GCA_039934635.1 Acidimicrobiales bacterium
GTCACCTCGGCGGTGTCGGTGGCGGGCGCCGTCACCGCGACGCGCAACCACTATGGGCACTGCGATGTTCTCGTCAACAACGCCGGGATCTTGCCAAAACGCTTGCTCGAAGACGAGACGACCGAAACGTGGGACCTCACCATGGCGGTCAATCTCCGCGGACCGTTCTTGTGCACCCGGCACTTCGGCGCACTCATGAGGGAGAGTGGCGGCGGCAGCATCGTCAATATCGGCTCGATCGGCGCGACCGCACCGACACTCGGTGCCGGCGCGTACTCGGCCAGCAAAGCCGGGTTGTTGGCGCTCACGCGCCAGACCGCGGTCGAGTGGGGCCAGTACGGCATCCGCGCCAACGCGGTCAGCCCCGGGTACATGCACACGCCGATGACCCAAAGCCGCTATGCCGTGCCCGGGCTGGCCGAACAACGGGCGAGTAAGATCCCGCTCGGTCGCATTGCCGAGCTGACCGAGGTCGCCAGCGTCGTTACCTTCCTGGCGAGCGCGGCTTCGTCCTACGTTAATGGCCAGGAGTTATTGGTGGATGGAGGCTTCAGCCACACCGCCACGCGCCAGATGGCGCAGCCCTCTGCGAACGACAGCAAATAGCCTCCACTCCCATATGTAGTATGGTGATCCATATTGTGTAAGTCGCTGGCGTCGCGATCGCTCGCGGCGCGACCCTGGACTTGGTGGGGCCTGTGGAGTCAGAGGGCTTGACGTGACCCGGTTCGTCGCGGGGCGCCTGGGTCGGCTCGTTTTCGTGCTGCTATTGGTCACGTTCGCAACGACCTGGTTCCTCGACCTGACGCCGTCAAGCCCCGCAATCGCCATTGCCGGCCCGGATGCACAGCCCGAGATCCTTGAGGCGATCAACGAGCAGTACGGCTTCAACGATCCACTCGTGACGCGCTACGGACGGTGGATCAACGACGTCACGCACGGCGATCTGGGGCGTTCGTACCTCACGCGGCAACCGGTCACCGAGTCGCTCGTCGCCCGTCTGCCGGTGACGATCGAACTCACTCTGCTCGCGACCGTGCTGGCGCTCGTGCTCTCTGTGCCCGCCGCGATGATTACGGCCTACCGCTCCGGATCACGAATCGACCGGGGCACCGACGTCTTCACGTCGATCGTCCTTTGCATGCCGTCGTTCCTCACCGCCTTGCTGTTGATCTATGTGTTCGCGATCAAGCTGCATTGGTTCCCAATACAAGGCTGGGTCCCGATCAGTCGCAGCTTGACGGACAACCTGCGCGGCGCGTTCCTGCCAGCTCTCACCGTCGCTATGACCGAGATCGTCGCATTCCAGCGCGTGCTGCGCGCCGATCTCATACAGACACTGCAACAGGACTACATCGCGATGGCGCGATCGAAGGGAATATCTACGAGCAGGATCATGGTGCGCCACGCGTTGCGACCCTCGTCGCTGTCACTGATCACGCTGGGTGGCATCAGCGTCGCCCGGCTCTTGGCGGGCACGATCGTCGTCGAGATCGTCTTCACGCTACCTGGCGTCGGGCGGCTGCTCGTCAACGCGGTGCTCAACAAGGACCTGATCATGGTGCAGGGCCTTGTGCTGTTCATCGCAGGTGTATATCTCGTCGTGAACCTGCTCGTCGATATCTTGTACGCCGCCGTCGATCCGCGGGTGCGTGTCCGATGATGAGTCGAGACTTGAACTCGACGGCCGGAGCCACCGCACCCATCGCCATGGACGACGCCATAGCCGCACCCGCGGGCAGTGCGCGGTCAGCGCGCCGCCGCAGCAACATCCCCGTTGCCATTGCCGCGCTGTGGCTGCTGTTGTTGATAGTCACTTCGGCCTTCGCCGCGTGGTTGCCGCTCACAGACCCGGCCGACGACACCGGCCATACCCACCTGACGCCCTTCACGAGTTGGTCAGAGCCACTGGGCACCGATCAGCTCGGCCGCAGCCAACTCTCGCGCGTTGTCTATGGTGCTCGTATCTCGTTGGCCGCGGGCGTACTCTCGGCCGCAATCGCGTTTGTCGTCGGCATGGCGATCGGCCTCGTTGCGGGCTATCGACGCGGTCTGTTCGACGATCTTGTAGGGCTCATCACCGACGCGCTGCTGTCGTTCCCCGGGCTCGTCGTTCTGCTGGCGTTGGCCGCCACGATGGGACCGAGCTTGCGCGTCGTCGTCGTCGGCCTGTCGATCGTCTCGCTGCCCACGTTCATCCGGCTGTCGCGCGCGAACACACTGCGTGTAAGCACGACGGACTTCGTGACTGCGGCACGCGCGACCGGGGCGTCGACGCCTCGCATTCTCAGCCGTGAGGTGTTGCCGAACATCGTCGGGCCCGTTTCGACCTACGGCGTCGTCATCGTCGCCGTGTTGATCGTCGCCGAGTCCTCGCTCAGCTATCTGGGTCTCGGCGTGCGTCCCCCCACACCGACATGGGGCGTGATGATCAGCGAGGGGCAATCGCAGCTGGCCGCGCATCCGTGGTCGGTCGCCGTGCCCGGCCTCGCCCTCTTTTCGACCGTCTACTCGTTGAACATGATCGGTGAGTGGCTACGTCGTCGCGATGGCCTGAGCAATCGCATCTGAGGATTTGATGAGCTCCACGACCAACAACCAACCAACCGTTGACCGCACTGACGACGCGGCCTGCGGGCCACGGCTGGAGGTGCGCGACCTCACGGTTCGGTTCCAGACACAATGGGGCCATGTCGCTGCCGTCAGGGGCGTCTCGCTGACAGTCCCCCCGCGACGCACCTTGGGCATCGTCGGCGAATCCGGTGCCGGCAAGAGTGCGTTGGTGCGGGCGATCATGGGCTTGCAGCCGCGGTCGGTCGACGTACGCGGTTCGGTTCGGCTCGACGGGCACGAGCTGGTCGGCCAGTCCCTGCGGGCGATGCGTCGCGTCTGGGGCACCCAGATGGCGATGGTCTTCCAGGACCCGATGACGTCGCTCAACCCCGTGCACCGTATCGGCGCGCAGGTCACCGAAAAGCTCCGCGCCCACGGATCGTTGTCGCGCGCCGAGGCCCGCGACGCCGCGGTTGCCTTGCTCACCTCGGTAGGCATTCCCGAACCGGGCCAACGCATCGATCAGTATCCCCATCAACTGTCGGGCGGGATGCGCCAGCGCGTCGTCATCGCCATCGCGATGGCCTGCGAGCCGACCATGCTGCTCGCCGACGAGCCGACGACGGCGCTCGACGTGACGATCCAGGCACAGATACTTGACCTGCTTGCCGCGAAACAGGCCGAGCGAGACATGTCGATGATCATCGTCACGCACGATCTCGGCATAGTCGCCGGTCGCACCAACCAAGTCATCGTCATGTACGCCGGACGCGTCGTCGAACAATCACCGACCGCGGCACTGTTCGCTGGCCCTCGTATGCCGTACACCGAGGCACTGCTCAAATCGATACCGAGCCTCGAGTACCCGAGCCACGCCGCTGTTCCTGCGATTCCCGGTGTGCCGCCGCCGGCGCACGCGCAGGTGCCGGGGTGCGACTTTGCCCCGCGCTGCTCGTACGCAACTGACAAGTGCCGCACCGAGCGTCCCCCTTTGGCAGAGTTGAGTCCCGGCCGCTTCGCCGCGTGCTGGTACCCGTTGCCAGCGGTCGGGCGCAGCGCGGTCGATGTCGCCATGCGGCCGAGCGCGGCGCGCCTCAATGCCGCGAGGGCAGTCGACGGCAGTGATCGAGCGGTTGGTTCGCCTCCCGGCGAAGTCCTGCTCGAAGTGCGCGACCTGGTCGTCGAGTACAAGGTCAAGAAGGGCACTGTTCATGCAGTGTCCGAGGTCAGCTTCGACGTCATGCGCGGCGAAACGCTCGGCCTCGTCGGCGAATCCGGCTGTGGCAAGTCGACGACCGGCCGCGCCATTCTCCAATTGCAGCGGGCGTCATCGGGCACCGTCCGCCTCGAAGGCACCGACCTGACTCTGCTGTCGGCGCGCGAGCTGCGCGACATGCGCCATCGAGCGCAGATGATCTTTCAGGACCCCATCTCGAGCCTCAACCCACGCCGCACCGCGCGCAACATCATCGCCGAACCGTTGCGCGCAACGGGCCGCAGCGATCGGCTCGACAATGTTGACCGAATGCTCGCTGCGGTGGGCCTCAGCGATGCCGACAGCGCTCGACGGCCATCAGAGCTGTCGGGTGGACAATGTCAACGAGTCAGCATCGCAAGAGCCTTGGCTTTGGAGCCCGATCTGCTCGTGTGCGACGAGCCGGTGTCCGCGCTCGACGTGTCGATCCAAGCGCAGATCCTCGACCTGCTCGAGGAAGTCAAAGATCGCTATGGCCTCACGATGGTCTTCATCGCGCACGACCTCGGAGTGGTCAAGAACGTGAGCGATCGTGTTGCAGTGATGTACCTGGGTCGGCTGTGCGAGATCGCCTCGCCCGACGTGATTTACCGATCGCCGCTACATCCGTACACCAGTCAGCTGCTCGCCGCAGTGCCCAGGATCGAAGACGCCGAATCAGGGCACACTGCCACCGCCGGGGAGGATAAGGGCGATATTCCTTCGCCGATCGCGCCGCCTTCGGGGTGCCGATTTCGCACCCGCTGCCCTAAAGCGCAAGCGATCTGTGCGGAACTGACTCCGACGCTGCGAGAGGTGGCGCCGGAGCATGCGGTCGCGTGTCACTTTCCCAACGACGTGGTGTCGGGCTAGCCACTCCCGGCTGCGACACCGCTCTCTGCCCTACGTCACCCGCTCGCGGTCGAAACACCAATCGGGCAGCTCTTCATCGCGCAGTATGTGTTTTTGGATGCGACCGCTCGGCGTGCGCGGGAAGTCCTCGCGGAATTCGTAGTAGCGCGGCACCATGAACGGCGGCATACGCCGCGCGCAATGAGCAGCAATGTCTTCGAGATCGGCAACGACGCCGTCATGGGCGACGATGGAGACTCGCAAATCGTCCTCACCGATCGGTGACGGGAAGGCGTATGCCGCGGACTCGCGCACCGCGGGATGCTCACTCAGAATCTTCTCGACCTCCCAAGCCGAGATGTTCTGGCCGCGCCGCCGAATCACTTCCTTCAGCCGGCCGCGATAGGTGTAGTAGCCCCCTGCATCCACCGACGCGAGGTCACCGGTGTGCAGCCAGAGGTTGCGCGTCGCAGCAACAGTCGCTTCGGGCTGATTTAAGTAACCGATCATCATGCGGTGCGGCAACCGGGGACGGATCAGTATTTCTCCCATATCTCCGACCGGGACCTCGCGCCCTTGCGGGTCGGCCAGCAGGACATCCCACTCTTCGGACACTCGCCCACATGATCCGAGCCGTGGCGGTTCGTCGATGCGGCTGTAGATGGCATTGCCTGCCTCGGTCAGCCCGTAGCTCTCGATGCAGCGCAAACCAAACCGCTCTTCGAACTCGGGGTCATGACGAGCGTTGAACATGCAGCGCAGTGAGTTGTCGCCGTCGCGGGGGTGGGCCGGTGCGGTCTTGAGCATCTCGGGCAGACTGAACACGCAGTGCGCTACGGTTGCCCCAGTGGCGCGGACATCGTCCCAGAACGCGGTGACGCTGAATCGGTCGCGCAGCACGATTGTCGATCCGACCAGCATGGCCGATAGCACCCCGCGCAGAAGACCCATGCTGTAGAAGAGTGGCAGTGGCGAGTAGAGCACATCGTCGGCAGTGAAATGGCAGATGCGCAACACCTCGATCGCCTTCACGACCGCGTGGGCGTTCGTTATGACGATTCCCTTGGATGGGCCCGTCGTTCCGGACGAGTACACAACGCAATGAGCGTCTGCGTGATCGACCGTAACCACCGCGCCACCGGTGACTTGTGCCGCGTCCGCCACGAACGGCATGAAGTCGACTGCGGGCGCGTCTGCTTCCCACGTCGAGAGATCACCGGTCGCACCGACGATCAAGATCCGACGAAGTCCCGGCAAGCTCGCCAACGACTCGATCAGCACTGGCACCAGGTCTGCGTCGACGATCATCGTCGAGACGCCAGCGTCGATCAGGACATGCTCCAGCATGTACCCCCGGTATGCCGTGTTCACCAGTACGACGGCAACGCCGCGCCGAGCCAATCCGAAGTAGGTGTAGACGTATTCCAAGCTGTTGACCATCATCAGTGCTACGTAGTCGTGTTGCTGCACGCCGCTCCGGGCGATCGCGTTCGCGTACATCACGCTTCGATCGTGAACTTGCGCGAAGGTCGCTGACTCTTCGCCGAAGCGCAGAAACATGCGCGTGGGTGTCTCCTGTGCACGTCGCTGCAGCAGCGCGGCCACCGTCATCTCTTCGAGCGCAAGGTCAGGCGCGACGAACTTCTTCATCAGAGTCCCTTCGAATCGTCGGCGGGTCGAGCCGCCACTGTGGCAACCGGACGGTCTCGATGTCACCCTGGTTCACGGCGACGTCGACCCAGTCGCACGTCACAGTGCGCCCGATACATAGCTCGGCGGGTGTGGCATCGATGACGTTGCCGACGATGCGCACGTGAGGGAACTGGTCCAACTCGACGACGACGACGTTGTAAGGCACCGCCTCGGCCAGCTGGTCGTTCACGGCGTGGTGTACCAGGGTGAAGGAGGCAATCGAGCCGTGCGGCGCGGCATCGACGTGCCCGAAGTCGAAGGCTTGACAGCGCGTGCACACCTCGCCAGGCGGATGCTGCACGTGGCCGCACGAACGACAGCGTGTGAGCCGCAGCGCGCCGCTGGTGAAGAACGCCTCGTTGCGTTCGTCGATCAGGGGTACGACCCAGGCGTCAGGCAGGTATCGGTCAGACACCGGCACTCCTCGCGACTCGCTGATCGCCGTGGGCAGAGAACAAGACCGCGCTCCCCGGTGGCGTGCCGGGCCCCGCGACGACGAGGCTGAGCTCGGCTCCGGGGACCTGGCACGTGGCGTCGCCGCGTATCTGGCGCACTCCCTCGTTGAGTAACTGAAAGCCCTGGATGTAGGCCTCGGCGAGGTTGCCGCCACTGGTGTTCATGGGAATCCTCCCGTCGGGCCAGCGCAGATTGCCCTCGGCGACGTAGTCGTTGAGCTCCTCTGGTTCGCACAGCCCCATATCGCTGATCGCCATGAGCGTGGTACCCGTGAAGTTCTCGTAGAACTGGGCCACAGGCACGTCGTCGGGCCGCACACCAGCGCCTTCCCACAAGAGGCGCCCGACGTCGCGGTACCGCCCCGCGGGAAACGACGCGTCGTTGAAGGCCCAGAGGCCCCCGTACTGCTGCATACCAACCGCACCGGCGCGTAGATAGACGGGCACTCGGCGAAGGTCGCGAGCGCGGTCTGCTCGCGTGACCACCACAGCCGCGGCACCGTCGCTTTCCTGGCAACAATCGAACAGGCGGAATGGATCGGCGATCAAACGCGACGCGTAGTAGTCGTCGCGCGATAGCGGCCGGCCGTGCATCACCGCGCGCGGGTTGTGCTGCGCGTGGGCGTAGCTCGCCATTGCCACCTCACACACCGCGTCGTTCGAGACTCCGTGGTCGTGCATGAACTTCTTGGTCAACAATGCGTTCTTCACCACGGGTGCGGCAGAGCCGAACGGTGTGAGAAACGCGTCCTCACCGGCGGCCGCCGCAGCGAGCACCGGTCGACCGTAGCGGGTAGCGCCGCTCTGGCAGAGTGAGCGATACGCGACGACCACGTCGGCTTGACCGCTATGTACAGCGGCATCAGCGAGTAGCAACGCGGCAGCGCTGATGTTGCCGCCGCCGCTCGAGACCTGCGCCGAGAACCGAAGATTCGCGCAGCCGAGGAGCGACGCGAGGTAGGCAAACCGGCGTTCTTCGTGGAATGACACGAAGCCGTCGACATCTCGCAACGAAAGTCCGGCATCGTCGACCGCGGCGCGGATCGCTGTCACCGCTAACTGTAGTGCGGAGTGCGGCGACCGACCACCCTTGTAGTACTGCGATTCGCCGATGCCGACGACTGCCGTGGAACCCTTCACGGAGCGCGCCTCTCAGACGATCAATAGCGGGTTGACGGGGCTGTTCACGCCACGCGTGATGCGCAACGGGGCGACGACGAGCAAGCCCTCGGTCACACCAGCCAACGCGGGTTCGCGGAGCGTGAGCATTTCGAGCAAGTACATGCCCAGCTCGCAAAGGAGCACCTCGTGCAGCGGCGGCAGTTTGCCCGGCAACGCCGTGCGCTCGACCGCCGGGTTGTCGGCTCCCACGATCGAGACGTCGTGATCCGCGAACCACTGCGCCGCGTCGGGCGACACATAGGTGACCGCGTCG